>NZ_LT745763.1:3452979-3766887 GCF_900166595.1 Virgibacillus dokdonensis | reverse complement strand
CCCCCTTTTTTTAATACAATAATTTTAAGTAAAAAAAACCGCCATGACTTAAATTTGGATAACCACCATCTACTATGAGACTTGCAGGCGGTTTTTTCATATATATTTCGCCTAAAGACTTGGCTTGGCAATAAACCAAATTTTCCTACTTAAACTTGGCGACAAGCCACCAAGGTTTTCTAATATGCAATAGACATGGCAAATTGGCAAATCTGCCTCTACTATAGCATAAATAGGGCATGCTAAGCATGAGATAACTTCTAATAAAGAGAGATATGTTTAATTGTCATGAGAATGTCAAAAAACATAAGGGACATAGAAGAGAAATACTTTCATTTATCGTAAAAATCATCTACTATTTAAGTATAACCATATAGGAGGTTTATCAAAAGTGAGTGAATTATTTAAACAAATGCAAGAAAAAGTTTCTAGTCAATCTAAATCTATTGTCTTCCCAGAGGGGACAGATGAACGTATATTGACAGCTGCTAGCCAGCTAGCTGCAACAAAGGTGTTAATGCCGATTTTGCTTGGTGACAAAGTAGGGATCAAGCAACAGGCGCAAAAAGCAGGAGTAGATGTATCACAATGTAAAATAATTGATCCAAAAGATTTTGCCGAATTTGATTTAATGGTCGAAACTTTTGTAGAACGTCGTAAAGGAAAAGCAACGAAGGAAGACGCTGAAAAAATACTTTTAGATGAAAACTATTTTGGTACCATGCTTGTCTATATGAATCAAGCGGATGGTCTTGTTAGTGGCGCTGTTCATTCAACCGCTGATACAGTTAGACCTGCTCTACAAATTATTAAAACGAAAGAAGGTGTGAAAAAGACATCGGGCGCATTCGTTATGGTTCGTGGTAATGAAAAATATTTGTTTGCCGATTGTGCTATTAATATCGCACCTGACAGCCAAGATTTGGCAGAAATCGCAGTGGAGAGTGCAAATACGGCGCAACTATTTGGTATTGACCCGCGTGTTGCTATGTTAAGCTTTTCAACAAAAGGTTCAGCAAAATCAGATGAAACAGAACGTGTAGTGGAAGCATTACAAATTGCCAAAGAAAAGAATCCATCATTAGTAATTGATGGGGAATTTCAATTTGATGCTGCGTTTGTTCCGAGCGTTGCTGCCAAAAAAGCGCCTGGTGCTGTATTACAGGGAGATGCAAATGTGTTTGTTTTTCCTAGTTTAGAAGCAGGTAATATCGGATATAAAATTGCGCAACGTTTAGGCGAATTTGAAGCGGTAGGCCCAGTATTACAAGGGTTGAACAAACCTGTTAACGACCTTTCTCGTGGGTGTAATGCAGAAGATGTTTATAACTTGGCGGTAATTACAGCAGCTCAAGCATTATAGAAGCTGATATTACGAAATACATCATCCATGCCCCATATAGTGAACTTTTTCACGAGTTTCGCTATATGGGGTAGTTTGCTTCTTATGGTAAAGAGAATTTTTATCCTTGATTGTTGTACTACGTAAAGATACCTAACTAAGCCGCGCAACTTAGACAAACGCTAGGTTGGTTAGCCCCCCTTGGCTGAAGCAGTGGGGGACTATTGGGGAAATGTTTATTGCCCTAACAATGTATGTATTTTAGCTAAGCAATCTTCCACTATTTCTTCTGGGGCTTGTCCTTTTATTTTTAACTTTCTAGTGTTCCAATCTTTGGTCAGTGAGTATAACTCCAGATATAGCTAAACCGTCAGGAAGGGCAACTTCATACCCCCAAGCCTCTGACGATTTTTGTGATTGGACACAGAACCGTAAAACCTGTTACTTGATTAAATTGTTTTAGGTGATAAGACAAGCGCAGGTCTTATGCCAACACATCCTAAGCCAATTGTATATCCTTAGTATATACAATTGGTTGGAAAAGATTACTCTTGATTTTCTCTCTATCTTAATTTTAATACTAATGAGATGAAATTCATCAATTTGGAATCTAAGAACACAGTGTAGGGTATGGTTTAGCAAGATTGCGATGGAAAGCAATAACGGAAATAAAGGAATCATGCCACTAAAACAAGGGTATGGCCGACGTCGCGGCAGGTCCGTGAATCGGCGATGACTTATCATAGGACGATGGAGTCGGACGCGGCTATTTCCATATCCACTAGCACTTTATTATATATTTTCTTATTTAATAAAAAGAACCGGACGCATCCGGCTCCTTTAACTGACAACCCCACCGAATCAGTAGGGGCCTAGAGTACTTGTACAATCTTATCTTATCTTTCTTAGTTATTATTAAAGAACGTTTTCTTTTAGTTTAGAATGTGAATGGGCATATATTACGCCTAGAAAGATTTCTTGGTTTGCTTATTGCTTTGCATTAGATGCTTTTCATTCCGGAATTACTGTATTACGTTTCTTCATCTGTACTAATCTTTTGCGATAGTGTGCATACTCTGTCGGTGTGAAATTAGTTTCAACAACATGTTCGCTAACTTTTAATAATGCATTCATTGCTCGACGCTTCATGTCATTTACGGTTAGCGGAGTTTGCAATAATTCCGATAAAGAGCACATCACATTAGGATCTACAGTGGGATAGCTAAATTTCATCGATTCTCCTCGTTTACTAACTGTATAAAAATCTCTGATTACACTCGCTCGTTTAAAACTATCTCCTTCGACATCTAAATAAATTTGCACAGCTGCGCCATCTTTTACCCGACGTTGTGAAATTCCCGCAAATTTCCTCCCGTTAATACTTAAATCATAATCTCCCGGACAATAAGAATGGATAATTTCGTATGCTTCAATACGCTTTGTCAAATCACTTAGCATGTATTGGACAAAGCTGACCATCGCTTCATATCCTTCTTGAATAGATACATTTTTAACATCGGGAAAAATGAGCGAAATATTGAGCACACCACTGTCTAAAGCTACTGCTAGTCCACCTGAATTACGTATGACAACATGGTAACCAGCTTGTTTTAATTGTTCTACCCCTTCATGGATATAAGGAAGTTTTGCATCAGGAATTCCAAGTACAATCGTTTGTTCATGCACCCATAGCCTCATTGTCGGTGGAGATAATTTTTCACTAACGGATAGGGCAAGCGCATCATCAATGGCAAAGGAGTGAAGAGCGGTGTATTGTTCCTGATCAAACATGTTCGTTGTTGAATGGTCCATATAACGAAAGGTTGTATGTGCCATCATATTTTCCCAGTTTTTCATAAGCAACTCCTGACTTTCTATCTATCATTGTTCATTTTCCTTACAGCTCGTCAAGAAAAAAGTTCATTTGTTTATCGTATAAGCAGAACGATGGCGTCTGTTCGCCTGATATTCGGAAAGCTTTCGTTTTCTTATCGAATACGAAACCCAGCATGTGCTCAAGAAAGGCGACAACGCGTGGTTTTTATTAAACAGAGATGTTTCTCTACGAGGATAAGAAAGTATAAAAATTAGATGCTTTGGTATAAGAGAAATAACATAGTAAGCCACGTCCGGCTTAAGCGCCCAGCAACTAGGTGACTTCACGAAATCACCCTACGATAAGTCATCATCGGTTCGTGCTAAATAGGAAGGCCGACTAAAGACGGGCTTGCCGGAGGGCGCCGGCATACTCCTGTTGCAGGAGCATGATTCCTAAAACTTTAGTTGATTCGTTCCACTCGCTGCGTTGCTAGACGGGCGCCCCGAGCCTTTGTTCGCTCCTTAGTTTATCTTTCCTCTTTTTTCTTCAGCATTTCTATTATATAATAAAAAGAAATCGTCGAAAAGAAACGGATGAAAAAGCATGCCATATAAAAACGAACAACTTCATGAAGAAAAGGTGTTCAAAGATCCAGTGCACCGATATGTCCATGTGAGAGATCGGGTAATTTGGGATTTGATTGCGACACCTGAGTTTCAGAGACTGCGAAGAATTAAACAGTTAGGCACTACATATTTAACATTTCACGGAGCGGAGCATAGCCGATTTAATCACTCGCTTGGGGTATATGAAATCGTACGAAGAATACTAACAAATTTTGAAGGACGTCCACATTGGAATAAAGAGGAGCGTCTTCTTTGTTTATGTGCAGCGTTATTACATGATCTAGGGCACGGACCGTTCTCCCATTCTTTTGAGAAGGTATTTAAGCTGGATCATGAACATTATACACAGCAAATTATTTTAGGTAACACCAAAGTGAATGCCATTTTAGAACGAGCAGAAAAGGGGTTTGCCCAAAAAGTTGCTGACGTGATAGCTAAAACATATCAAGACCAATTAGTGGTCAGCTTAATTTCAAGCCAAATTGATGCTGATCGAATGGATTATTTGCAACGGGATGCGTATTTTACAGGTGTAAGCTATGGTCATTTTGATATGGAGCGAATTCTTCGTGTTATGCGTCCAATGGAAGATCAAGTGGTGATTAAGGAAACAGGAATGCATGCTGTGGAAGATTATATTATGAGTCGCTATCAAATGTACTGGCAAGTATATTTCCATCCAGTTACGAGAAGTGCAGAAGTCATTCTTTGTAAAATATTGCAACGAGCGAAAGTGTTATATCACGATTCTACATATACGTTTACATTGAAGCCAACGCACTTTAAATCTTTTTTTGAAGGAAATGTAAAGCTAGAGGATTATTTAAAATTAGATGAGGGAATTGTTACGTATTATTTTCAACTATGGCAGGAAGAAGAAGATACGATTCTTCGTGATCTCTGCGAGCGGTTTATGAATCGCAGGCTGTTTAAGTATGTCGAATTTAATCCTAATTCACAGATGAATGAATGGATGGAACTACACAAGCTGTTTACGGATGTACATATTAATCCGGATTATTATTTGGTCGTTGATTCTTCCTCTGATTTACCATATGATTTTTACCGCCCTGGGGAAGAGGAGGAGCGTTTACCGATTCACTTATTAATGCCAAATGGTGAACTGCGTGAATTATCACGGCAGTCTGATATCGTTGAAGCTATTTCCGGGAAGAAACGAACCGATCATAAATTGTATTATCCACATGATTTATTAGAAAACGTATCCGATCCAAGGAAGAAAAAGCGGATGAAAGAAATATTAATTGGTCAGGGAGAGGAAAAACATGTTAACTAATCATGCGAAACTAATGCAGTTTTTTGCAGTAGCAAACGAAGTAACGGGAAGGAAAAAGCTGCAAAAAATGATTTTTATTTTGCAAAAATGTCACATGCCCTTTGAGGAGAAATTTGCTTTTCATTTTTATGGGCCATATTCTGAGGAGTTAACGTTACGGGTGGAAGAGCTATGTAATTTAGGTTTTATTAAAGAAGAAAAAGAAGATAGAAGCAATTACCATCAATACCATTATACAATTACAGAGGATGGACAAGCTTTTTTAGAACAGTTCAAGAAAGATATGCCTGATTTTTCACAGCAAGTGTATGCTATGAAGGAGAAAAGCTCCCGATTTTTGGAATTAGTCGCAACGATACTATATTTTGACGACTTGTCTTTAGAAAAGTCAATTGCAAAAGTGCATACGGTGAAGCCAAAACAAAAATATACAGACGAGGAAATTCAAGAAGCGATTTCCTTTATTGATACAATTCGTCATTAAATTATTTGTGGGAAATCATGCTTTAGACGTTAGAATCTCACTATGATACAATCAAAATAATAATGAAAAAGAAGGAGGGTCTTTCGAATGAGTTTCGATCAGTCTTCAAACAAAAATAAATTTACAATTATTAAAGACGACTCGACAGATGGCCATGGTGGATATGGTTATGGTTCCATCAGCTTGGAAAATATGTCTTCTGTCATTGTAGATCCGAATGAAAATAAAGCTTATGTTGATATGGCGGCAATGCACGCTAGAAGTGATATTGAGCGGCGTGTGAAATATTTATCAGATAAAAGCGAAGTTCCAAATGGCAAATTGTATTGGATTGTTTGGGTAAATGTCGAACGGAATGAAAAAGGGACATATTTTGCTGGTGTGGCAGGAAGCGAATTGCTTGTGGATCGGCCTAATAAGCGAGCTTACAAATCGATGCCACAGCATGTAAAACATATGGAGCAATCTTTGAAAGGTAAAATCGTCGTTGATCATATGGATGATAAATCGAAACAGTTGTTAAAAGATTTTCTCGAAGACTTTGACCGAGATATGTGGGAAAACTCAACAGAGGAATTAAAAACAGCTTTGTCTGTATAAAGTAATACTTCAATCAACAGGTGGGATCTCCTAGATTGTTAGGTAGGACGAATCAGGGGGTGTAGGTGCTATTTTTCATTTAGATTTGTCCAGTTAGTGCATTCTCTTGCACTATACAAAGTATAACATTTTTAGGTTCATAGTATAAGAAAAACAAAGGCTTTTGCTATAAGACTTAGTGACAAGCCAAGTTTTTCTAAAATAGATTGTGTTTACAACACGTAATATTCAGATATGAATGTGAACAATTTGTGACTTTGTTATGAACATTATGATTTTGACTTGTACTTTAGGAAGGAAGTTTGTAAAATATAGTCTACATGGGCTATTCATGTATTACTAGGACAAAAAAGAGGTCGAATCCAGTTTTTACTGGGGTGGTGACCCCACAAAGTTAGAGTTTTTATTATGCAGCTGTTTGGCTGGTTTGAGTTCGGTATTGTACTGGACTTAAACCAGCCAATTTTAACTTTATACGTTCATTATTGTAGTAATCAATGTAATCCTCAATTTTTCGCTTTAGCTCTTCATAAGACACTATTTTTTCCCCATAATACATTTCTTGCTTTAGAACGCCAAAAAAATTTTCCATTGCCGCATTATCCGCACATGTTGCTTTTCTAGACATACTTTGAAAGATTTTGTTTTTCTTTAATGTTTTCATCCACTTGTTATGTTGATAGTGCCAACCTTGATCAGAATGAATCGTTGTTCGATATTCAGCTTCATTTTTAATAATTTTTAGTGCTTGATTTAACGGTGCTATAACGAAATCTAATGTTGGACTGTTAGAAATACCATAGGATATAATTTCACCATTATATAAATCCATTATTGGACTTAAATACAGTTTTTGATCTTCGGTACATTTAAACTCAGTCACGTCTGTCACTAGTTTTTGAAGGCGAATGGATGTATTAAATCTACGGTTCAAGCGATTTTTAGCCACTTTTCCAACCTTACCTTTATACGATTTATAGCGAGATTTACGTGTGAATTTCACGCACCTTAAACCCATTTCATTCATAATTCGCTGGACTTTTTTATGATTTATTACATAACCTTGGCTTTTTAACTCTAAATAAATACGACGATATCCGTATTTACCCTCGTGCTTTTGAAAAAGCTCAAGGATGATTTCTTTCCACTCTTTATCTGGATCTTCTTTCTGTAATTGCTTCATATGGTAATGATAAGTCGCCTCTGGAATACCCACAATTTCTAACACATCTTTTAATTTGAATCCTTCTTCTTTGAGTTCGAACGCCAACGCTGCTTGTGCTTTTCGAGGAAGGCGTTCGGATTCTCCTGAAAAGCTTTTAACTTTTTTAAATAGGCATTCTCTAAGCGCAGAAGTTCATTTTCGCGTTCTAACAGTTCTTCACGAGATAACTCTTTTTCTTGTTTCGCTGGTTTAGCTTTATGATTTTTAGACATAGGAGGCCGTCCTTTCGATTTATCTTGCAGGCCCTCTATACCTTCATTCCAGAAAATTCTGTACCAGTTCGCAATTAATGTGGGATTGTTCATCTTAAAAACAATCGCGGTATCTTGATAAGAAGCGCCTGTCCTTTTCATAAAGTTTAATACATCTAACTTAAATTGAACAGGATAAACTTGTTTAGAATGCTTCCTGCGTAGCCCGTCCTCACCAAATTCTTTATAAGCACGAACCCACCTCTCAATTGGTGATTGGCTTGGAATACCATGTTTTTTCGCTAGCAATCCATAGCCCAAGGAATTTTCAAGATATTCTTTTACAATCATCAATTTAAATTCATAACTATATTTAGCCATATAAAAACACCCCAAAAGTCAGATTTTCACTCTAACTTTTGGGGTGCGGCACCTGGGTTTGACCTCTTTTTTTACTATAGGAAAGTAAAAAATGTAAGGGTTTATAGTCTAAGAAAACCATAGCTTTCGTCATTAAACTTGGCGACAAGCCAAGTTTTTCTAATCAATTATAGCCATCTCTGATCACCTTAAATTTTTGCTATTGCATTTTACTCAAACAAGTCAAATAGCCTTTCAATAAATGACTTTTCTTGTTTTTCTAAAGGTGCTTTATCAGTTTTATCATCCTCTGGTAAGTGTGCATTACAGTAGGTTGTTGGCTCACTACCTTTCTCGAAAAACATGACTTTACTAGCAGAACAATATGGCGTTGCCCGTTTACCAGTGGAGGGGTCCACAGGAATGCCGACAATTCCTGAAGGGATGGGCAAGCTTTTAATGGGCTTATTTTGATGTATAGATGTCATGAAATTAGCCCATATATCCTTTGCATATGCCATTTCTTCAACAACTTCAATCGTACGGTTGTCATCGTAGCCGACCCAAATTCCTGCAACTACGGAAGGGCTAAAACCAATCATCCAGCTGTCAGAATCTGTAGAGCCTGATTTTCCCGCGTATTTTCGATCAAGTTGGTCGATAATGGTAGACCCTGTTACTTGCATATATCCATTCAGTTCTCGATCAAACATACCTGTCATTAATTGGGAAAGGATAAACGTCTTTTTCGGATCAAGTACTTGTTCGTTAGAATCATTAGATTTAGTGTAGACTGTATCTCCATAGCGGTTAACAATTTTAGAAACAGTATGCCCGTCCACTTTCTTTCCTCCATTTGCTAACATGCTATATCCACGAACCATTTCTTTCATGGACACTACTTCTGAACCGAGCGCTAAGGAAGGTACAGCTGACAAATCACTTGTAAAACCAAACTGTTTGGCTGTATTTACTAACGTTTCAGGGCCTATAAACATATTTGTTTTTACAGCATAAATATTATCGGACAGCGCCAATGCTTGTGCTAGTGAAATCGGCTTATTTGCGTAATAGCCATTGAAATTACTCGGTTTATAGACATTTCCGTTTTCTAACTTAAATGTAGTAGGTTGACTCATTAACATGGTAGAAGCATTGTAGCCCCGCTCTAACGCTGCATAGTATAGAAAAGGTTTAAAGGTAGAGCCTGGCATTCGCTTTGCTTGCGTAGCGCGATTAAACGGACTGTCCACATAACTGCGTCCACCTACTATCGCAATGATGCCTCCCGTTTTCGGATTCATTACTAATCCACTACCTTGTATGTCACTTTGCTTAGACATTGTTTGTTGAAACTGTTCTTCTAAATCTGTTTGCGCTTTTTCTTGCATCGTGGTGTAAATTTGATACCCACCACCACGAACTTCCTCAGCATCTAACTCCAAAACGGCTGCTGCTTCTTTGATAGCGGCATGCTGGAAATAGGGACCTATTTGCTCTTTGTTATTCCGTTTAGCTTCATTATGGTACTGTAACGCTTCGTTTTTGGCTTCTTCGTAGGCTCGACTTGAAATCATCGCTTGATTTTCCATGATTTTCAATATATGTTGCTGGCGTTGCTCTGCTTTTGTTGGGTCATTCAAAGGTGAATAATATGTTGGACCCTTTGGTATACCCGCAAGCATGGCAGATTCTGCTAGCGAAAGCTCACTAGCAGATTTTTGGAAGAACTGTTTACTTGCAGCTTCAATTCCGTAAGCGCCATGCCCATAATAGATGGTGTTTAAGTAGCCTTCTAGTAGTTCCGATTTGGAGTAGAACATTTCCAATCTTATTGTATAAAATGCCTCTTTAATTTTTCTGCCCCATGTTTTTTCATGGCTTAAATACAGATTTCTTGCATATTGCTGTGTTAAAGTACTTGCACCTTCTTTAAGCGACAATGTTTTTATATTTTCAACAATGGCTCCTAAAATTCGTTTTACATCAAATCCATGGTGGTTGTAGAAATTGCGATCTTCAACAGCCAGTGTAGCTTGAATTGCTTCATCAGCAATATGTTCTAGCGAGATCCAATCTTCTGTTTGATGCTCACCGACTTTAGCAAAAGGCTCCCCAGACTTGGTGTATAACGTTGTTTGTTGGTTCATTGATATTGGTGGGGGGCCTAAAAGGTAGCTGGCGATGTAAACGAAGATCACAAAGGATAAACATATTCCTACCAAAATGCCGGTTATTTTAAAGAATCGTTTGCGAACTGCGCTGTGTTTTTGTTTGCTTCTCATATATGTTTTCCCTCTTCAAATAAATTCCGTTATTATCATTATGGGAAAACAAATGGAGAAATAAACATCTTAACATGAATCTTCCATGCAAAGTCCTAAATGCTAGAGCTTATAATAAAGCTTGGTTTTGAATATCTTTTAAAATGGCAATCGAGCTAGCAAATTTTCTTTGCTCTGTTTCATCCAAAGGGAAGTCTGCTACTCCTTTTACACCAGCACGGTGAATAATGGAGGGGACGCCGACATAGACATCTTCATGACCGTGTTCGCCAGTTAATAGCGTTCCAACCGGCAGAATAATATGCTCGTTATTTAAGATCGCTTTTGTTATTCTGGCTAACCCCATGCCAATAGCATAGTAGGTTGCCCCTTTCATGGAAATAATCTCATAGGCAGCATTACGCACCTGCTCAGCAATTTGCGTTTTTTCTTCGGCCGATATTTTTTCAGCGATGGATGTGCCAGAAATGTTAGCGGTGCTCCATACTGGAAGTTGTGAGTCACCATGCTCTCCAATAATATATCCATGCACGCTAGCTGGTGCGGTAGCAAATTTTTGTCCTAAAAGGAAACGGAATCTAGCGGAATCCAATACCGTACCAGAGCCAATTACTCGTTCTTTTGGCAACTGCGAAAATTTCCATGTTGCATAGGAAAGAATATCAACAGGGTTTGTTGCTACAATAAAAATACCATTAAATCCTGCATCCATAATGGATTCGACCATAGATTTGAAGATCGCTACATTTTTATTAACAAGGTCTAATCTCGTTTCTCCTTCTTTTTGCGCTATACCAGCACAAATTACTACGATGGCTGCATCTTTGCAATCGGCATAAGTTCCTTGAGTAATATTCATAGCACTAGGGGCATATACGATGCCATGACTTAAGTCCATAACTTCGCCTTGTGCTTTGTCCTCATTTATATCCACTAGAACAAGTTCATTGCTTAAGCCTTGATTCATTAACGCATAAGCATAACTAGTTCCTACAGCTCCAGTTCCTACTAAAACAATTTTATTTCCTGGTGTCATTTCCATGATTGTTCCTCCTCTGTAGGGTGTGTTCCTAGTTTAGTTATAGGCAGCAATATAACATAAAAATTGCCTCTCGTTATATATTTCCTCGTTTGTTCAAAAAGAAACCATTTTAGAAATGATTTTCTTTCATTCATTTATTCATGACATGTTAAGAGGTTGCTGACAACGTTCATAATAAAAAGGAGAGGCAAGTTTTTAAAATTAAAGTTCACAAATATAAAAGAAGACATAAAATTTAGTTCTATTTTCAACTTGAATATGGTAATATATGTTGTATATTATAAAAATACAAAAAATTAAGTTTATTTTTTATATTTTAAAAATTAAAGAAATCGTTACCAAACGGAAGTCTGATACAAGAAAAAGCCAACAATTATCTATGCAGTCAATAGCTGCTCATCTCGATGTATAAAGTTTTTGCTTCATTTGTAACCCTAGTTGGCTTCCATAGAAATGATCTGAGGAGGTGGTCTTATGTCGGTATAAAGGAATGGGGATTATTAGAGCAAATTAACTTCATCACTTTGTAAGTATTGTAAGAAAGAAGCCTAAACTATTAAAAGTGGTGTATGAGTTATCAAAATGCTACATTTAAAGTTTTAAAGGGGGAAGGATAGTGAAGTGGAAGCTTTGTTGTCTGTTTGTCATAGTTATTGTCATGTTTTTATCTGCTTGTAGTGAAGATAATAAGGAAGCAAATGGCAAGAAAAGAGAAGAAGCAATAGCCAATTTAAGTGAAGAAGGTATGCCAATAGTAGAAGAAGAGATTACTATTGAAGTCTTTTCAGGTCAAGCTGCAACTACTGCAGAAGATTGGAATGATGTTCCCCTGCTAAATGAATATGAAAAAATGACCAATATAGATATGCAGTGGGAACAAGTAGCCATTGACGGCTTAGCTGAAAAAAGAAACTTAACATTAGCGAGTGGAGATTTGCCAGATTTATTTTACGGTACATATCTCCCCAATGCGGATGTTTATAAATATGGAAAGCAAGGAGTACTCATTCCTTTAAATGACTTCATTGATGAATATGCTCCGAATATTAAGAAATATTTGGAAACGTATCCAGAAATAAAGCAAGGGATTACTTTTCCTGATGGGAACATTTACGCTATCCCTAGACTGAGAGATCCAAACTCTCCTACTTCACTAATGGATGATAAACCGTGGATCAATAAAGACATTTTGGAAGAAGTGGGCATGGATAACCCCGAAACCACGGAAGAATTTTATACGTATTTAAAAGCCGCCAAGGATTTATCTGTAGAAAGAAAAGAAGTTATCCCGTTTAGTAGTGTGTCGATGGATCGCCTTTATCACTTAATATCTGGCGCGTTTGGCGTATCTAATAAAGGAATTATGCATCGCTTGATTGATGAAGATCCTGAAACAGGAGAAATACGATTTTACCGAATTGCTGAGGAATATAAACAAATGCTTGAATATATGAACAAACTATATACAGAAGGCCTCATTGAACAAAATATTTATTCCATAGAAGTAGACCAATTTCTTGCAAACGGTATGGAAGGAAGATATGCAGCCATGAATTTCTTTAACCCTATTGATTATTTTGGGGAAGAGGTTGGTGGTAGGTATATTCCAGGCAATGCGCTTGAGGGTCCAAATGGAGACAAAATGTTTACTGCAGTGTTATCTCCTGTAAATAGTTTAGGACATTTCTCCATAACAAATGTAAATGAAAATCCAGAGGCAACATTACGTTGGTTGGATTACTTCTGGAGTGAGCAAGGTAAGAAAATGTTTTTTATGGGGCTCGAAGGAGAGACTTATGAAGAGACGGCAGAAGGTCCAAAGCTTTTAGAAGAAATTACAAATAACCCTAATGGTTTGACTATTCAAGAAGCGCTGGCAAATTATATTATCAATCCAGGTGGCGGGCACCCTGTACTAGATGATCCTCGATATTCTACTGCACCAGAGTTTAGACCAGAAGATATTGAAAATGCGGAACAAAATGAGCCTTATTTAATAGATGAACCTTGGCCCATGTTTTTCTATGAAGATGATGAACAGAGTCGACTAGATGCATTAGCAACAGATTTAAGTAAGTACGTAGGCGAAATGGAGGCTCAATTTGTAACCGGAGAGACAAGTTTTGCTGAATGGGATAATTATGTCCAAACGATGAAAGAGATGGGTCTCGATGAATATATGGAGATACAGCAAAAGGCATTAGATAGGTATCTTGGAAAATAGAGGAGTGAACATTCATCTTGCAATAAAATATGTGAGTTCAGGGGGGAATTATTAATGGTTAAAAGAGTTTTAATGGTTATTGTTGGCGCGTTATTGTTTACTTTTTCTGTATCCGCTTGTAGTAAGGATAAAGAGGAAGAAATTGGTGGTAGCAAAGAAGCGGTAGAAAATTTAACGGAAGAAGAACTGCCAATTGTCAAAGAGCCAATTGAATTAGATATTTTTGCTGGGAAGGCTGCTACTACTGCAGATGATTGGAATGATGTCTTATTGTTGAATGAATATGAAGCAATGACGAATGTGAATATTACTTGGAATCAAGTACCTGCTGATGGGCTTGATGAGAAGAGGAATCTTGCCTTAGCGAGTGGAGATTTGCCAGATGCATTCTATGCTGCAAATGTTTCCATTTCAGATATTCAAACATACGGAGCGCAAGGAACTTTTATTCCGCTAAATGATTTAATGGAAGAGTATGCTCCAAATATTTCAAAGGTGCTTGATGAAAATCCTGACATTAGAAAAGGTCTTACATTCCCAGATGGTAATATTTATTCTGTCCCAACGGTATATTCTCCAGATTTCTTATCATTGTTAATCGGTGCAAAAAGTTGGATTAATGGAGATTGGTTAGAGCAATTAGGAATGGAAAACCCAGAAACAACAGAAGAATTATATGCGTATTTAAAGGCTGTAAAAGAAACAGATCTGAATGAAAATGGAAAAAATGATGAAATTCCACTTAGTAGCGTAGCAGAAATGTCGCGTATTATACATTGGATTTCCGGCGCATTTGGTGTTCAAAACAAAGGTCAATTGCATACGCTTATTGATGAAAATCCAGCAACGGGAAATATTCGTTTTTTCCCTGTATCTGCGTCTTATAAAGAAATGCTCGTCTATTTAAATCGGTTATTTGAAGAAGAGTTGATTGAGCAGAATATTTATACACTTGAAGTAGATCAGCATTTAGGAAATGCTGCAGATAACTTATACGGTGCTGTACAGTTCTTTAATCCTATTGAATTATATGGTGATGACGTTGGCGGTCAGTTCATACCAGGAAATGCACTTGAAGGTCCGAACAGGGATAAAATGTATACAGGAATAACTTCTCCATTACGCTCCTTAGGTAATTTTATTATTACAAGTGAGAATGAGAATCCAGAAGCAACACTGAAGTGGCTTGATTATTTTTGGAGTGATGAAGGAGCAAAAATGTTTTTTATGGGAATGGAAGGCGTCACTTATGAAGAAACGGATGGTGGCCCGCAATTAGTGGAAGAAATAACCAATAATCCTGATGGGTTAACGTTAACACAAGCTTTAGCGCAATATATTATCAATCCTGGTGGTAATCATCCAGTTATGGTGACGGATGATTATTTTACAGGATCTGAAAATGCACTATCAGATAAAGAAGCTGCTAAAAATTTAGAGCCCCATCTAATAGAAGAAATATGGCCAAGCTTCACTTATACTGCTGAAGAGAACGAGGAATTATCCATTCTGCGAACAGACTTGGAAAAATATGTTAATGAAATGCAAGCCGCATTTATTACGGGTGAAAAAGATTTTTCAGAATGGGAAAGTTATGTGGAAACGGTAGAAAATATGAACGTAGATAAGTATATGGAAATACAGAAGCAGGCTTATGACCGTTATAAAGAAAATTAACCCTTAAATTATTTAAATACTTAAACGGTTTGGCGTGATGTATTATAGTTAGTCAACGTCATCCTTGTCTAGTATAAATTTTTTGAATAACCTTTAAAAAGAAAAAGTAAGGGGATATAATAGCTTTCTCTTCATCGGTGTGAAGTGTGAAACGTGTTTATGAAACGAAATGTAGAGGAAGCTTTTTACATACTTATTAGAGCACTGCTGCACCGTAATTACATCTGACGTAGTAAAGCAATCGTTCGCTTAGAACGAAAGGTGCGACTCCTGTAAAAAAAAGCATCCGTATCCCGACAACACAATAAGCGCTTTTTGCCAGGAAGGAGCTCAAACAGCGTCCGCCTGTAGTGAAAAGCGATAGGTTAACGCACAGATACAATTTCGAGTAGGAAAAAAATGGCGGATTAGTAACGCCTAAATACTTTGTGAGGAGGTTTAAAAATGAGAGCAACCAAATCAGAAGCTTCTCTTCCTAATCAATCTAGAACTTATACCATAAAGAAAAAATTGTTGAGGAACTGGCAATTGTATGTATTTTTGGTCCCAGCGCTTGCTTATTTTATTACTTTACACTATGTGCCAATGTATGGTGTGCAAATTGCATTTAAAAACTTTATTGCTACAGAAGGAATTTGGGGGAGCCCATGGACAGGATTTGATCATTTTACTCGATTCTTTGATTCCTATTATTTCTGGAGACTGCTGAAAAACACATTGTTATTAAGTGCTTATCAATTAATTTTATTTCCTTTACCTATTATATTGGCACTTTCATTAAATGAGCTAAGACCAGGCGCTTTTAAAAAATGGGCGCAAACCTTAACCTATGCACCTCATTTTATCTCTGTTGTTGTCGTCGTAGGAATGATTGTTATCTTCTTAGATCCAACTATTGGGTTGGTGAATAGAATCATTGTTGCTTTAGGTGGCGAGTCCATCCCGTTTTTAACAAGCCCGGATTGGTTTCGACATGTCTTTACTTGGTCAGGAGTTTGGCAAACGTTGGGGTGGAGTTCGATTATATATTTAGCTGCGCTTTCCGCTGTTAGCCCAGAATTACATGAAGCTGCAAAAGTAGACGGTGCAACACGTTTGCAACGAATAATGCATATTAACATTCCGAGCATTCTACCAACCATTGTTGTTTTATTTATATTAAATATTGGATCTTTCATGACGGTAGGTTTTGAAAAAGTTTTATTAATGCAAAACAATCTGAATATGTCCACTTCCGATGTCATTCAAACGTTTGTTTATCAAACGGGATTATTAGAGGGACAGTATAGTTTTGCGGCAGCCATTGGGTTATTTGATTCAGCTATAAATATTACATTACTCGTGATATTTAATTATTTAGCAAGAAAAACAACAGATTCTAGTTTATGGTAAGACCTGCGGTAATATGTCAAGTGAAAAATAATTAATTATACCAAGTTACTTGGAACGTAAGGCGACGACTCCGACGGCAATAGCATGAGACTTGATACCCCACGGCGAACGGTTTTTGTGAGGGAGGAGGCTCACAAGCAGCCCTGATGAAAGCGTCCGCCTGCAGTGGAGAGTAACGAGGCGCTAGCAGATACAATTTGTATGAATGAGTCAAGATTGAGCAGACGAAAAAGTGATGCCTAAACATACTATACGAGGAGGTATAGGAATGAAAAGAGTTACCCTATCAGACAAGTCATTCGATATATTAAATACACTATTTTTACTTATTATATTGGTATTAATCGTATATCAGCTAGTTTTTGTTTTAAGTGCTTCTATTAGTGATCCTACTGCAGTAAGCTCTGGTGAGATGTGGTTGTGGCCTGTAGACATTACGTTTGAAGGTTATCAGCGAGTTTTTGCTGAAGCGTCGATTTGGAGAGGATATGGGAACACGATTTTATATACATTAGTAGGTACAGCCATTCATTTGTTTGTTCTTTTGCCATGTGCCTATGCTTTATCGAGGAAAGAACTGATGGCAAAAAAAGCTATATTATGGTTTTTTCTGTTTACAATGCTATTTAATGGTGGTCTTATTCCGACTTATCTTATAGTGAAATCTTTAGGTATGCTAGATACCATGTGGGCAATTGTTATTCCAAACGTTGTAGGTGCTTGGTCGATATTAGTAGCACGTACTTTTTTTCAACAAAGCATTCCTGATCAGTTGGTTGAAGCTTCAAAAATTGACGGTGCTTCTGATTTTTATATTTTTATAAGGGTGGTTTTACCTCTTTCTCTTCCTATTATTGCAGTTATGGCTTTATTTCATGCAGTAGGTTTATGGAATCAGTATTTTAACGCCTTAATTTATTTATCTGATAGAGATAAATTTCCATTGCAGTTAATTTTAAGAGAAATTTTGGTTGTAAATCAGATGCAGTTAACCGATCCTACAGCAGGTGGAGGGGCAGAATCTCTCGTAGATCAAGTGAAAACAGCAGGCTTAATTAAGTATGCCGTAATTATCGTTTCCTCCCTTCCTTTATTACTTGTGTATCCTTTTATTCAAAGATATTTTGTGCAAGGGGTTTTAATTGGATCAATTAAAGAATAAAATTATTTGAACGAAAGGGGAGGACTACAATGAGTGGGTTTATAGCAGGCTATTATCATTTCTCGGTGTGGGTTACTAGGTTCGCCTATTTAAATTTTTTATGGATCATATTTTCAGTTGCTGGATTACTTGTATTCGGAATTTTACCTGCTACTGCTGCTATGTTTTCGGTTGTTAGAAAGTGGATGAATAAGGAAACAGATATACCAATATTTTCAACCTTTTGGAGGTCATATCGAAAAGAGTTTAGCAAAATAAATGTATTAGGATACGTTATTTTAGGAATTGGCTATTTGATGACGATCGAGTTTCAAATCCTTCGTTCTCAAGGGCATATTGCCTATCTTATTGCTAGTTTTGGAGTTATCGGTCTGTTTTTAGTGTATATGATTATACTCCTTTATATTTTTCCGATTTTTGCACATTTTAAGTTGAGATCGTTGGAATATATAAAGTGGGCTTTTGTTATTGGCATAGGCCATCCACTCTTAACTGTATTCTTAATGGGGGTTACTAGCGGTTTGTTTTATTTTATCTACCTAACCATTCCAGCTTTACTATTTTTCTTTGGTGGGAGTGTGTTTGCTTATATTGTAACATGGGGAGCGCAGCAAACGTTTTCAAAGTATGAGCAAGCATGACATTCTTTGTAAGAGAAGTTATACAACTAGCTAATTAAGTTATATAGAGATTCACACTTCTTGTTTAAATAGTTGTTATTTCATAAGATTGTCATGTCTTCTATTCCTTCTTTCACCGCTTGATAAATAATCTTTGTTATAATAGAATACACAAGAATACACTATTCTATTATGATTTATAAAGTAAATCTCCATCTGGAACGAAATGAATGGAGGAGTCAGGTATGTCGAATAATAAGCAACAAACAGCTGTATGGATTGAACTTTATACGACGATTAATGACAATGGACAAAAAGAATTTCACGAAAGCAAACAGACTGGTACGCTTTATCAAAAAGGAAATATAGACGTGCTGACGTTTGAAGAAGTATTAGAGGATGCGTCTGTTGTAAAAAACATGATTACAATTCAACGTGAAAAGGTAAACTTGAAGCGTTCGGGTAATGTTACCATGAATCAGCAATTCCATATGAATCAAACGACAGAGAATGTACTAAAGCATCCTTATGGTAATATACATATGGAAACTTATACGACAGCTATTGTCTATGAACCGTTATCGTCAACAAAGAATGGCAACCTGCAAATTGTTTATGATCTCAAACTAAATGGACAAGATGCGAGACAGCAAACGCTCGACTTAGTTATAAAAGAGGAGGACATGGCATGAATGTATTAGAGCAAACAGAAGAGACATTGAAACAACAAATTAGGGATGCCGTCTTGCGAGCGGGTCTTGCAAGTGAAGAAGAAATACCGGAAATGGTGCTTGAAAAACCAAAAGATAAAAGGCATGGGGATTTTGCGACAAATATTGCTATGCAACTAGCACGTGTTGCAAAAAAAGCGCCACGTCAAATTGCGGAAGAATTAGTAAACGTGTTTGATAGAGTGAAGGCATCTGTTGAAAAGGTAGAAATTGCAGGGCCAGGCTTTATTAACTTTTTTATGAAAGAGGATTTTCTAGGCTCGATTGTTCCAAATATTTTACAAGAGGGAGAAGCCTATGGAAGATCACGAGCTGGTAATAATGAGCGTGTACAAGTGGAGTTTGTCTCTGTGAATCCAACGGGTGATTTGCATTTAGGTCATGCAAGAGGCGCGGCTTTCGGAGATGTCTTATGTAACGTATTCGATGCTGCTGGTTATCGGGTTGAACGAGAATACTATATTAATGATGCTGGGAATCAAATCGATAATTTAGCCTTGTCTATAGAAGCGCGCTATTTGCAGGCATTAGGTCAAGACGTACCCATGCCTGAAGACGGCTATTTTGGTGAAGATATTACGGAAATTGGTAAACAATTAAGGGAAGAATATGGAGAACAGTGGGTACAAAAAGATAGGGAAGAACGTTTAGCTTTCTTTAAAGAATATGGGTTAAGTTATGAACTGGGTAAAATTAAAGAAGATTTACAAGCATTCAAAGTTCATTTTGACTCGTGGTTTTCTGAGCGCTCCCTTTATAAGGAAAATAAAATTGGAAAGACACTAGAAAAAATAGCCACCTACACGTACGAAAAAGATGGTGCTACATGGTTCCGTAGTACGGAATTTGGCGATGATAAAGATCGCGTTTTAATTAAACAAGATGGTACTTATACTTATTTAACCCCGGATATTGCGTATCATAAGAATAAATTGGATCGTGGGTTTGATCAAATTATTAACGTTTGGGGCGCCGATCATCATGGTTATATCCCGCGGATGCGTGCTGCGATTCAAGCGTTAGGCTATCCCGCTGAAAAGTTTTCCGTAAAAATCGTGCAAATGGTAAATTTATTTGCGGATGGCGAAAAGGTGCGGATGAGCAAACGTACTGGTCAAGCTGTAGCATTAAGAGAGCTTATAGAAGAAGTCGGGGTAGATGCGGTTCGCTATTATTTTGTAATGCGTTCCAATGATTCACAGCTTGATTTTGATATGGATCTTGCCCGATCTGAATCGAATGATAACCCTGTTTTTTATGTGCAATATGCACATGCAAGAATTTGTACGATGTTAAAGCAAGCAGAAGCGAAAGGACTCCCTGTTGATAGTGATGCCGATGTTTCGCTTTTAACCGCTGAAAAAGAAACCGATTTGTTAAAAAAATTAGCTGCCTTTCCGCAAGTTATCGCTGATGCAGCTCAAATGCAGACACCACATAAAGTAACTCAGTATGTGTTTGACTTGGCGTCCTTGCTACACAGTTTTTATAATGCGGAAAAAGTATTAGATATGGATCATCTCGAAAGAACGAAAGCGCGTATTGCTTTCATGCAAGCTGTCAAAATTACATTGGCGAATGGTTTACGCGTGTTAGGTGTAACGGCGCCAGAGAAAATGTAGTTTTCAACGTTACCTTATTGGAAATATAGCATGTTAAGGTTTCGGTTATAAACAACCATCGCTTTTTAAAAGAAAAGAAAGCTCTGTCCGTATAGAAAAACGAAGACTTTATCGCCAGCCCTCTATGGCGAAAAGTCTTCGTTTTAATTATGTTTTTATATGCATTTTTCGTTTTGCTAGCCTAGTCTCGTCTTTGTGATGATTTCGACTAACGATTCTACGATTCAGCGGGAATAGAAAGTATTTCTTTAGCGCGCTTCACTTCTTCTTCTGTAGGTGGTTCGACACCAGCAAGTGGGTATTCTAAATTTAAATGTTCCCATTTATAAATTCCCATCTTATGATACGGAAGTACTTCAACTTTTTGTACATTACCCATATTTTTAATGAAATCATTTAGCCTTGCTAATTCGTCTGGGTCATTTGTTCTTTCTGGAATAAGAACACGGCGAATCCAAACAGGTGTATTTTTCTCGGCTAATAGTTCCGCAAATTTCAAGATATGCGCGTTAGGCATCCCTGTAAGCTGTTTGTGTAAATCATTATCTAAATGCTTAATATCTAAGAGTACAAGATCTGTAACACTTAATAATTCCTCCACTTTCCTTAAAAAGGTAGGGCTTTCCCGAAAACATCCAGCTGATGTATCAATTGCCGTGTGGACGCCTAATTTTTTGCATTCCTTAAACAGCTCCAGCAGAAAATCAATTTGTAATAATGGTTCTCCGCCACTAACCGTAATTCCTCCACTGCTCTTAATGTATGGGAGGTAGTCTTTTAGGTCTGTGATGATTTCGGCTACACTTTTCTCAACCCCGCCTTTTACGTCCCACGTGTCGGGGTTATGGCAAAATTGACATCGAAGCAGACAGCCTTGTAAAAAGATGACATAACGCAAACCTGGTCCGTCTACTGTGCCGCATGTTTCTATCGAGTGAATTCTTCCGATCATTGGTAAAGCCCCCTTCTTTAAGGCGGAAGGGCAGGATAAATGCCCTCCCTAACAAAATTAAGTTACAATTATGCTTACAATCCTTTATGGAATGTACGGTTAATAACATCGAGCTGTTGCTCTTTAGTAAGTTTAATGAAGTTTACTGCATATCCACTAACACGAATCGTTAATTGTGGGTATAGTTCTGGATGCTCCATGGCATCTTCTAACGTTTCACGGTCAAATACGTTAATGTTTAAGTGATGTCCTTCTTTGCTTGCATAGCCATCAAGAATGGATACTAAGTTGCTCGTACGTTCATCTTCTGTTTTACCTAGTGCTTTTGGAACAAAGCTTGTTGTATTAGAAATACCGTCTAATGAGTTTTCATAAGGTATTTTAGCAACACTGTTCAAGGATGCAAGTGCTCCAGATTGATCACGACCATGAAGTGGGTTAGCACCTGGTGCAAATGGCTCACCAGCACGACGTCCGTCTGGTGTGTTACCTGTTTTCTTACCGTAAACAACGTTTGAAGTAATTGTTAAGATAGATAATGTTGGTACAGCATTACGGTATGTTTCGTGTTGACGGAACTTATTCATAAATCTATTCACAACGTCTACAGCTATGGAATCCACTTCATCATTGTTGTTACCATATTTAGGGAAGTCCCCTTCAATACGATAATCTACTGCTAAGCCGTCTTCATCACGAATAACATGAACTTTTGCGTGTTTAATAGCACTTAGGCTATCTGCAACAACGCTTAGTCCAGCAATACCTCCTGCCATTGTACGAAGAACGTCTTTGTCGTGTAGTGCCATTTCAATACGTTCATACGCATATTTATCATGCATGAAGTGAATGACGTTTAATGTATTCATGTATAGCTTAGCTAACCAATCTAAGATGACATCGTAACGTTCCATAACTTCTTCAAAGTCTAACACATCAGAAGTAATCGGACGAAGTGGTGGTGCTACTTGCATTTTGAATTTTTCATCTACGCCACCATTAATCGCATAAAGTAAAGCCTTAGCTAAGTTAGCGCGTGCGCCAAAGAATTGCATTTGTTTACCGATTTCCATCGCACTTACACAACAAGCGATACCGTAGTCATCACCGTAATGTTTACGCATTAAATCGTCATTTTCATATTGGATGGAGCTTGATTCAATGGACATTTTAGCACAATATTTTTTAAACGCTTCTGGTAATTTTGTAGACCAAAGAATCGTTAAGTTAGGCTCCGGAGCAGGTCCCAAGTTCGTTAATGTGTGTAAGAAACGGAATGAGCTCTTTGTAACAAGCGGCTCACCTTGTAAGCTTACACCACCAATGGATTCTGTTACCCAAGTAGGGTCCCCGCTAAATAATTCATTATATTCTGGAGTACGAGCGAATTTCACTAAACGCAATTTCATAACAAAATGGTCAATAAGTTCTTGTGCTTGTTCTTCTGTTAGGTGACCTTCTTGTAGGTCGCGATCAATATAAATGTCTAGGAATGTAGATACACGCCCTAAACTCATTGCGGCACCATTTTGTTCTTTAATCGCAGCTAAATAAGCCAAGTATACCCATTGAATAGCTTCTTGCGCATTTGTAGCTGGTTTAGAAATATCAAATCCATAGCTTTCTGCTAACTGTTTTAATTCGTGCAATGCTCTTATTTGTTCATTATGCTCTTCACGTTGTTTAATGATATCTTCAGTCATAACACCGTCGTTTTCTAACAATGTAAGTTCTTCTTGTTTTTTCTTAATTAAGAAGTCTACACCATATAGTGCAACACGACGGTAGTCACCGATAATTCGACCACGTCCATAAGCGTCAGGCAAACCTGTGATGATACCAGCTTTACGTGCTTTTCTCATATCTGGAGTGTAAGCGTCAAATACGCCTTGGTTATGTGTTTTGCGATATTCCGTAAAAATGTGCTCCGTTTCTTTATCTAACTCATAGCCATATGCTTCACATGAATTTTTCGCCATGCGAATACCACCAAATGGCATTAAACCACGTTTAAATGGTTTATCTGTTTGAACGCCGACAATGGTTTCTTTATCTTTATCAAGATATCCAGGACCATGTGACGTAATGGTAGAAGGGATTTTTGTATCCATATCTAATACGCCACCAGCTTCGCGTTCTTTTGCAGTAAGTTCTGTTACTTGTTTCCAAAGATCTAAAGTGTTTTGTGTAGGTTTAGCTAGAAATTGTTCATCACCTTCGTAGCCAGTAAAGTTGCGTATAATAAAGTCTCTAACATTAACGTCTTGTTCCCATTTCCCACTACGGAAAGTTCTCCAAGGGGATAAAGTAGTAGTAGTCATAGAACTACCTCCTTCATAAATTTAAAGCTTCTATTAATAGTATAACAAAAATATCATATTGTGAAAGTAATCACATGTGATTTTTTTATGACATTTACCTCTCTTTATAAGTATTCACAAAGAATACGTTTACATGTAAAAATATGGTTTTGAAAACCGTATAATATGAACTAGGAGAACGTCACTTTTATCCTATTAGTAAGAAAGTAAAAAATTTAACCGATTATAGTATAAGAAAAACTACAGATTTCGCTACAATCCAAGTTTTTATAATATATGAATTTGTTTTATCCATGATACTTGGACTGTATTAATTCTGTTACAAGTTAGATAAGAATCCTTTCATTGTTACCCCAAAAAAGATGTCGGGACTTATAATACTTGTTCACAGAAAGATGTAAAAAACTTTATTCTTTCTTATTTAAAAGAGAAAATATAGTAGAAAAACAGTTGACTGAATGATCATTCATATTTATAGTAGTAAATATAAGATTTAAAAACAAACCATTTTTCTGAAAAATGAAATCGTTGTCAAGGGAGAGTTGTGCACCTATTCAAATTGTTCTACTGCATGATAAGGGGGAGTGAGTGAAGTGAATACATTTTTGTTAGTAAATGCCATTGCGTTTACCGTCATTACGATTTATGGGGTGTACTTATTTGCAAAAGTCGTAGCTACACGGGTGGCTTATATTCGTTTAGGGAAAAAGTCAGAGTTTGATGGGGAGTTTAAAGAGCGATTCAGAAGAATAGGGAAAATTGTTTTTGGTCAGTCGAAACTTTTAAAGGATAAAAAATCTGGCATTATTCATGTCATGATGTTTTATGGATTTATTCTCGTACAATTTGGTGCGATGGACATGTTTATTAAGGGTTTATCACCTGGAAACCACTTACCTTTTGGGCCGCTTTATCCAGGGTTTGTATTTTTTCAGGAATTAGTAACATTAATGATTCTTGTAGCGGTGATATGGGCTTTTTATCGCCGTTATATTGAAAAACTTGTCCGTCTTAAACGCGGGTTTAAGGCAGGTTTAGTTTTATTGTTTATTGGTACATTAATGATCTCTGTGTTATTTGGAAATGGAATGGCATTATTATGGCACGGTCATGATGTAACGTGGACGGAGCCCGTTGCAAGTGTCATTGCGATGGCGTTTTCTTGGTTGTCATCTACTGCTGCTATGGTATTATTTTATGTCGCTTGGTGGATTCATACGATCACAATCCTTGTGTTCCTTGTTTACGTCCCACAATCCAAGCATGCCCATTTAATTGCTGCACCAATTAATGTGTTTTTAAGTAAGCGTGTACCAGGTAAGTTAAAGAAAATTGATTTTGATATGGACGAAGATCAAGAGGAAGAAGAGATCGCATTCGGTGTTGGGAAAGTGGAAGATTTTGAACAGCATCAAATGATTGATTTTTATGCATGTGTAGAATGCGGTAGATGTACAGATGTTTGTCCTGCTGCAGGTACAGGGAAAATGCTATCGCCAATGGATATTATGATTAAAGTACGAGATCATTTAACAGAAAAAGGCGCAGCAATTACTGGAAAGTCGCCATGGGTCCCAGCCTATGCATTTGCCAACACTACGGGCAATCAAGCCACTGCAAAACAAGAGGCTGCTGCCACTGTGCAAAGCGCAAGTTTAATTGGCGATGTCATTACAGAAGAAGAATTGGCTGGTTGTACAACGTGCCGCAACTGCGAAGATGCCTGCCCTGTTAACAATGAGCATGTAGGAACGATAATCGATATGCGCAGGTACTTGGTCATGACAGAGGGAAAGATGGATCAAGATGTTCAACGAGCAGTTATGAATATTGAGCGACAAGGCAATCCATGGGGATTATCGAAAAAAGATCGCATCAAGTGGCGTGAACAAGATGAGTCTGTGCACATACCAACGATGAAAGAATTAAGTAAAGAAGGCAAAGATTTCGAATACTTATTTTGGGTTAGTTCTATGGGAGCATATGATAACCGGAGTCAAAAAATTGCTATTGCGTTTGCCAAGTTATTAAACCAAGCTGGTGTGAGCTTTGCGATTTTAGGAAATAAAGAAGCGAATTCTGGAGACACAGCTCGTCGGATAGGGAATGAGTTCTTATTCCAGGAAATAGCGGAGAAAAATATTAGAGAATTTACGAAAAATGATGTGAAAAAAATAGTTACGATTGATCCACATGCATACAATATTTTTAAAAATGAGTATCCAGATTTTGGATTTGAAGCGGAAGTCTACCACCATACCCAATTATTATATGATTTATTGATAGAAGGGAAGTTGAAGCCTCAAAAAGCGATTAACCAAAGGCTGACATACCATGATTCTTGTTACCTAGGAAGGTATAATGGCGTATACGATCCGCCGCGGGAGATTCTCCAAGCTATTCCAGGGTTAGAATTGGTAGAAATGCAACGTACGAGAGAAAATGGGATGTGCTGTGGAGCAGGTGGTGGGTTAATGTGGGCTGAGGAAACGACAGGAAATCGTATTAATGTTGCGCGTACAGAGCAAGCGTTAGCGGTTAAGCCGAACATGATTTCTAGTGCATGCCCGTATTGTTTAACGATGATCAGTGATGGTACAAAAGCGAAAGAAGTAGAAGAGGATATTAGCACGATGGATGTAGCAGAGATTTTAGCTATTTCTGTATGTAATGAAGAACAAATAAAATCCGCTTAATAGAATGGTGTGACAGCGTGAAATTGTCTTTAACTGCTTACCATAGGAAAGTACAAAGTTCTGGGGTTTATCGTATAAAGAAAAACAAAGGCTTTCGCGATAAGACTTGGCGACAAGCCAAGTTTTTCTAACAAATTTGCAATAAAAACACTTCGAATATTGCACAATACCTGTTATTCTAATAGTCTATAGAATATTTACCACTATAGGAAAGGATAAAGCTTTTAGATTTATAGTATAAGAAAGTGTAAAATTTGTTGCTTTGGCATACGTTCAACGAAATAACCATGTCCGGCTCCAGCGTCCAGCAACTAGGCGACTTCGCGAAATCGCCCTACGGATAAGTCATCATCGGTTCGTTCTAAATAGGAAGGCCGACTAAAGACGGGCTTGCCGGAGGGCGCCGGCATACTCCTGTTGCAGGAGCATGATTCCTAAAACTTTCGTTGATTCGTTCCAGTCGCTACGTTGCTAACCGGGCGCCCCGAGCCTTTATTCCACTATAGGAAAGTATAAGTTTAATGGTTTATAGTATCAGAAAAACTACGCCTTTCGCCATAAGGACTTGGCGACAAGCCAAGTTTTTCTAAGTAACTAGCTTTTTGAACATATTCCGAATGAAACGATGAGCGAGCGTTCAATCAAAATAAAGGAGTGATTAATAAGTTATGAGAGAAGCAGTGATTGTATCTGGAGCTAGGACTCCGTTTGGAAAGTTTGGTGGTGCACTACAACCTTTTACCGCTTCACAGTTAGGGGGGAAGGCTATTGAAGAAGCATTAAAACGTGCCCATATAACTGGTAGTGATGTAGATGAGGTAATTATAGGAAATGTTTTACAGGGCGGTCAAGGGCAAATTCCTTCTAGACAAGCAGCCAGGGAAGCAGGAATTCCTTGGGAAGTGAAGACAGAAACGGTGAACAAGGTATGTGCCTCGGGATTACGAAGTGTTACATTAGCAAACCAGCTTATTCGTTTAGGAGATGAAGATATCATTGTTGCTGGTGGGATGGAGAGCATGAGTAATGCTCCATACTTTTTACCAGATGCTCGTTGGGGTAATCGAATGGGTGACAAGAAAGTTGTCGATATGATGGTACATGATGGATTGACTTGTTCTTTCCATGGTGTGCATATGGGAACGTATGGCAATACGACAGCAGCAGAGTATGATTTAACGCGAGAGGAACAGGATGAATGGGCGTATCGCAGCCATCAACGTGCTGTAGAAGCGATAGAGGATGGCAAGTTTGCTGAAGAGATTGTAGCTATGGAAGTGCCACAACGTAGGGGGGGGCCAATTATTGTCGATCAAGATGAAGCTCCAAGAAAAGATACGAGCATAGAAAAACTAGCGAAGCTTCGATCGGCATTTGACCGAGATGGTACGATCACCGCAGGGAATGCTCCGGGGATAAATGATGGTGCATGTGCATTTGTTGTTATGTCAGATGAAAAAGCTTCTGAACTTGGAAAAGAAGCATTAGCAGTTATAAAAGGGCATACGGAAATTGCTGTTCCTGCAGAAGATTTTCCGAAAACACCAGGTCTAGTTATTAATCAATTATTGGAAAAAACGGGGTATTCCAAAGAAGAAATTGATTTATTTGAAATTAATGAAGCGTTTGCTGCAGTGGCATTAGCGAGTGGCAAAATTGCCGGGATTGATCCGGAAAAGGTGAATGTAAATGGTGGGGCAGTTGCATTGGGTCATCCAATCGGTGCAAGTGGAGCGCGGATTATTCTAACGCTTATTTATGAGCTTAAACGACGTGGGGGTGGACTTGGCATTGCTGCAATTTGTAGCGGAGGAGGTCAAGGTGACGCTGTTTTAATCGAAGTACCTAAACAGTAATTAACAAGGGGGAGAGGAATTGGATATTAAACAAGTGATGGTCATAGGCGCTGGGCAAATGGGGGCAGGAATTGCCCAGGTCTGTGCTCAAGCTGGGTTTCATGTAGTCGTATATGATAAACATGTCGCATCATTGGATAATGGTATGAAAAGAATTCACACGTTTGTACAACGAGCTTTTGAAAAAGAACGAATAACGGAAGAACAACGTGATGAAACGCTGCAAAGATTGCAACGTGCAGAGAAGGTAGAAGCTGTGGAAAAGGCGGATATCGTTATTGAGGCTGTCATCGAAAATATGGATGCAAAAGCGGCTATTTTTAAAGAGTTGGACCAATTAGCGCCAGCACGTACTATTTTAGCTTCTAATACGTCATCTTTGCCAATTACTAAACTAGCATCTGCGACGAATCGCCCTGACCGGGTGATTGGCATGCATTTTATGAATCCGGTTCCAATTATGGAGTTGGTGGAAATTATTCGGGGATTACAAACAAGTGATGAAACCTATTTTAAAGTTGAGCAAATGGCGAGAGCATTACATAAAACGCCAGTTACTGTCGCGGATTTCCCAGGTTTTGTTTCCAACCGTATATTAATGCCAATGATTAACGAGGCTATTTATACATTACAAGAAGGAGTTGCTACGGCAGAAGATATAGATACATCGATGAAACTAGGTATGAATCATCCGATGGGTCCGTTAACACTCGCTGACTTTATTGGTTTGGATACATGTTTGTACATTATGGAGGTACTGCATGAAGGCTTTTCCGATAGTAAATACCGACCTTGCCCGTTACTTAAGCAATATGTGCAAGCGGGATGGTTAGGTAAAAAAACAGGTCGAGGTTTTTATGTGTATACATAAAAACTTGTAAAGATCGAGGGGGAAAACAATATGCTGCGTTGGACCGACGAGCAACAAATGCTAAATAAAATGGTGAGAGATTTTGCGCAAACCGAAATCTTGAAGGCGGTACCTCTTATGGAAGAGGAGGATCGCTTTCCAATAGAAGTCGTCAAGCAAATGGGAGAGCTTGGACTAATGGGAATTCCTATTCCAGAGAAATATGGCGGAGCAGGAATGGATTACACTGCGTATATTCAAACCATTCATGAGATATCAAAGGTGAGTGCAACGGTAGGTGTTATTTTATCCGTCCATACATCTGTTGGAACGAATCCGATTCTTTATTTTGGTACGGAACAGCAAAAGGATTTTTACCTTCCTAAACTGGCAAGTGGTGAATATTTAGGGGCTTTTGCTTTAACAGAGCCGAATGCAGGATCGGATGCAGCAAGTCTAAAAACAAAAGCTGTGAAAGACGGAGAGGTATACATTTTAAATGGGTCGAAAGTGTTTATCACAAATGGTGGTGTGGCTGATACATATATCACCTTTGCGCGTACAGGAGAAAGAGAAATTAGTGCGTTTATCGTGGAGCGGGATACTCCCGGGCTTATCATTGGTAAACCAGAGAAGAAAATGGGGCTACACGGATCCAATACAGTGACACTGACGTTTGACAATTGTCGCATTAGCAAAGAACAACTTTTGGGAGAAGAAGGAAAAGGGTTTAAAATTGCCATGCATAATTTAAATATCGGTAGAATTGGTATAGCGGCTCAAGCGCTTGGAATAAGTGAAGCAGCGCTAGAGCAGGCAACAAAGTATGCCAAAGAACGAAAGCAATTTGGCAAGTCAATTGCAGAAAACCAAGGCATTTCCTTTAAATTAGCGGACATGGCAACTCGGACAGAGGCGGCTAAACTACTCGTCTACCAAGCAACTCATTTCGTAGAGCGTGGTGTGACATCAGGGAAAGAAGTTTCCATGGCTAAATTACACGCTTCTAAAGTAGCTGTAGATAATGCCATTGAAGCGGTGCAAATATTTGGTGGTTACGGCTATACGGAAGATTATCCTGTTGAACGACTGTTCCGTGACGCAAAAATTACGGAAATATACGAAGGCTCGAGTGAAATTCAACGCATGGTGGTAGCTAAAAATTTACTCAAACAATAAGGAGGAAATGTCCATGAATTTTGATCTTACGGATGAACAAAAGATGCTAAAAAAAATGGTACGCGAATTTGCGGAAAATGAAGTAGAACCTTCAGCTGCAGAACGAGATGAAGAAGAGCGATTTGATCGGGTGATTTTTGACCAGATGGCAGAACTTGGGCTAACGGGAATTCCTTGGCCAGAAGAATATGGCGGGATTGGCTCTGATTATATGAGTTATGTTATAGCTGTTGAAGAGCTGTCACGTGTATGTGCTTCGACAGGCGTCACTTTATCTGCGCATGTATCTTTAGCGAGTTGGCCAATTTATAAGTACGGTTCAGAAGAACAAAAGCACAACTTTTTGCATCGCTTAGCAACTGGAAAGGCGTTAGGTGCCTATGCTTTATCCGAACCTGCTGCGGGAAGTGATGTTGTGTCTATGTCAACAACTGCAAAAGAAGATGGAGACAGTTACATTTTAAACGGTAATAAAGTGTGGATTACCAACGGCGAGGTAGCAGATATGTATATTGTTTTTGCTAAAACAGACGCTGATGCTAAGCATAAAGGTATTACAGCATTTATCGTTGAAAAAGGAACAAAAGGATTTTCATTTGGTAAAAAAGAAAAAAAGCTCGGAATTCGATCTTCACCGACAACGGAATTAATTTTTGAAAATTGCCGTATACCAAAAGCAAATCGACTTGGTAACGAAGGGGAAGGGTTTAAAATAGCAATGAGCACGTTAGATGGTGGGCGAAATGGTATTGCGGCACAGGCATTAGGAATTGCGCAAGGTGCTTTGGATGCTGCGACCACGTATGCCAAGGAAAGGGTACAATTTGGTAAGCCAATTGCAGCAAATCAAGGTATTTCGTTTAAATTAGCAGACATGGCTACAGAGGTAGAAGCTGCTCGCTTACTGACGTATCAAGCAGCTTGGTTGGAATCACAGGGTATGGAATACGGAAAGGCTTCTGCTATGTCGAAGTTGTTCGCAGGTGATGCCGCGATGAGGATTACGGTGGAGGCTGTACAAATATTTGGTGGTTACGGATATACGAAAGATTATCCTGTCGAACGATACATGCGAGATGCAAAAATCACCCAAATATATGAAGGAACAAATGAAATTCAACGTCTCGTCATTGGTAGGATGCTTACAAAATGATATCTTAACTCTTTAACACGAAACGGACTGTAAGGTGACATCTGTTTACAATGTGTGTGATGTCGTTCGTATAGCTTGTGTTTTAAGCTATTAGCTACTGCCGCATGTGGGAATCCAAGTACCTAACGGGAAGGAGTGAAGGAAATGAACTCGATCCTTTCTTCCATCAAAGATCCGTCGTTAATTGAGAAGCGACGGAATCAAATTATTAGATCCGCGATTAGTTTGTTTGAAAAAAAGGGGTTCCATCGGACAACAACAAGAGAAATTGCCAAAGAAGCCGGGTTTAGCATCGGAACTTTATATGAATACATTCGTACAAAAGAAGACATTCTATTTCTTGTATGTGACTCTATTTATTTACAGGTACGTGAACGTTTAGAAGCACAAATTGATCCTGATAATTCTTCCTTGGCGCATTTTATTAATGTAATTCGTTCCTATTTTTATTTAATGGATGACATGCAAGAAGAAGTCATCATTATGTACCAAGAAGTAAAGTCGCTAAAAAAAGAGAGTAAAGATTATGTGCTACAGAAAGAAAAAGATATGGTGTCTATGTTAGAGCGAGTTATTGCTAAATGCTTTCCTCATTCCTTGAACTCGAATGAGCGGCAACTCCTTGCCAATAATATTTTTATTCAAGGGCAGATGTGGGGATTTCGGAGATGGATGTTACAAAAGCAATTTACACTGGAGACTTACATGGATAGCCAAATTCAATTTCTAATACAATCTATTCAGGCTAAATCCTTGAGCGATAAAAGCTAAAGAAAGCAGGCATACCATCTCGTTGGAAACCAAAAAGCTTTGTATGAGTATAACGTTTCTCATGCGAAGTTTTTCTTTTTCACACTATAGATTTTTTAAGATTTATAGTTTAAGCAAAACGACGGTGTTCTATCGTTATAAATGCTTACGATAGACAAGCTTTTCTAACATAAATAAAAAATCATATGATTTAGTCTGTTTGGAAGAACGTCTTCAATATGTGATGTATAAAGTGCTCGTGCAGGCGAACAAGGTTATCAAAGAAAAGCAACAAGAACAAGGATGGACAATCCAACTAGAAGAACAAAAATGGTTCACGTTTGGGTCGCTTTGCTTTCAACATACCTTGGTGCATGATGGAAATATACACTATCCGTTTGTTAAGTAGATTGGATTGCGTAAGAGCGAGCGGATACAGTCCAAAATAGCGACAGTTGATACTATTAAGTTAGCGGAGGAAAAACACGGAGACTCCTCGAAAATGAACAGTCATTTTCTTCATGCGATGTTTCGCTGACGCAGCTTCCCTTGTCCGGTGGGAAAGCGCAGTGGAAAGTCCCCCCAGGAAAAAAGCGAACTGTTTTCTTTCGAGGAGTCTGAGCTCCAGTCCATGGAAATCGTAGTGTTTTTCCGTAGCGGTCACTATCTACATTTTACTTGCATTTTTTCTGCTTTATCTCTAGCATAAACTATATAATTTTGTTTATAATGTATGGTATGGTTAAAGTGGTTTCAATTATGTTGTTCATATCCATTAAAGAGAATAGAGGGATAGAACAAAAGTAGGTTACATAATATATTATTCGTGCGTGTTCAAACAGAGAACCATTTCTATTATGCAACCTCATTATTATGAAATAAACGGTATAGAAGCCATCAATATAAATTAAAGGGAGTGCATGACCGTGAGCTTAAATCAATATAGCCACGAAGAAATTCAAAAAATGCCAATGATTGAGTTGGCTAGCTTATTACTGGCAGAAGAAAGAAAATCATTTCACTTTAAAGACTTATTTAATCGTTTAGCAGATTTGAAAGGCTATACAGAAAAGCAAAAGAAAGATGCGATTGCACAATTTTATACAGATTTAAATGTTGAAGGTAGATTTCTTACTGTTGGCGAAAATATGTGGGGATTAAAGCGTTGGTACCCTGTAGAAAAAATGGATGAAGAAGTAAATGTTGCTCCGAAAAGAAAGAAAAAAGCAAAGAAGAAAAAAGACGAAGATGAGTTGGATATTGTTGATGAGGATATTGAGATTTTAGATGATGATTTAGATATAGGTCTAGATTATGATGCAGAAGAATTAGACGAAGATTTTGACGATGAAGCATATGATGAAGATTTGGATGAAGCGTATGACGATGACGATGAAACTGAGGATAGAAATTAAACGACATTGGATAACGAATACAATGCATCTGGAAATTTAAAACATCCTTTAAAGCCTTGACTTTTTTTAATGAGGTCAGTACAATTTATCTTGGGCTCTTTTATTTTAATTAACAAAGCGTTTCCTCGGTTGATTGGGGAGACGCTTTTATTGTTTTTGCTAGGGTTTTATGCCGCTTGTTACGCATGCGAAACAAGTTAAGTGAGAGAAAATAGCTCCTAAGCGATGGATTCATGTAAGAATCTTTACTTTATATACCCATGTGGTACTTAGGCATCCAGTAAGCAATCAGCTTACTGAATAAAGTTTTCATTATCGCATTTCACAATATAGAGAAAGAGGGAAAGAAAAGATGACCAAGTATATTTTTGTAACTGGAGGAGTTGTATCCTCTTTAGGAAAAGGAATTACAGCTGCTTCATTAGGAAGGTTATTAAAAAATCGCGGTTTACAAGTGACGATCCAAAAATTTGACCCTTATATTAATGTTGACCCTGGTACGATGAGTCCTTATCAACATGGAGAAGTTTATGTGACAGAAGATGGTGCGGAGACAGACTTAGATTTAGGTCACTACGAACGCTTTATCGATATTAATCTAAATAAATATAGCAATATTACAACAGGTAAAGTGTATTCAAGTGTCATTCGCAAAGAACGACGTGGAGACTATTTAGGTGGAACAGTTCAAGTTATACCACATATTACAAACGAAATAAAAGAACAAGTATTTCGTGCGGGTGAAGCGACAGGAGCAGACATTGTTATAACGGAGATTGGTGGCACGGTTGGTGATATTGAATCATTACCTTTTTTGGAAGCTATTCGCCAAATTAAGAAAGATGTAGGCAGGGACAGCGTTATGTATTTGCATTGTACCCTTGTTCCTTATATTCAAGCTGCTGGTGAAATGAAAACAAAACCCACACAACACAGTGTCAAAGAATTACGTTCTTTAGGAATTCAGCCAGACGTTATCGTGTTACGAACCGAACAAGCGATTAGTAAAGAAATGAAGGAAAAGATAGCTTTGTTTTGTGATATAAATGAAAAAGCTGTTATAGAAATGTTAGATGCAGATACATTGTATCAAGTGCCGATTGCTTTACAAGAGCAACGATTAGATGAGCTCACTTGTAATCATTTTGGGCTAGACTGCAAGGAGGCAGATATGGAAGAGTGGCTGGAGCTTCTAAACAAAGTGCGTCACTTATCCAAAACAGTAGATATAGCTTTAGTTGGGAAATATGTGGAGCTTCCGGATGCCTATTTGTCCGTAGTAGAAGCATTGAAGCATGCTGGATTTATGTATGATGCTGATATTCGTGTACATTGGGTGAATTCGGAGTTGCTCGATGAGAAAACGATTCATGAACAATTACAGCATGTAGATGGGATTTTAGTACCTGGAGGATTTGGTGATCGAGGTATTGAAGGGAAAATCACAGCTGTTCAATACGCACGTGAAAATAAAATTCCGTTCTTAGGCATTTGTTTAGGTATGCAATTAGCTACTGTAGAGTTTGCTCGCAATGTCGTAGGTCTTTATGGTGCGCATTCTTCAGAAATTGATCCTGATACAGCATACCCGATTATTGATTTGCTTCCAGAGCAAAAAGATATCTCTGACCTTGGTGGCACATTGAGACTTGGAGTTTACCCTTGCAAACTAAAAGACGGTACAAAAGTGAAAGCAGCTTATAATGGTGCTGATTATATTGAAGAACGCCACCGTCATCGTTATGAATTTAATAATGTTTACCGTGAGCAAATGGAAGAATACGGTTTTGTATTTTCTGGTACTAGCCCTGATGGTCGACTAGTAGAAACGATTGAAATTGCAGATCATCCTTGGTTTGTAGCAAGTCAATTCCATCCAGAATTTACATCGCGACCGACTCGAGCACAAGCTTTATTTAAAGGATTTGTTGGAGCGGCAGTTGATTTTCAGAAAGCATAAGGAGTCTATAAATAAGGGATATGTTAGAAACGGGAGTCGGGGTGAAGGTAGGCGGCTCCCTTTTTTATTTTATTTATACTATAAAAAAGTATAAAATTAGGGTTTATCGTATAAGAAAAAAAGCTTTTCTCCATAAGACTTGGAGATAAGCCAAGTTTCTCTAAGATAAACAGCAAATGCAGCAGGATATCTGTTATGTAATAGAGAATAGTATTGTTGGGGGCAAATGATTTGGAAAGGGGAAGTTAATAGTGAAAAAAACAATCCTTGTTGTTGATGATCAGCCAGGTATCTGTATGCTATTAACGGATATACTAACGGAAGAAGGATATCATGTAGAAACTGCTAGCACTGGAAAAGAGGGGCTAGAAAAGATGAATGCTTCCGTTTACCATTTAGTGTTGATGGATTATCAATTACCGATATTCAATGCATTTGAAGTATTAAAGCAGTTGGAAAAACCAAACAATCAAATCCCTGTAATTGTCATGACTGGCATGACAGAAGGTGTTGTTCGAGAAAAAGAAGATTGTAATAATATTGTAACCATTCTTAGTAAACCATTTAATATTAAGGAAGTTTGCGAATTGGTTCACTCCATTTTGAAATAATTTCACAAGCGTATTGTTGCGACTTTGTGCAGTTGTTGGTATTCTATTAGTGTAATTTATTTTGACATAGGTGTAATGTTCATCTAGAGGAGGATATACATGCCATTAGTATCAATGAAAGAAATGTTAGAAAAAGGGAAAGAAAATGGTTATGCAGTTGGTCAATTTAACTTAAATAACCTAGAGTACGGTCAAGCCATTTTGCAAGCTGCAGAAGAGGAAAAATCTCCTGTCATTATCGGGGTTTCTGAAGGTGCTGCAAGATATATGGGTGGTTTTAATGTTGTTGTTGCAATGGTGAAATCACTAATGGAAGCATATGGCACAACTGTACCTGTTGCGATACATTTAGATCACGGTTCAAGCTTTGCAAAGTGTGCGGAAGCAATTCATGCTGGTTTCACTTCTGTTATGATTGATGCGTCTCATGATCCATTAGAAGAAAATATAGCTGTTACGAAAAAAGTCGTGGAATTAGCTCACTTACACGGTGTGTCTGTAGAAGCTGAGCTAGGAACTGTCGGTGGACAAGAAGACGATGTAGTTGCCGATGGAGTTATTTATGCAGATCCAAAAGAGTGTAAAAAATTAGTTGATGCAACAGGTATTGACTGTTTAGCTCCTGCACTTGGTTCTGTTCATGGTCCTTATAAAGGGGAACCTAACCTTGGCTTCAAAGAAATGGAAGAAATTCTAGATACAGTAGAACTACCTTTAGTACTTCACGGAGGTACAGGTATTCCTACAAAAGATATTCAACGCGCTATTTCACTTGGAACTGCTAAAATTAATGTAAATACAGAAAATCAAATCGCTCAAGCGAATAAGGTACGTGAAGTTTTGAACGAAAACCCTGATCTATATGATCCACGTAAATACTTAGGACCTGGTAAAGATGCGATTAAAGAAACTGTTATTGGTAAAATGCGTGAATTTGGTTCATCACAAAAAGCATAAACGTATTTTCTTATCTTTTACAAGCTCATGCTTTATAATATAGAAGATAGATTGTTTTAAAAACAAGCTAAGTTTTTTATACAATATGTGAAGGGGGCAGGAATTTATGAAATTCTTTATTGATACAGCTAATATTGATGAAATTCGTGAAGCAAATGCACTTGGTGTTCTAGATGGGGTAACCACAAACCCTAGTCTTGTAGCAAAAGAAGGTGTATCTTTTCATGATCGTCTGCAAGAGATAACGAATGAAGTGTCTGGCTCGGTTAGTGCGGAAGTAATTGCAGAAAATGCAGAGGGCATGATACGAGAGGGAAAAGAGCTTGCGGCTATAGCTCCTAATATTACAGTGAAGGTTCCAATGACACTAGAAGGCTTAAAGGCAGTGAAAGCATTCAGTGATTTAAACATTAAGACGAACGTTACACTTATTTTTAATGCAAATCAAGCTTTGCTTGCTGCTCGTGCTGGTGCAACTTATGTGTCTCCTTTTCTTGGTCGCCTCGATGATATTGGGCATAACGGAATGGACCTGATTGAAACGATCGCTGATATTTTTAGGAAGCATAGCATTCACACTGAAATTATTGCTGCATCAATTCGCCATCCTTTACATGTTATAGATGCTGCACAAAAGGGTGCACATATAGCCACTATTCCATTTAAAGTACTTCAGCAACTCGTGTCACATCCATTAACAGATCAAGGAATTGAAAAGTTTTTGGCTGATTGGAATAAAAAAAATTAGTTGCATATAAATGGAAATGTTGTACAACCTAAGAGACAAGGCAGTGTTTACTGCAATAAAGATTGCAAGTAAATGTGGGCGCATGGATATGCGCTCGCATGTTCCTTGCTTAAGTGAGGTTTTTACATGCAAAAAATGTTCGTTGAAGGTGGTCATTTTCTAAATGGCAAAGTTCGTATAAGTGGAGCGAAAAATAGTGCTGTCGCATTATTACCTGCTGCTATATTGGCTGACTCTGACGTGACGATAGAAGGACTTCCGCAAATATCTGATGTGTACACATTAGGGGATTTACTAGAGGAAATTGGAGGTTCGGTTTCCTGGGATGGACAAACCGTGCACATTGATCCTGCTAAGATGATAGCGATGCCGCTACCAAATGGAAAAGTAAAAAAACTAAGAGCATCATATTATTTTATGGGTGCAATGCTTGGGAAATTTAAAAAAGCGGTTATAGGGTTACCTGGTGGCTGTTTTTTAGGCCCTAGACCTATTGACCAGCATATTAAAGGCTTTGAAGCACTTGGAGCAGAAGTTACAAATGAACAGGGAGCAATCTATTTGCGTGCGAAGGAATTGACTGGTGCACGTATATACCTAGATGTTGTTAGCGTTGGGGCAACGATCAATATTATGCTTGCTGCTGTAAAAGCAAAAGGAAAGACAATTATAGAGAATGCAGCTAAAGAGCCTGAGATTATTGATGTAGCCACTTTGCTTACAAATATGGGGGCAAAGATTAAAGGCGTTGGTACGGATGTGATTCGCATAGAAGGCGTTCCTTACCTAAACGGCTGCCGTCATACGATCATTCCGGACCGAATTGAAGCAGGAACATTTGCTATAGCAGCCGCTGCTATGGGAAAAGAAGTAACGATTGATAATGTCATTCCTCCACATTTGGAATCACTATTAGCAAAGATGCGAGAAATGGGCGTTCCCATCGAGGAAAATAATGAGCAACTATTTATTGCGCCGAAACAACCTTTTAAAAGTGTAGATATAAAAACACTCGTATATCCTGGTTTCCCTACAGATCTACAGCAACCGTTTACAACGCTGCTAACAAAAGCAGAAAGTACTGGAGTTGTTACAGACACAATTTATACGGCAAGATTGAAGCATATTGACGAGTTACGCAGAATGAATGCTTCCATTAAAGTAGAAGGCGGATCTGCTATTGTGTCAGGCCCTGTGCAATTACAAGGAGCTAAAGTGAATGCTACGGACCTTCGTGCTGGAGCAGCATTAATTATTGCCGGCTTAATGGCTGAGGGAATTACTGAAATAACGGGATTGGATCATATCGATCGAGGGTACGAAAAGATTACAGAGAAGCTAACGAATTTAGGTGCAAAAATTTGGCGCGATACGATGACGCAGGAAGAAGTTGAAGAATTACAAAATTCGTAACGACTTTTTGGCACAATAGAAAAGCATACAATTTTAGGTCTATGATAGAAGCAAAGCGACAGCTTTTTATTTGAATAATCAATTTTTTCTAATGGGATAGATAAGTTATAAATTGCAGTTGGATTGTTTCATCTATAAATCATATGTCGTATACTAGTTGTGTAAAGATGGTTTAAGAAGAAATCAGCTTGTTAAAGAGAGAATACTTTTTGTCAAACTTCTTCTTGGGATGAGGACAGTTTACAAAAGGGAGAGGTTAACTTTGGAAAGAAGCTTATCAATGGAATTAGTAAGAGTCACGGAAGCCGCAGCTTTAAAATCAGCACGTTGGATGGGAAGAGGTAAGAAAGAAGAAGCAGATGATGCAGCGACAACCGCTATGCGTGCTGTTTTTGATACAATTCCAATGCAAGGTACGGTCGTCATTGGCGAAGGAGAGATGGACGAAGCACCTATGCTATATATTGGAGAAAAGCTCGGTACAGGTAATGGACCAGGGGTTGATGTTGCTGTTGATCCTCTAGAAGGAACGAGTATCGTGGCAAACGGCTCTTGGAATGCACTTTCTGTAATTGCAATAGCAGATAAAGGAACATTATTACATGCACCAGATATGTATATGGATAAAATCGCAGTAGGCCCTGAAGCAGTTGGTACAATTGATATTAATGCTTCTACATTTGATAATATACAAGCCGTTGCTAAAGCAAAAAATAAAGCGGTAGAAGATGTAGTAGTAACTGTTTTGGATCGGCCACGTCACCATAAATTAATTGAGGAAATCCGCGAGGCTGGCGCTCGCATTAAGCTAATTTCAAATGGTGATGTTGCAGGAGCTATCAATACAGCTTTTGATGAAACTGGAGTGGATATGTTACTAGGAATTGGTGGAGCTCCAGAAGGTGTTATTGCAGCTGCTGCCCTTAAATGCTTGGGGGGAGAAATACAAGGTAAATTGGTTCCTGCAAATAAAGAAGAATCCGATCGTTGCTCGAAAATGGGTATTATGGATATTAATAAAGTATTGCATATGGATGATTTTTGCAGCGGGGATGACGCCATTTTTGCTGCTACTGGAGTTACAGACGGAGAATTATTAAAAGGCGTTCAATTTAAAGGAACGAATGCTACTACTGAAACAGTAGTTATGCGAGCAAAAAGTGGAACCGTTCGCTTTATTGATGGTACACATAGCTTGAAGAAAAAACCAGATCTCGTTATAAAATAATAGGTATAGTTCACTTCATAACGGGGAATAAATAAAAGATAGAGCACATTTCTTATATTTTATTAAAAAGGTTGCATGGAGCGAGCCGCTTTCTATTTTGAGATCGAACCTAAGGAAAACTGTAAACAAGGTGACTCGCTCCTTATCTTTTCACTTTTATGTAACAAGGAAGCTACGCACACCAGCTTCCTTTTCTCTACACTATGGGGAATTTTCAAGTTTATTCTAACCATAAATAGTTGGCAATAATCGTATAAGAAAAGCACAAGTTTCCGTAGAAGATTAGATTTAGCCTAAGTATGATGAAAGATTTTATAAGATGAGCGTAGATAACAGGTGGGAAAAGGATAATTTTTTCTTAAGATTTCCATGTAGTTCATATTTTCATGCCAACCATAGGAATACCCCTCGTTGAATTGTCTTGCATTTTATCAATTCTGTTTTATTTCAAGATTCATTCGCATATGCTAAAATGAACCTAGTATAATTTGTGTAATTAAATAGCGTTATACGGTTGAATTTTGCATGTTAAAAGAGTAAGATGGTATATGTTTATAATTTATGTATTATGTTGAACTTCGAATCTAGCTTCCCTACAAAATATCTTCATTTCTTCGAAGACAGGCTTTCCAATAAAGAAGTGAAAAATTCTATTCAATTTCTTGTACTATTAGGAAAGTATCAAAATTTCTAGCGGTTTAAAGTATAAGAAGAACGGTAATTATCGACTTAAATCCTTGGTGTGAAGTCATGTTTTTCTCATGCTATATTACTGAAGTATCATGGAATACATTTGGTAGTTGGTATAGGCTACATTCTACATGAAGTATAAAGTTGAATAAGGAAAGGGAAAAAGGCCATCTCAATTAAAATACATTTCTACGAGTTTATGTGCATAAACTAAATTTTCCAATTAATGCGGTTGTCTTTTACACTATAGAAAAGTATAAGAAAAACTACGGTTTGGTAGTAGCCGATTGGTAGAACGGACAGGCTGCTGATGAGAAGGATATTTGAGTATGGGTATTTCCCCATATAGACTTGTCCAGCTTGGTTTTTCCAATTTTTGAAAGTAGTAGCCATACAGCAGCTTTTATTCGAAGGAAAAGACGATGTAAAACGATTGCTTTACAACTAAGTAGAAATGACTCTTGCAGCAATTCAAACTAAAAAAACTTTTGATACTAGAAATGAAGAAAAAATTGGCTGAAGTTTACTTCTATATGTAATTCCAGATGAACAGGTTTTAAAAGAGAAAATACCATCTCACTTCGTCTGTTTGGGCATGATCCTCGTATAATGTAGTAGATGTACTAGTAAAACCATATATATCTTTTTTTCTATAGGAAAGTATAAGATTTTTTTGGTTTATAGTAAAAACAGCATCTTTTTCCGCTTAAAAGATGTGTCAACAAGCCAAGTTTTTTATTTATACGATAAAGAAAGTGGACGGCGTTTTTGCTATCAAGACATAGCGAATAGCCAAGTTTTTCAACAGAGAAAGTAAAATTTTTATAGGTAAGGTGATTTTATGGCAGGACTAACTATCTCCCGTTTGGAGACGTTAACATTAAAAGAGATTTACCAATTAGCAAGAGAGTATAAAATCTCTTATTATGCAAAGTTAACGAAAAAAGAACTAATTTTTGCAATTTTAAAAGCACAAGCGGAAAAAGATGGCTACCTCTTTATGGATGGGATATTAGAAATTATTCCTTCCGAGGGATTTGGTTTTTTAAGACCGATTAACTATTCACCAAGCGCTGAAGATATTTATATTTCAGCTTCGCAAATTAGACGCTTTGATTTACGTAATGGTGATAAAGTATCTGGAAAGGTTCGACCTCCTAAAGAAAACGAAAGATATTATGGTCTATTACATGTAGATGCTGTCAATGGAGATGACCCAGAAACAGCGAAAGAACGTGTGCATTTCCCAGCGCTAACTGCATTATACCCAGATCGCTTAATGAAGCTAGAAACGAAATCAAATGAAATATCAACACGTATTATTGATTTAATGACACCTGTCGGTTATGGACAGCGTGGACTAATTGTTGCTCCACCTAAAGCTGGGAAGACAACTTTATTAAAAGAGATTGCTAACAGCATTTCTGAAAATCATCCAGATGCAAAATTAATTATTCTTTTAGTAGATGAGCGCCCTGAAGAAGTAACAGACATTGAGCGCTCTGTACATCCTGATGTGGATGTTGTCAGTTCGACATTTGATGAAGTTCCGGAGAGTCATATAAAAGTATCGGAGCTTGTATTAGAACGGGCAATGCGTTTAGTGGAACATAAGCGAGATGTTATCGTTTTAATGGACAGTATTACTCGTTTGGCGCGCGCGTATAACCTCGTTATTCCGCCTAGTGGACGTACGTTATCAGGTGGTATTGATCCTGCTGCGTTTCATCGTCCAAAACGATTTTTTGGAGCTGCTCGAAATATCGAAGAGGGTGGAAGCTTCACAGTATTAGCGACAGCATTGATCGATACAGGCTCACGCATGGATGATGTGATTTATGAGGAATTTAAAGGAACCGGTAATATGGAATTACACTTAGATCGTAATCTGGCTCAGCGTCGTATATTTCCTGCTATTGACATTTTACGGTCTGGAACTAGAAAAGAAGAATTACTTGTTAATAAATCGCACTTGGATAAAATGTGGGCTATTCGTAAAACAATGCAAGATTCTAATGATTTTCTGGAACGCTTCTTACGTAGATTAAGAGCTTCAAAAAATAATGAAGAATTTTTCCAAATGATGGATGAAGAGATGAAGCGACGTGGCATGAAACGTTCTTAAAGTATATTCTAAACCTGTTCACGCTTTTCACACTATAGCCAAGTATAAAATTAGATTTATTCTTTATAAGAAACAGTCATTGCTTGCATTGGGAGGGCAGCAGCATTTACTAATACGTCTTTTCATATCAAGAAAACTACAGCTTTCCCTATAGACACATGACGCTAAGCCAAGATTTTCTAATCCCGAGTAGGTAAAGCCTACTATTGCATTATAGAAATCATCCTGTTATAATCTTTTTATGTGAGTTTAGATCAGGTATTTTACCTATGAGGGCTCTTACAATAACTCTGTCTCCAAAGGATTCAGGGCAAAAAGGAGTGGAAAACATGAAAAAGGATATTCATCCAGAGTACCAAAAAGTAGTTTTTCTTGATACGAGTTCCGACTTTAAATTTTTAAGTGGATCTACCAAATCATCCAATGAAACAATTGAGTGGGAAGATGGGAATACGTACCCATTAATTCGTGTGGAGATCAGCTCAGAATCACATCCATTTTACACTGGTAAGCAAAAGGCTGATAAAGTCGGTGGTCGAGTGGATCGCTTCAAGAAAAAATATAATATGAAGTAATTGTTGGAACCCATGAAGTTCCGAACACGAATCATCTATTTACAATAGTGTATAAAACAGGCAAAATCTCCAACTTTGCCTGTTTTTTTACTTTATACTATAGAAATATAAAATTATAAGGATTGTCGTATAAGGAAAAACTACAGTTTTCACCATGGAAATTTGTAAATGAACTTCAAATTCGTTGTATGTTCATAGAAAGTGAAGCATGTATAGAAAAACGAACAGATAAGCAAAATGGAAATAAACGAAAATGGAAAAGTGGGGGACAAGACGTATGTATGTAATGAAACAAAGTGGCTGGGTAGAATTGATTTGTGGGAGCATGTTTTCAGGTAAATCAGAGGAATTGATTCGCCGAGTCCGACGTGCTACATACGCTAATTTAACTGTAAGGGTATTTAAGCCATCTCTAGATGACCGTTATGAAAAAGAAGCAGTCGTATCTCACAATGGAACGTCGATAATCGCTCGACCAATTAAAGATGTAGCAGATTTGCTTGAACATATAAATGAAAATGTGGATATTGTTGGTATAGATGAAGCGCAATTTTTTGATGCTTCCATTGTCACTATTGTAGAACAATTAGCGGATGCTGGTATACGGGTTGTGGTTGCTGGTTTAGACACAGATTTTCGTGGGGAGCCATTTGGTTCTATGCCGCAATTAATGGCGTTAAGCGAGTCCGTCACGAAGTTGAATGCTATTTGTCCCATTTGTGGTTCTCCAGCAAGTAGAACACAACGTTTAATCAACGGGCAACCAGCTTCTTATGATGATCCAATTATATTAGTTGGAGCTTCTGAATCTTATGAGCCAAGATGCCGCCATCACCATGAAGTACCAAATAAACCGAATAAAGCAACAACCAACATATGTTTAACAAAAATGTCCAAATAAGCCGATTTTCTTATCTCGTATAAAATAAGACTAGCACAACCTGAACACGAACTTAGAGGTGTTTTAAAGAAGTTCTTGTCTTTAATCCACACCGATTTTGACCTAATAACAGGAGTATACTATAATTATACTGTTAATTAGAAAGAGGTGGCCGTGATGTTAGATCGTTTACAATCTTTAGAAGATCGTTACAATAAATTAAATGAATTGCTAAGTGATCCGGAAGTAATTAGCGATGCGACAAAGCTTCGAGAATATTCCAAAGAACAATCAAGCTTAGAAGATGTTGTTCAAGTTTATCGAGAATATAAAGATGTCGTACAGCAGTTAAAAGACGCAAAAGAAATGCAAGAAGACGAGCTAGATGAAGAAATGGAAGAAATGGTAAAACTTGAAATTAACGAGCTTACAGAAAATAAACAACAATTGGAAGAGAAGTTAAAAGTTTTACTATTGCCGAAAGATCCAAATGACGATAAAAACGTATTTATGGAAATACGCGGAGCTGCCGGTGGAGACGAAGCGGCATTATTTGCAGGAGACTTATATCGGATGTATTCCCGTTACGCCGAGACTTATGGGTGGAAACTAGAAGTCATGGAAGCTCATACAACTGGTGTAGGTGGATACAAAGAAATTATCTTTATGATTAACGGTAAAGGTGCTTACTCTCGTTTGAAATATGAAAACGGCGCCCATCGTGTTCAGCGTGTTCCTGAGACGGAATCAGGCGGAAGAATTCATACATCAACGGCGACCGTAGCTGTCCTGCCCGAGGCTGAAGAAGTGGAAGTGGATATTCATGAAAAGGATATACGTGTGGATACCTTTGCCTCTAGTGGGCCGGGTGGTCAAAGTGTTAACACAACAATGTCAGCTGTTCGTTTAACGCATGTTCCAACAGGCATCGTGGTTTCAATTCAAGATGAGAAATCGCAAATTAAAAATAAAGAAAAAGCAATGAAGGTGCTGCGAGCTAGAATATATGATATGTATCAACAAGAAGCTCAAGCTGAATACGATGAAAATCGTAAATCTGCAGTAGGAACTGGAGATCGATCAGAGCGTATTCGCACCTATAACTTTCCGCAAAATCGTGTAACCGATCATCGGATTGGTTTAACTATTCAGAAACTAGATCAAATTCTAGAAGGTAAATTAGATGAAATTATTGAAGCGTTAATTATGGAAGAGCAAACGAAGAAATTGGAACAAATTGGTGAATAATATGGAAGTGAAGAAACAATACGAAGTCCTTCAATGGGCTTCCCTTTTTTTAGAGGAACACGGTCGAGAAAAAAATGTTGCCGTTATTTTGCTACAACATTTTTTACAAGTGACCGCTATTAAATTTTACATGAATATGCAACAACTTGTTCCAGAAGAAGTGCTTACACCGTATATGGCAGCCATTAAGCAACATGCTTCAACGGGTATACCAGTACAGCATTTGATGGGGTGCACTTCGTTTTATGGACGGGAATTTAAGGTAAACGAAGATGTACTTATTCCGAGGCCAGAAACAGAGGAACTCGTGCAGCAGGTTATTCAACATGTAAACCATCATTTTGTGGATAAGTGCCCGACTATTGTTGATGTGGGTACAGGAAGTGGCATAATTGCCATTACACTCGCTTTAGAGTTGCCTAAGGCGATGGTTTACGCAACAGATGTCTCGGAACAAGCTCTAAAAGTAGCGAAGGAAAATGCGAGCCGACATCAAGCTGCTGTTGTATTTACTGCTGGCGATTTTTTAGCACCAGTACTAGAACAAAATATTTCTATGGATGTATTGGTTTGTAATCCTCCTTATATTGCGAGGGAGGATATTTCTTTTATGGCAGATACAGTGAAAAACTTTGATCCTCATTTAGCTTTGTTTGCAGAACAAAATGGATTAGCTGCTTACAAAAAAATTGTTTATCAAATGGCGCAATTGTCCGAGAGACCTTATTTGGTTGCTTTTGAAATAGGCTATCAACAAGGTGAAGCTGTATCTGATTTAATCAAGTATGTTTATCCTGACAGTTATCCACAAGTGTTACAAGACATCAATGGAAAAGATCGGATGGTCATTGTAAATAATAATATTTAAGAATACTAGTTTAAAATCATCGCCCTTTGTACATAATGAAGAATACAAAGGGGGAAGACGGTGATGAAAAAACTAGTATTTTTTGCTGTTATATTATTTATTGGATTATTAATTATTCCTGGGCAAGTGATAAGCCAAAAATCAGGGGAAACAGCGCTTAACAATCAAGATGAATATCAAGTTATTCCGGATGAAGCGATCCGTTTACGTATATTGGCTAATAGTGATAGTGAAGCAGATCAAGAATTAAAAAGAAGTATACGCGATCAAGTGAATAAAGAGATTACGAAATGGGTAGAGGATATTACAGATATTGAGCAGGCTAGAAGTTTAATAGAAAAACGTATACCAGACTTAAATCAGATTGTAGGGTCCGTGCTCAAGAAAGCGGATGTAAAACAAAGTTATGAAGTGTCTTACAATAAAAATGTTTCCTTTCCAACGAAAATATATGGTGAATTTTTATATCCTGCAGGTGAATATGAAGCAGTTTTAATTACAATTGGAGAAGGGAAGGGTGACAATTGGTGGTGTGTTTTATTTCCTCCTCTCTGTTTTCTAGATTTTTCTAACGGAACGAGCGCCGTATCAGCTGAAACGACAGAAGATAAAGAAGAAGAGAAAGAAGTGGAGCGAGAAGATGATGAAGATACGGAAGTGAGCTTTTTCTTGTTTGAATGGTTAGGCTGGTCATAATTTCGTTGTCTGTGCATATACTATATTTATATATAAGCAAAACTATTAAACCGTAATAGGGGTGAGTAGAAATGAATTTAATTCAGGCTAACAAAGTATCGCAGGAAAAGTTAGACTACTTTTTACTAAGTAATCCACATATGAATAAGGATAGTTTATTACAAAAAGGGTATGTTGTTGAGATAAAAGGAAAGATAGAAGGTTGTTTTATCCTTGAGGAAATGGAAGAAGGAACGTATTGGTTAAAACAGCTATATATTACACAATCAGAAGCAGCTGTCCTTCCAGTATTATTGGAATCCATTTTAACGATGGCTAAACAACAGCACGCAAAAAGAGTTTATGTGCATAGTCATCAACCAGTTGTGGATATTTTACTTGAAGCTTTGCAGTTTCATCCACAAAAAGAGAGAGCTTTTGTTGATAAATTTGATCAAAAAGACGGTAATTGGTGGTTGTATCATGTTTCGTGATGGTTATCTAAAATAAATTGCCGAAAAATTAAGTTACTAACAATGTTATCCACTGTTTTTGTGGATAACATTTAAATTTGTTGTGGAAAATGTGTATAAATGTAAAAAAAACTTAATAATAAAGGTTTATAAATGTAAGGCCTGTGGATATGTTGTTCATTAGTTATCTACAGGTTTTTAGTATAGTAAAAGTGAATATATTTTCATAGTATTCCCTAGAAAAACTTGGCTTGTCACCAAGTCTTATGGAAAAAGCCTTTGTTTTTCTTATACTATAAACCAAAAACATCTCATACTTTCCTATATTGGAATGAAAAACTATCCTCTTTTTACTGTCCTAATCCAATCGCGGCAAATGTCTTTGGTTTAAATTATTCCCATTGTTGTCGAGGCGATTATTAATTGCGTCCTTAGTATTCAAGTATCAAAATAACAGCAACTCTGTTTGCTTTCATTGCACAACCCGTCTTGATCTACTAAAATAATGTTAGTAGAAAAGAGGTAACTGAAAATGAAAACGAAGTATTGGAATATATCTAAAATGACTAAAAGAGAACAACAAGAGTCGATAATCGAAGCGAGTCAGCTACTGCACCAAGGCGAAATTGTTGCTTTTCCAACGGAGACTGTGTATGGATTAGGAGCTAATGCTACAAATGAGCAAGCAGTACAGAAAATATTTCAGGCAAAAGGGCGTCCACAGGATAATCCGCTAATTGTTCATGTGGCCGATGCTTTGCAAATGGAAAGTCTAGTACGTTATTGGCCTGCTTATGTAGATAAATTATTAGTTGCTTATACGCCAGGGCCAATTACGTTCGTCTTACCGAGTAATGATGTGTGTTCTCCTGCTGTAACAGCAGGTTTAGATACTGTCGGTGTCCGAATCCCGAGTCACCCAGTTGCTCATCAGTTGCTATCCGCATGTCAGTTACCAATTGCTGCACCAAGTGCCAATATATCGGGAAGACCTAGCCCAACTAGTGCTAGACATGTATGGCATGATTTAAGTGATAAGATTGCTGGAATTTTGGATGGTGGGGCTACTGGTGTTGGATTAGAATCAACTGTCATTGATTGCACGCAGGATATTCCGGTTATTTTACGACCGGGTGGTATCACGAAAGAGCAAATTGAAAAAGTAGCGGGGGCTGTTATGGTTGATCCTGGCTTAGCAGTAAAAAATGAAAATGAACAACCAAAATCTCCGGGCATGAAGTATCGGCATTATTCCCCTGAAGTTCCGCTATGGATTGTTTCTGGGGCTAGCGAAAACTTGCAGAGTATGATCTACCGTTTACAGATGGAAGGAAAAAGAGTTGGTGTCATGGGGAAAGACGGTACCGTGGAAAGGCTACAGGTAGAAGCAATCATAAAGCTAGGAAATACAATGGAGCAAGTAGCTGCCAATTTATATGGCGCATTACGTACCTTTAAATTAGGGGAAGTTGATATTATTCTTTGTGAGTCTTTTCCTGAACAAGGTATTGGACAAGCAGTAATGAATCGCTTAACGAAAGCTGCTAGTCGTATCATTTCATTGTAGTTGTGACAATAATAAGAGGATTTTAAAATAAACCAGGAAAAGGGTAGCTTGCCTTTTTCACCATAATGTCTAGATATTCCTATGTTGGAAAGACGATGTATTCGATTATAATATCAACTCAACTAACAAATTAGAGAATGGTATAAACAGCATCAACAGAATATGTATGTAAGGTTTTTTGAACCATTATTGAGTCTATCATCTAAGATAGGAATGGGACAAAAAGTTTATGACTGGATTGCAAATGGACGAACTATTTTTCCTACTGGTTCCTGCAATGAGAAAACATGCGAAATTCCAATTAAAAAGTAGGGATTTTTTACAACACTTTGAGAAGTTACTTCTCAAAGTGTTGTATTTGTATTTTTTATATTCGTTTAGCTACAGCTAAATATATTGAGGGAACAATACTTTGAATATAGAATATAATCATTACGTAATAAATAAAATACTCTTTATGAATCACATCTAATATTGCTACTAATGCAACGCCAAGAAGTATTCCTCCTGTTAATATTGAATAAGAAAAAGATTTAATTTTAAAAAAATAATAACTCTCCTCTTTCATCCATTGATTCCTTTTTTCTTTCAAAATTGGCTTTGTATATTTCCGAAACAATAATAAGTAATGCTAGCTCTATAAATAGGTTGTGGTTAACGTAATCATACAACTTTCTCCTTAAATTTAAATACTTCTGTAATCTCTTTTCCCAATGAATTAGAAATCTTAAAGGCCGATATCAATGAAGGGTTATATTTGTTTTTTCTAATGCTGCAATTGTTTGGCGACTAACACCTACGTCATCGAAAAGTGTTGCTGGGTCCATTTCTTCTCAGCCCTTCCTGCAGATATATAGTTCTCTAACATTGAGATACCTCTTTTCTTTCTGGAATTCTAATACAATTATTGTAATTTATTTTTTTGTTTTTTACATAATGTAAAATATTCACGACATTCGAATTTCTTATATAGATTATTCCTTTATAAATTTGATTTCCTCTAAAAATTTTAAGATTAATTAAATGTTGTTAGACGCTAGCCTAAATGGAAATCAGCTTATATCTAGCTTCGAAAAATAGAAGGGAAAGGTGCTTCTTAATAAGAAAACAGCGACTGTCACTCTAGTCTGATTGTGAATATATTCCAAATGGATAGTGCCATCTTTAGTTGGGTATTTACTTTTTTGGATTTATTAGAAAGAATATTTGATCTGAAAATTTAGATGTTATTTATGCAACGCTAGTGAAATCAAACATATTTCTCCTTAGATCATCATATAGTTTAAAAGCATGTCCAAGGGGGAGTCTACGTGTCAGGATACATTGGTGAGGTGACAGCCTTATTATTTCTAGCTTTTGCGCTTGGACTTGACGCCTTTTCTGTCAGTTTAGGATTAGGGTTACAGCGTCTTCGTTTAAAGCGTATAGCGCTCATTGGGGTTGTAGTAGGGCTATTTCATATACTTATGCCATTTTTAGGTATTCTATTTGGTACTATGATATCAGAACAAATCGGTAGTCTAACTAATTTAGCTGGCGGATTGTTACTTGTAGGGATTGGCGCCCAAATGTTTTTTTCTGCTTTTAATCAGAACGTAAAAAAAATGATTCAACCAGTTGGTGTCGGATTGCTTTTATTAGCACTCGGCTTAAGTATTGATAGCTTTTCTGTTGGGTTAAGTTTAGGTATCTCTGGAGTCAAGACGGCTATAGCACTTTTGCTATTTGGAATGGTAAGTGCTTGTCTATCTTGGATCGGCATGCTGCTTGGAAGAAGAGTAGAAGGTTACTTAGGTGCTTATAGTGAGCTGTTAGGAGGGAGTATTTTAATTGCTTTTGGCTTACATGTATTATTCGGATAAATAAGAAATAGTTCGCATGTTGTTCTGCTATAGGGAAGGTTCAATAGTTTAAAGTTTATACGAACAAAATTAGCAACGTTGTTTTGCAGTAAAGACTTAGCGGTAAGCATGTTTTTTATAACTGCGCAAAGGCTTGGTTCTATACCAAGTTTTTTCTAATAGTCTAGGAAATTATAAAATTTTGCAGCTGTAGATAAACGTACTAAGTTATTTAGCCACGTCCGGCTCCAGCGCCCAGAAACTAGGCGACTTCACGAATCGCCCTACGATAAGTCATCATTGGCTCGTGCAACACCGCCTCACCATGATTCCTAAAACTTTAGTTGCTTCGTTCCACTCGCTACGTTGCTGACCGGGCGCCCCGAGCCTTTGTTCTTACTAAAGGAAGTTGTTCATTCGTCTCTATACAGGGGGAAGAACTGGTGAAAGGAAAGATGGATATGATATATTGATATCAGAGTTTAGTATCGGAGGTAACAGTATGAGATTGTTATTTGTGTGCACTGGTAATACATGTCGTAGTCCAATGGCTGAAGCCTTAGTGAAGCATAAAATTCCGGAAGTAGAAGTACAGTCAGCTGGCATATTTGCAACCAATGATCAACAAGCAAACCCTAAAACGATTGAAGTCTTAAAGCAAAAACAAATAAAAATGAACCATCTTTCCCAGCCGGTTACGAAAGATTTACTTCATTGGGCTGACGTAGTCTTAACAATGACAACCCAGCATAAGCAGTCGTTAATTATGAATTTCCCCCAATTTCAAGATAAGTACTTTACATTAAAGGAATATGTCTTAGAAGCCGATAAAAAAGTATGGGAAAAGTTAAAAAAAGCATATGCAGATTATGAGGAAAAAAGATCAATATTTATCCAGAAACATCAGCATAAACTGGATAATTCTCTTCTCAATCAACGCATTCAAGAACATTTAGCCGAAGACATGGTGAATATTCGAAGGCTAGAAGCGAATCTAATCAATTATGATATTTCTGATCCTTTTGGTGGAGATTTGCGGACCTATCAGGAGACGCTTGATGAGTTGGATAAGTATATTGATCTGCTTCGTAAAAAACTTACAAAGTAGACGGGGGAATAATCTATGGAGAAGAAGAAATATCGGTTCAGTTTGCGCTTAAAACTCGTGCTATTTACAACGAGCTTAGCTTTGGTAACGTATTCAGTAAGTGCTATATTTATATACTTTATTTATGACTATGTAAAGGATTACTGGGACGTTTCTGAACACTTTTTTACAATAACGACGTTTATCCTTGGTATTATATGGTCTGGTATTCTCGCTTTTTTTGCTGCAAGAGTGATTGTAAAGCCATTAGAAAAGCTAGAAGCAGCCGCTTCAGAAGCTGCTAAAGGGAACTTAAATCAAGTTATTGAAATCTCCAAATCAGATGATGAGGTAAAAGCTTTAGGACTGGCTTTTGATAGCATGTTAAAAAATTTACGCAATATTGTACATAATATCGATCAACATTTTGAAAATACGAATCAATCTGTTGTACAAATTCGACAGGCTTCGGAACAAGCAAGCCATCATTCTATGTCGATACGTTCATCTGCTGATGAAATTTCTAAAGGAGCAGAAAGCGCATCAGAATCCATTCAAAATACCGCTGAAGCAGTAGAAATGTCAACAGAGCTTGCCGAAGAAGTACAAAGAAAAGCCAATGATTCTAAACATAAATCGAACGCCATGATGGAAATTTTAGAGCGCAGTAAAGTCGCAGTTAATCAACTTGTGGAAGGAATTCAAAAACTTGCCAATGAACAGGAAGCTTCCCTTAAAGATGTGGATCATTTAAAACAGAATGCGCTACAAGTGGAAACCATTATTACACTTGTTGGTGAAATAGCTGAACAGACGAATTTATTAGCTCTCAACGCTTCAATTGAAGCTGCTCGAGCGGGAGAACATGGGAAAGGGTTTGCTGTAGTGGCTGATGAAATTCGGAAGCTTGCAGATCAAAGTGCACAAGCTGTGCAGCAAATTTCTGGATTAATTACTGCTATACAAGAGGATGTTGCAACGGTAGTTGGGAAAATTAATGATAATGTATCCTATGCAAAACAGGAAGCAAGTAATGGCAAATCAACAAATTCCTCCATTGCGGAGATGTCTAGTTCTGTAAGTGAGGTGGCAACAGAGATTGGCAGAATTACGGATTTAGTCGATCGCCAATTGGAATCCATCCAAAATACAGTAAAGCAATCCCAAGAGGTAGCTGCTGTAGCTGAGGAGACATCTGCTGGTGCTGAGGAAGTGAATGCCTCTATACATGAACAAGCTTCCACAATAGAACAGATTGATGAATTAGCGCATGCGTTGGAAGAACAGGCTAAAAATTTGAATAAGCAAATTAATCAGTTTACAGTAAATTAATTTTTGTTTTTTTGGTAAGTTTTAGCAAAGTTTGACGATGAAGCCAATCTTTATCTAGGCTAATATCAATATTAGAATCGTCCTTGTCGCATAAAGTGGTGAGTAATAACTAGGATGTAATGGAATGAACATGATAAAATAAGAGACAAAAAGGAGTTTATGCAAATGAAAGTAATCATAACAGCAGATCATGCAGGTATGACAATTAGAAACGAAATCAAAGATTTGTTAACTGAAATGGGAATTGAATTTGAGGATGCCGGTTGTAGTTGCGAAGGTTCTGTTGACTATCCTGATTACGCACTACCGGCAGCGGAACGTGTAGCAAAAGGGGAATTTGACCGTGGCATTTTCATTTGTGGAACCGGAATTGGCATGTCTATCGCTGCAAATAAAGTAAAAGGCATTCGTTGTGCACTTACACATGATGTATATAGTGCGAAGTTAACAAGGCAACATAATGACACGAATGTACTTGCTATGGGAGAAAGGGTAGTTGGTCCGGGATTAGCCCGTGAAGTAGCAAAAGTATGGTTAGAAACAGAGTTTGATGGCGGTCGACATGATAATCGCATTGGTAAAATTACAACATATGAAGATGGAGTGCAATAGTTAGTGCGAAATGAAAAAAATCAACACTCATTAGAGATTCTTTTATAACGAAAGAAAGGTGTTTCAAGTTGATGCAAGAGTCGTTTTATCAAGAATTAACAGTGCAAATGAATGGAATTCAGAAAGAGTGGCAAGAGTCAGGGCGTCTTCAGCGCGGGAATTTATTTGTGGTTGGATGTTCAACTAGTGAAGTAGCAGGAAAGTCTATTGGAACGGCAGGAACGAAAGAGGTTGCGATTATTATTTATCAAGCATTAAAGGAACTGGCAGATAAAACTGGAATTCGCCTCTGTTTTCAATGCTGTGAGCACTTAAATCGAGCATTGGTGATGGAAAGAAGCACGATGATTGATTTTCAATTAGAGGAAGTATCCGTTATACCAGTTAGAAAAGCCGGAGGGGCGATGGCTGCTTATGCATTTGAACAATTGGAAGATCCTGTGGTAGTGGAGAATGTAGCAGCACATGCAGGAATAGATTTTGGTGAAACGATGATTGGAATGCATTTGAAACCAGTTGCTGTACCTTTTCGGTTTCAACAACGATTTTTAGGAGAAGCGCGTGTTAATGCAGCCTATACGCGTGCGAAAAGAATTGGCGGAGCTCGTGCTGTCTATCCTGATGATAATCATGACTCCATGAACAGAGACTGTTAATTAAATAAGCGAAAACTGTATTGAGATCTTTGGACATTATTAAGCCACTCGCTTGCTGTTCTAATACTTATATAGAAAGAGTTCCTTTCTTTTCAATGAATACGAAGTAAAAATTGGGTTTGTTCTTCTAACCGTTTCAAGCTACAATAGAATTATACATAAAAGGGGGTAATCAAATGGACTATGTCAAACAAGCTGATATCGAAATCTTTCAAGCAATAGAAGCGGAAAAGAAACGTCAACAAGATAATATTGAACTAATTGCTTCTGAAAATTTTGTGTCAGAAGCAGTAATGGAAGCGATGGGATCTGTACTTACGAATAAGTACGCAGAAGGTTATCCGGGAAGACGGTATTATGGAGGATGCGAACACGTAGATGTCGCTGAAAATCTTGCTCGAGATCGTGCAAAGCAGTTGTTTGGTGCGGATCATGCAAACGTGCAACCTCATTCTGGCGCACAGGCAAATATGGCTGTTTACTTTACAGTTTTAGAACCTGGCGATACAGTGCTAGGAATGAATTTGAATCATGGCGGACATTTAACACATGGTAGTCCAGTTAATTTTAGTGGTACATTATATCGCTTTGTTGATTATGGTGTTGATGAAGAGACAGAAAAACTAGATTATGAAGCTGTTTTAAAAATAGCAGAACAGGAAAAGCCAAAGCTTATCGTAGCTGGGGCTAGTGCCTATTCAAGAATCATTGATTTTGCAAAATTTCGTGAGATTGCTGACAAAGTAGGCGCATATTTAATGGTGGATATGGCGCATATTGCTGGATTAGTAGCTTCTGGTTTACATCCTAACCCAGTTCCATATGCTGATTTTGTTACGACGACAACACATAAAACATTACGAGGTCCTAGAGGCGGTATGATTTTGTGTAAGGAAGCATTTGCTAAGAAAATTGATAAAGCCGTATTTCCTGGAATGCAAGGTGGCCCGTTAATGCATATTATTGCAGCTAAAGCTGTTTCTTTTAAAGAGGCATTATCTGATTCTTTTAAAACGTATAGTAAGCATGTTATTGAAAACGCCAAGGTCCTAGCAGAAGCGTTGCAATCTGAAGGAATACGTATCGTATCTGGAGGTACGGATAACCATCTTTTATTATTAGATGTTACTCCACTAGATTTAACAGGGAAAGTAGCTGAACACGTATTGGATTCAATTGGAATAACTGCTAATAAAAATACGATACCTTTTGATACAGAAAGTCCGTTTGTTACCAGTGGTTTACGTATAGGAACAGCAGCAGTTACTACGCGTGGTTTTGGCAAGTCAGAAATGAAAGAAATAGCGTCTATTATGGCAATGACGTTAAAAAATCATGAAGATCAAAAGGTGCTAGAGACAGCTGCACAACGTGTAAAAACATTAACTGAAAAATTTCCACTTTATGCTGTTTATGCATAAAAAAGAGGTGCCGATTTGGTGCCGCACCCCAAAAGTTAGAGTGAAAATCTGACTTTTGGGGTGTTTTTATATGGCTAAATATAGTTATGAATTTAAATTGATGATTGTAAAAGAATATCTTGAAAATTCCTTGGGCTATGGATTGCTAGCGAAAAAACATGGTATTCCAAGCCAATCACCAATTGAGAGGTGGGTTCGTGCTTATAAAGAATTTGGTGAGGACGGGCTACGCAGGAAGCATTCTAAACAAGTTTATCCTGTTCAATTTAAGTTAGATGTATTAAACTTTATGAAAAGGACAGGCGCTTCTTATCAAGATACCGCGATTGTTTTTAAGATGAACAATCCCACATTAATTGCGAACTGGTACAGAATTTTCTGGAATGAAGGTATAGAGGGCCTGCAAGATAAATCGAAAGGACGGCCTCCTATGTCTAAAAATCATAAAGCTAAACCAGCGAAACAAGAAAAAGAGTTATCTCGTGAAGAACTGTTAGAACGCGAAAATGAACTTCTGCGCTTAGAGAATGCCTATTTAAAAAAGTTAAAAGCTTTTCAGGAGAATCCGAACGCCTTCCTCGAAAAGCACAAGCAGCGTTGGCGTTCGAACTCAAAGAAGAAGGATTCAAATTAAAAGATGTGTTAGAAATTGTGGGTATTCCAGAGGCGACTTATCATTACCATATGAAGCAATTACAGAAAGAAGATCCAGATAAAGAGTGGAAAGAAATCATCCTTGAGCTTTTTCAAAAGCACGAGGGTAAATACGGATATCGTCGTATTTATTTAGAGTTAAAAAGCCAAGGTTATGTAATAAATCATAAAAAAGTCCAGCGAATTATGAATGAAATGGGTTTAAGGTGCGTGAAATTCACACGTAAATCTCGCTATAAATCGTATAAAGGTAAGGTTGGAAAAGTGGCTAAAAATCGCTTGAACCGTAGATTTAATACATCCATTCGCCTTCAAAAACTAGTGACAGACGTGACTGAGTTTAAATGTACCGAAGATCAAAAACTGTATTTAAGTCCAATAATGGATTTATATAATGGTGAAATTATATCCTATGGTATTTCTAACAGTCCAACATTAGATTTCGTTATAGCACCGTTAAATCAAGCACTAAAAATTATTAAAAATGAAGCTGAATATCGAACAACGATTCATTCTGATCAAGGTTGGCACTATCAACATAACAAGTGGATGAAAACATTAAAGAAAAACAAAATCTTTCAAAGTATGTCTAGAAAAGCAACATGTGCGGATAATGCGGCAATGGAAAATTTTTTTGGCGTTCTAAAGCAAGAAATGTATTATGGGGAAAAAATAGTGTCTTATGAAGAGCTAAAGCGAAAAATTGAGGATTACATTGATTACTACAATAATGAACGTATAAAGTTAAAATTGGCTGGTTTAAGTCCAGTACAATACCGAACTCAAACCAGCCAAACAGCTGCATAATAAAAACTCTAACTTTGTGGGGTCACCACCTTTGGCATCTCTTTTTTATAGTCTAGGAAATTATAAAATTTTGCAGCTGTGGATAAACTTACTAAGTTATTTAGCCACGTCCGGCTCCAGCGCCCAGCAACTAGGCGACTTCACGAATCGCCCTACGATAAGTCATCATTGGTTCGTCAACACCGTCTCACCATGATTCCTAAAACTTTAGTCGTTTCGTTCCATTCGCTACGTTGCTAACCGGGCGCTTGCGCCTTTGTTCTACTATAGGAAAGTATAAGTTTTAAGGTTATAGTATAAGAAAAACTACAGCTTCCTCCATTTGGCGGTAAACTAAGTTTTACTAATATAAAGTATGAAATAGTACAGTTTTTCTTATAAATAAGACTATGGATGATTAATATTTGCTGAAGAAAGTCTACAAGGGGCGACCTTACTTTTTCATGAATAGTTAAGTTTTCCTAATAATGGAATGTAGACTCGCCTGTATAAAGAGTATCTATGTTTGAATGTGTCTAGATCATGACACTTATACGATGCAGGAAGTATGTGAAAGGTGTATCTATCTTAGCGATCAAGGGTTACAACAAATGGAGACAATGTAAAGCATAACTTGCATGTGAAAGTAATTTTGAGTACAATTTTAAAGATGCAACTAAACAAAAGGAGTGAACGGCGCATGGGAAAAGTATTTGTACTTGATCACCCATTAATTCAACATAAACTAACGTACATAAGAGATAAAAACACGGGTACTAAAGAGTTTCGTGAGCTAGTCGATGAAGTCTCCATGCTTATGGCATTTGAAATTACACGAGACCTTCCTTTACAAGAAAAAACGATTGAAACGCCAGTAATAGAAACCAAAGCAAATGTACTAGCAGGCAAAAAAATTGGTTTAGTACCTATTCTGCGTGCAGGATTAGGGATGGTAGACGGAATGCTTGATTTAATACCTGCTGCTAAGGTAGGTCATGTTGGGCTTTACCGTGATCCTAATACATTACAGCCAGTTGAATACTATATAAAATTACCTTCTGATATTCATGAGCGTGAATTGATCGTTATCGACCCTATGTTAGCGACAGGTGGTTCGGCAAATGATGCTATCCATTCATTGAAAAATAGGGGAGCAAAGCATGTAAAGTTGATGTGTTTAATAGCTGCACCAGAAGGCGTAGAAGTAATTAAGCAAGAGCACCCTGATGTTGATATTTACTTAGGTGCGATGGATGAAAAGTTGGATGAAAAAGGCTACATTATTCCTGGATTAGGAGACGCTGGCGATCGACTTTTCGGGACAAAGTAGTCGACAAATTTACGTACAGGATAGCAAGATAAGCTTTTTTTCGGTACAATAGATGGAAATGACAATACATTCTGGAGTGAACATATAATGACACGTAATCGGATAAAAGTAATGACGATTTTTGGAACCAGGCCAGAAGCTATTAAAATGGCTCCGCTCGTTCTCGAGTTGAACAAGCGCAGTGAGGAATTTGAATCCATTGTCACTGTGACTGCACAACATCGTGAAATGCTAGATCAAGTGTTGGATATTTTTGACATTACCCCAGATTATGATTTGAATATTATGAAGAAGCAGCAAACACTAGCGCAAATTACGACAAGAGCGTTAGAGGGGCTGGACGAAGTAATGAAAAAGACGCAGCCTGATATTGTGCTTGTTCATGGAGACACAACTACTACGTTTGCTGCTTCTCTTGCTGCATATTACAACCAAATTGCAGTAGGTCACGTAGAAGCTGGTCTAAGGACGTGGAATAAGTACTCTCCTTATCCAGAAGAAATGAATCGCCAATTAACCGGGGTTATGGCAGATTTACACTTTGCTCCAACGGAAAAATCAAAAGCGAATTTATTACAGGAAAATAAACCTAGTGAACGAATTGCTGTTACAGGAAATACAGCTATTGATGCACTGAAAACTACGGTAGATCCTTCGTACACGAGTCCAATTTTAGATCGTATAGCAGGAAAACGACTTATTCTAATGACTGCACATCGGAGAGAGAACCTAGGGAAAAATATGCAGCAAATGTTTAGAGCAATTAAACGTTTAGTGGAAACGCATGATGATGTTCACGTTATTTATCCAGTACACTTGAATCCTGTTGTGAAACAAGCAGCAGATGAGATTTTAGGAAATGATACACGCATTGACCTAATTGAACCTTTGGGTGTCGTTGACTTTCATAATTTCGCGTCACGTGCACACTTAATATTGACAGATTCTGGTGGTGTACAGGAAGAAGCACCATCGCTTGGAGTTCCTGTCCTTGTTTTAAGGGATACAACAGAGCGTCCAGAAGGCATTGAAGCTGGAACGTTGAAATTAGCTGGAACAGAGGAAGAGCCTATTTATCAAATGGCAAATGAATTGTTAACGAATAAACAATCTCATGAGAAGATGGCAAAAGCGTCCAACCCTTACGGTGATGGACAAGCCTCCCGCAGAATTGCTGATACAATTGTGGATTATTTTGATAAATAACAAATGAAAAAAGAGTTGCTGTGAATGCCCAGCATCTCTTTTTTGTATTATACAAAAGTATAAAGGTTATTTGGCCTTATAGTATAAGAAAAGCGACAGCGTTTTTCCGTCATAAAGCTTTGGCGGTATGCGTAGTGTTTTTCATATCGGTTGCACTTAAACAGCGTAAATGGGTATTAGCTCTTATATGCACGTATATTTCCCTTTCTTTCATCAAATCCTACTTATTAAGGAGAGGATGCTATGCGTGTACGAATAATGATTATTAGTATGATTGTCGTGATAATGACATTTATTTCTATAGGTGTTACTAGCTCAGGAGAACAGTTGAAAGAGAAGCAAGAAATGAATGAAAAAGCAGTTATTATTGAAGTAAAAGGTAATCCAAAAGATCATCAATTGTTTTTGGAGAATCATTATCCCTCTATTCAAGTGGTGGCAGTGTATACAGAATTGTTTAACGGTCTTGCTTTAAAGGGAGATAAAAGACAACTGGAGCGAATGGGGTCGCTAGAGTTTGTGAAAACCGTTCACTCCGTTCATAAATATGAAACAACAACGAACCAATTGAACCAACCGAACGATAAAAACGCCATTTTTCCTTTTGATTTAAATAATACAACATATACGGGTAAAGGTGTTAAAGTGGGCGTGATTGATACTGGAATAGATTATAACCATCCAGATTTACAGACGAATTACAAATCAGGGTATGATGTAGTTGATTTAGATAATGATCCGATGGAAACAAAGCCGCAACAAGGAAAACCGACATTACACGGTACGCATGTTGCTGGCATTATTGCTGCTAACGGAAATTTAAAAGGCGTAGCCCCTGATGCTGAGTTATACGGTTATCGCGCGTTAGGTCCAGGAGGAAGTGGTACTTCGGTACAGGTGATTGCTGCTATGGAGCAGGCGATAAAAGATGATGTGGATATCATTAATTTGTCTTTAGGTAATCAAGTGAATGGGCCAGATTACCCGACAAGTGTAGCTGTAAATAAAGCTGCTGAATTAGGTGTTGCTGTTGTTATAGCGAATGGGAATGCAGGGCCTGGGGGATGGACTGTTGGCTCACCTGCGACAGCAAATCACGCATTATCCGTTGGTGCTGCCAGTCATCAACAACAAGTCCCGTATTTATATGCTCGATGGGAGGATAAGCGTATTTCTATACAAGAAATGGCAGGCGCACCGTCGTGGCTGCTTGATACATTTTATCCCATTAAGCATGCAAACAAAGGTGCAAATGTAAAAGGGAAGATAGCTCTCTTTCAACGAGATGAAACTCCTTTTGTAGAAAAAGTGGAACAAGCTCAAGCTGCAGGTGCTAAAGCCGTGATTATTGCAAACAATGAAGAAGGACCTCTACACGGGGATGTATCTACTGCAAAAAATGCTGTTCAGATTCCGGTTGCTACTATATCGAAGCAGGATGGTGCGTGGTTGGAAGAATATTTACAGTCAGATCGTCTTCACTTAGATACGAAATACGAAAACAAAGCTTCTTCTATTGCCCCATTTAGTTCAAGAGGGCCAGTCACTATTAATTGGAATATTAAACCAGATGTTGTTGCGCCTGGGACGAATATTGTAAGTACAGTTCCTGGTGGTTATCAAGCTTTACAAGGAACGAGTATGGCCGCTCCTCATGTAAGTGGTGTCATTGCATTAATAAAAGAAGCTAGACCTGAATGGACGAATCAACAAATATATGGAGCGATTAAAACGACAGCGTTACGAATGGAAGTAAATCAAAAACCGTTACATCCTACCATTCAAGGAATGGGCCTCATTCAACCTAAAGAAGCTATAGAAGCGGGGACAATTATAGATGATCCACAATTAACGTTTGGTAAAGTTCAGGGGAACAGTGAAGTGAAAAACGAACAAATTATTATAGAAAATAGGACAAAAGAAGAACAAACGTATTATTTTGACATTCCATGTAAGCAACGCGGGATAAGTTGGAACTTACCACAAGCTGTAACGATACCTGCGAATGAAAAAAAACAACTTTCTATTGGAGCAAGAATAACATCTCAACAGTTAGAAGAAGGCGTTCATCAAGGTTGGCTCACGTTAAAGCAAAGCAGTACAGTACATCATTTGCCGTATTTATTTGTAAATCAGAATGCGGATAATCCAAAGGCGATGGGGTTTGAATTTGCATTAGAGCCTTTATCGAATGATACATTTTCGTATCACTATTATATGACAGAGCCAGCCACAAAAGTACAAGTGAATTTGTATGATCCAGACACGCTTGTATTCGATAGACAGCTTATAGAGGATACGGATGTAGCGGTAGGGATGAATGAAGGTGAATTAAATGCGCGAAAAGTAGGGAAGGCAGGTTTTTACTATGCAGTCGTTTCCGTAGAACTTAACACAGGGGAAAATGCAAGTTATGAAACAATGATATATGTTCCTCCGAAGTAGAGATAAGCGTTGATTTTGCACTATAGGAAAAGGCTTTATCATATAAGTAAAAGGAGGAGTTCTCGTCATAAGCTTGATGGTAAGCCTAGGTGTTCTAAGGGTTCCTTCGTTCACAAATTTGTCACGTTTTAGACACGGAATATACACTATACTAGGAAGAGGGATTTTTTATTCTTTGGAGGTTAAAAATCTTATCTTCTCCTTTGCAAATTATGCTTGAAACCAATTGACATTAAGGGGTCCCTCATGTAAACTTGCTTAGTGTGGAAAGGTAGTGGCTTCATAAATATTAACGCTTTCATTTCGGGTTTGCTACTTACCTGTTCATTTGTTCACATAAACTTCATAGTAAAGTGAAAAAAGCTGTAGTATACTATGTAGATGGATCTTTTTTTACATACGAATTTCTTAAGCTTTAGTAGTTTAAAGCGTAAAGCTATAGCTGAATAGGCAGAACATTTTGCGTATGTACATGCTGTATTATGGGCAAGGGAAGAGGGAATTATGTCGGAATATAAAATAATGGTTGCACGACAGCGGAAATGGATGCTCTATCTGCTTGCAATTTTTGTTATAGGAGCTGGCTTTACACCGTATGTACAGATCTTTCTTGGTTTGTTACTAGGCACATCTATCAGCTTTTATAACTTGTATTTACTCCAGAAGAAAGTAGATCTGTTTGGCGAGGCTGTGACGAGTAATCAAAAAGTAAAAACATTAGGAACACTATCGCGTATGACTGCCGCAATCCTTGCCATCTTAATTGCCATTCGGTTTGATGCCTACTTTCATATTATCGCTGTAATTATTGGATTAATGACATCTTATCCTGTCATTATGATAGATTTTGCTCTAAGTAACTTTAAACAATCGCACAAGAAGGAGGGGTGAACAACGTGAATCATACTGCGCCAATAGCACATGACCTATTTGGTATTTCCTGGTTCGACGTCAACTTGGCGAATCTTTTCATGGTAGCTGTTTCTTCAGCCATCGTGTTTATACTTAGTGTCATTGCAAGTCGAAAGTTGCAAATGAGGCCAACTGGTTTGCAAAATTTTATGGAATGGATCGTTGAATTCGTGAAAGGGATTATTAGCGATACCATGGATTGGAAAACCGGTAAAATATTCCTCCCGCTTGGTTTAACATTAATAACCTATATCTTAGTTAGTAATTTGCTAGGAGTAGCCACAGTAGGAGTAATTGGTCATGATTTATGGTGGAAATCGCCGACGGCTGATGCAACATTAACATTAACATTATCAGGTATGGTTATTTTATTAACCCATTTTTATGGAATCAAGATTCAAGGTATGAAGCATTATTTGAAAGGCTATGTTAGTCCTGCGCCAATTATGCTCCCTTTTAAAATTATTGAAGAGTTTACCAATACGTTAACGTTAGGTCTTCGTCTATTTGGTAATATTTATGCTGGGGAAGTGTTGTTAGGGCTGCTAGTAGGACTTGCAGGATCTAATGCTCTTGGTTTTCTAGGTGCAGCATTACCTATGCTTGCATGGCAAGGATTCAGTGTCTTTATTGGTGGAATTCAAGCCTTTGTATTTACAATGTTAACAATGGTGTATTTGTCTCATAAGGTGAGCAGTGACCATTAAATAAAAACATAAAAAAATAGGTTTATAATAAAAGGAGGAAATAGGAATGGAAGCTTTAGCAGCAGCAATAGCAATTGGTTTGGCAGCGTTAGGCGCTGGTCTTGGTAACGGGATGATCGTTAGTAAAACAGTAGAAGGGATTGCTCGTCAACCAGAATTAAAAGGTTCATTACAAGGTACAATGTTTATCGGGGTAGCACTAGTTGAGGCGATTCCTATTATCGCAGCGGTAATCGCATTTATGGCTATTTTTATGTAAACTATCATAATTTAACATGGCGAGGATTAGCTAAACAGTCTTCGCCATTCCTTTATGGGGTTTAATCGCAAAATAGTTTGAAGTTGTTACCGATCACGAAAGGAGTGAGATTAGTGTATTCATACATCGATGTTTTATCCGTAGGTGCCAGCGTTGGAGGCTTAAGAGTAATCGATATGGCGATTCAATTATTTTTCTTCCTTCTTCTACTATACTTAGTAAAGAAATTCGCTTGGGGCCCAGTTATTAATATGATGCAAAAGCGTGAAGAATATGTAGCTAATGAAATAGATGCAGCTGAAAAAAGCCGTGCTGATGCTGAAAAAGCTTCTCAAGAAGCACAGGAACGCTTAAAGCAAATGAAACAGGAAGCACAAAAGATTGTGGATGATGCAAAAGAGGCTGGTCAAAAGCAAGAGCAAGAAATTATTCGAGCAGCTCGCGAAGAGGCTAATCGCCTTAAAGAATCTGCCCAAGCAGACATCCAAAATGAAAAAGAAAAAGCATTACAAGCATTACAGGATAAAGTTGCATCATTATCAGTATTAATTGCAACGAAAGTGATTGAAAAAGAAATCGATGAGAAAGATCAAGAGAAACTGATTAATGAGTACATTAAAGAGGTAGGAGAAGAGCTATGAGTAATGAAACAATAGCGAAGCGTTACGCGGATGCTCTTTTCCAACTTGGTCAAGAAAAGTCTCTACTTGAAGCGTTGACTCAAGAGTTGAAAGTAGTCAAAAAAGCTTTTCAGGACAATAAAGATCTTTATACATTCCTCATGCATCCACGTATTAGCAATGCGAAGAAACAACAATTTTTGCAAGATGTATTTCAACAGGCGCATAAAGAAGTGGTGAATATATTAAATCTGCTTGTGCAGCGTCATCGAATTGATTTACTTCCGGCAATTATTGATCATTTTATTCGGCTAGTAAATGATGCAAAAGGAATTGCAGCTGCAACCGTCTATTCTGTAAGAGCATTATCGGAGGAAGAATGTCGGGAATTGGAGTCAAGCTTTGCCAAGCGTTTTGATAAACAGGCAATCGAGCTAACAAATATTGTTGATCCTTCCTTAATCGGTGGCATGAAAATACGTGTTGGCAATACGATTTATGATGGCTCCGTTAGCGGTAAGCTGAAAAGAATTGAGCGAAATATTGTAACTGCAAACAAATGAAGATAGGGGTGAAATGGTATGAGCATCAAAGCTGAAGAGATTAGCAGTCTGATTAAACAGCAAATTGAAACTTTTGATACAGATATTGAAGTTAGCGATGTCGGCACAGTAATCGAAATCGGTGACGGTATTGCTCGTGCTCATGGTCTAGATAACGCGATGGCCGGGGAATTACTTGAATTCTCTAATGGCGTGATGGGCTTGGCGCAGAACTTAGAAGAAAGTAATGTGGGGATTGTTATTTTAGGTCCTTACAGTGAAATAAAAGAAGGCGATGAAGTACGTCGTACAGGACGTATTATGCAAGTACCTGTTGGAGATGAATTAATTGGTCGTGTGGTTAACCCACTAGGACAACCATTGGACGGTAAAGGTGCGATAGAAGCAACGAAAACACGTCCGATTGAATCTCCTGCACCCGGGGTAATGGATCGTAAATCTGTTGACGAACCATTACAAACAGGTATAAAAGCGATTGATGCGCTCGTACCAATTGGTAGAGGGCAACGTGAATTAATTATCGGTGACCGACAAACAGGTAAAACAACGGTTGCGGTGGACACCATCTTGAACCAAGCAGATCAAGACATGATTTGTATTTATGTGGCGATTGGTCAGAAAGACTCTACTGTACGAAGCACCGTGGAAACATTCCGTCGTTATGGTGCTTTAGATTATACGATCGTTGTTTCAGCTGGTGCTTCTGATCCTGCTCCATTATTATACTTAGCTCCTTATGCAGGTGTTGCTATGGGAGAAGAATTTATGTATAACGGTAAGCACGTGCTTGTAGTTTATGATGATTTGTCCAAACAGGCTGTAGCTTATCGTGAGCTTTCATTACTTTTACGTCGCCCGCCTGGACGTGAAGCATTTCCTGGTGACGTATTCTACATTCACTCTCGTTTATTAGAGCGTGCGGCTAAGTTAAGTGATGCAAAAGGTGGCGGTTCTTTAACGGCGTTACCATTTGTTGAAACACAAGCTGGTGATATTGCTGCCTATATTCCAACAAACGTTATTTCCATTACAGACGGACAAATTTTCTTACAATCAGATCTATTTTTCTCTGGCGTTCGTCCAGCGATTAATGCTGGTTTATCCGTATCACGTGTTGGTGGTTCAGCACAAATTAAGGCGATGAAAAAAGTTGCAGGTACTTTGCGTTTGGACTTAGCTTCTTATCGTGAGTTACAAGCATTTGCGCAATTTGGTTCCGATCTGGATAAAGCGACACAGGCAAAACTAAACCGTGGAGAACGCACTGTAGAGATTTTAAAACAAGGATTGCATAAACCAATGGCTGTAGAAAAACAAGTTATGAGTATTTATGCACTCACTAAAGGGTTCCTTGATGATATTGCAGTAGAGGACATTCTTCGTTTCGAAGAAGAAATGAATACTTGGTTAGAGAATAATCGTAAAGAGCTTCTAACTTCCATTCGTGAGACTGGAAAATTACCTGATGAATCAGAAATGAACGAAGCTATTGAAGCTTTCAAGAAAACATTTTTGCCATCTGAAGGTTAATGTATATAATAGCGCGTAACCTTTTATGAGAAAGGGCGGTGAACGAGCTTGGCATCACTTAGAGAGATTAAAGGTAGAATAACTTCTACGCAAAAAACGAAAAAAATCACCTCTGCCATGCAGATGGTTTCAGCTTCTAAAATGGCAAAAGCAGAGCAAAATACAAAAGCTTTTGAACCTTACAGTAAAAAAATTCAAGAAGTGATGGCACATATTGCAAACTCTGCTACAGAGACTACACATCCTATGTTGGAAAAACGAGCAGTAAAACGAACGGGGTATATGGTCATCACAGCAGATAAAGGACTTGTCGGAGCATACAACAGCCACATTTTAAAAGCTCTGTATCAAAGAATTCAACAGAATCATCAATCCAAAGATGAGTACACCATTATAGCCATCGGTAGAATGGGCTATGAGTTCTGTAAAAAGATGGATCTGCCAATTACACAAAGCATTATTGGTATTGGCGATCAGCCTGACTTTGCAGATATTAAAGAAATTGCTTCGGAAACGGTGCAATTATATGTAGATGAAGAAATTGATGAGCTACACATCATTTATAATCATTATGTAAGTGCCATCTCGCAAAAGGTAACGACAACGCAACTGTTGCCGATTACGGATTTAGGAGTGCAGACTACTGATTCTGCCTTTCATGATGAGTATGAGTATGAGCCAAATGAGCAACAAATTCTCGAAGTGCTTTTACCACAATATGCAGAGAGTCTCATTTATGGAGCATTATTGGATGGAAAAGCAAGTGAACATGCGGCAAGTATGACTGCAATGAAGAGTGCAACAGATAATGCTAATGAGCTTATTGATGATTTAACATTGACCTACAACCGCGTGCGTCAAGCTGCAATTACACAAGAAATAACAGAAATTAGCGGAGGAGTCGCCGCGCTTGAATAGGCTTCTTCGGTGGAATTTAGGAAAGTATGTTAGGAGGGAAATCGATGAGCAAAGGACGTATTACACAAGTAATGGGACCTGTCGTTGACGTTAAATTCGCTGATGGACAGCTTCCCGACATTAACAATGCGATTATTGTTAAAATACCTGATGAATCATCTAATGAAATGAAAGAGCTCACCTTGGAGGTTGCGCTTCATTTAGGTGATAACAGTGTCCGTACCATTGCAATGTCATCAACGGATGGCTTAAGACGTGGTTTGGAGGTTGTTGACCAAGGAAGCCCGATTTCGGTTCCTGTTGGCGATGTAACATTAGGTAGAGTATTTAACGTACTCGGAGACAATATTGACTTGGATGAACCGTTGGACTCAGGTGTGCGTCGTGATCCAATTCATCGTCAATCACCACAATTTGAAGATTTAACAACGGAAACAGAAATTTTGGAAACAGGAATAAAAGTAGTCGACTTACTTGCACCTTATGTAAAAGGTGGAAAAATCGGTTTGTTTGGTGGAGCCGGTGTTGGTAAGACAGTACTTATTCAAGAGCTTATTAATAACATAGCACAAGAGCATGGTGGTATTTCTGTGTTTGCTGGTGTTGGTGAACGTACCCGTGAAGGTAATGATCTGTACTATGAAATGAAGGATTCTGGCGTTATTTCTAAAACAGCGATGGTGTTTGGTCAAATGAACGAACCACCTGGTGCGCGTATGCGTGTAGCTCTAACTGGGCTAACGATGGCAGAGTATTTCCGTGATGAGCAAGGGCAGGATGTATTGTTATTTATTGATAACATCTTCCGTTTTACACAGGCAGGAACAGAAGTATCTGCACTACTAGGACGGATGCCTTCTGCGGTTGGTTACCAGCCAACGTTAGCAACAGAAATGGGACAATTACAGGAACGTATTACATCTACGAAAAAAGGTTCTGTTACATCAATCCAAGCTATTTATGTACCTGCTGATGACTATACGGACCCTGCACCAGCAACAACGTTTGCGCACTTAGATGCAACAACAAACCTTGATCGTGGTTTATCAGAACAAGGTATCTATCCTGCGGTGGATCCGTTAGCTTCCACTTCGCGTGCATTAGACCCAGAAGTTGTTGGACAAGAGCATTATGACGTAGCCGTGGAAGTACAGCAAACATTACAACGTTATCGAGAACTACAAGATATTATTGCGATCTTAGGAATGGATGAGTTAAGTGATGAGGATAAACTCGTTGTGTCTCGTGCACGTCGTATTCAGTTCTTCCTTTCACAAAACTTCCACGTCGCAGAGCAATTTACAGGTCAACCAGGTTCCTATGTTCCTGTTGAAGAAACAGTAAAAGGTTTTAAAGAAATATTAGCTGGAAAATACGATGATCTACCAGAAGATGCCTTCCGTTTAGTAGGGCGTATTGAAGAAGTAGTTGAAAAAGCAAAAAGCATGGAATAAGAGGCTTGATAGGAATGAATCCTATTCATACTTGCAGGTTGATGAATACGTATTATGCATTGACCGCCTTCATGTTAAGCTAAGGAGGGGTTGCTTTGAAAACACTAACGGTGAGTGTTGTTACTCCCGACGGTCCAGTACTAGAAGATAGCTACGAGATGGTGAGTTGTAAAGCAGAAAGCGGAGAATTGGGTATTTTACCTGGCCACATTCCTTTAGTTGCACCATTGTCCATTAATGCAGTTCGTTTGAAACGTGAAAATCATGTAGATAAACTAGCGGTTAATGGTGGTTTTATGGAAGTGCGTCCAGATAAAGTGACGATTTTAGCGCAGTCTGCAGAAAAACCATCTGACATTGATATCGATCGTGCCGAGCGTGCAAAAGAGCGTGCGGAACGCCGTCTCCAATCAAAACAAGATGATATTGATACGTTAAGAGCAGAACTAGCTCTCAAAAGAGCTATCAATCGCTTAAGGGTAATAAGATAATTTGAGAAATCTCTTATAACTATATGTTATAAGAGGTTTTTTGCATTATAGGAAAGCAAAAAATTTTTAATTTTATAACATAAACAAAACGATGGCATTGTTTGTTACAAGTTTTTTACAATTTAATGGAAAATGACAACTCCATTGACTTAATGACTCTTTATATAGTGCAAGAAAAGAACTATTTTCCGCTATAAAAAATTGAATAAAAACCAAATTTTTCTAAAACTAAGAGGATCTTACCTATTTATCTCGAATATATGGTACTGCAAGACTCTCTTTTCATTAATTGGAAGATGTGAGCTGAACAAGTCTGAGTGGGAGATAACAGCGCTTAAAATCTCTTTTTTGTAAGAGGTCTTATTGTAATACCCCTAGGTTACGAAGCAATGAGTACGAGATGAATGAAGCCCATCAAATTCACTGGATTTTTTTAGATGATGTAGAAAGTCTATAATGAAAGCTATTTGTCAGTATTGTCTATAGCAATGTCGATATTTCCCGGGAAATGTAGTTATTTCAAACTACTTTAAAACGGGATATAATCTCTAGCTGTCATTTACATTGACTTTTTTCCATATCCATGGCAAAGTAACTAGTAGCGCTTCAATTAGAAGAGTTTTACTGGAAAGTGTTTTCAGTTAAGAGCCTAAAGTCTTTTGGATTTTAGTATCACAAAAACGGAGCCTTTCTCCATTAAAACTTGGTGATAATTTAATCAGTAATGTATAAAGGTGGTTCTTATGTTTTCACTAGGGCAACAGGCATTAGTTAGTTTAATCTCACATATTCTCTTTATATATGTAACATGGAGATTGATGATGGCAATTAATTTTGAGCCAATGATTAAAAAAGGAAGAGCCAAAGAGGCGCAAATATTAATTCTGTTTTTAACCATCGTGATTGGATCAGGTGTCAGCCGCTTCTTTCTAGAAGTACTCCAGTGGTCAAGAGATTTAAACCATTTATTTTAAAATTTACGTATAATAAGAGAATACGTGTAGGACCATGTATGCTTTTGCTTCTCCCAGTTCATACTATTTATAGTAAATAGGTGGATATGGGGGATTTTATTGTGAAAAAGTCTATTATTCTAGCAATTTTATGTTTGTTCGTCGCAAATACAATAGTAGCGCAAACGCATGATAGAACTGAAAATGAATTATTGGATTTAGTTCATTTTATGATTGCTGAAGACACTTCTATTCTGGAATGGGAAACAACGTGGAAAGAATCTATTTCCCAAGCAAGAACAGATGATTTAGTAGAAATGCTAAGTCGTAAATATCATAAGCATGTAACAAAAGATGAGCAGAAAATAAAATATTCCTTTGAAGACAGCCATATCTATAAAGGGTTCAACGTATTGTTTCATGTGATCCTTCCGCGTCAAAAACATGTTAATGCAGAATTGATCGTCGTTGTGAAAGGAAATGGATGGCATTCGGATATGGAAAAAAACTATCGGAATACCGTTTTAAGCTTTCAAAAAGAATATTTCACAAGTTCTGTAAAGAAATTTGCTTGTCTGACGACTAAAGGAAATGGTATAATAAGTAGTGATTATTTTTTAAACAAATTAACAAATTATTTTCAAATACAGCAAAAACAGACGCAATTCGATACAATAGAACAATCGACACATAAAAAAATCATTTACGGGTATACACCAGTGTGGGAACGAAAAATTTCCGTAAATGATACACCTATGAACATACAAATCGCAGTTGAAGAAAATGGATCGGACAATCCTACATACGTGATAGGAACACCTATCCTAATAAATGAATATTAATATAGTGAAAATGGATCTGAAGGAGATTTGAAATATGGAAAAAATCATCGTAAGAGGTGGACACCAATTGCAAGGCACTGTGAAAGTGGAAGGTGCTAAAAATGCTGTTCTCCCTGTCATTGCTGCTAGTCTTATTGCAAGTGAAGGAAAAAGCGTCATTAAGGATGTTCCTGAACTAGCTGATGTATATACAATTAATCAAGTGTTGGAAAATATGAATGCAAGTGTACATTTTGACAATAACACAGTTACGGTTGATGCTTCAAATCGTTTAACAACAGAAGCTCCATTTGAATATGTAAGAAAAATGCGTGCTTCTGTTCTTGTAATCGGACCATTGTTAGCACGTTACGGTCATGCAAAAGTAGCTATGCCTGGTGGGTGTGCAATTGGTTCTAGACCAATTGATTTGCATTTGAAGGGCTTTGAGGCGATGGGTGCCAAGACGCATGTTGGAAATGGGTTTGTCGAGCTTCATGTCGACAAGCGTCTTAAAGGTGCGAAAATTTATTTAGATATGCCAAGTGTTGGTGCAACGGAAAATATTATGATGGCGGCTGCGCTAGCAGAAGGAAAGACAGTTTTAGAAAACTGCGCCAAAGAACCAGAAATTGTAGATTTAGCGAATTATTTAAATAAGATGGGTGCCAAAATTGTTGGTGCAGGAACAGAAACCATTCGTATTGAAGGCGTAGACAAATTGTATGGTGCAGAGCATTCGATTATACCTGATCGTATTGAAGCAGGTACGTTTATGGTGGCTGCAGCCATAACAGAAGGAAATGTGTTAATTGAAAATGCTGTTACTGAGCATTTACGTTCCGTTATTTCCAAGTTAGAAGAAATGAATGTTATCGTGCAAGAAGAAAAAAATGGCTTAAGGGTAATTGGTCCAAAGCAATTGAAAGCAACGGATATAAAAACGTTACCTCATCCTGGTTTCCCTACAGATATGCAATCCCAAATGATGGCCTTAATGTTAGTTGCTCAAGGCACTAGTGTTATTACGGAGACGGTGTTTGAAAATCGGTTTATGCATGTGGAAGAATTCCGTCGTATGAATGCTAAAATGAAAATAGAAGGACACAGTGTCATTATCGAGGGACCTTGTAATCCACAAGGAGCTGAAGTGGCAGCTACGGATTTAAGAGCGGCTGCAGCACTTATTTTAGCTGGTTTAGTAGCTGATGGTGTGACTAGAGTTACGGAATTAAAACATCTTGACCGTGGTTACGTGGATTTTGCTGGAAAATTAGCAGCATTAGGAGCAGATGTGGAAAGAGTGGATGAGCATGGTAATTCAGTTTTGCCTTATGTGCATGTAGAACCAATCAATCGTTCTATAGCTGCAAAACTGTCATAATTTGGATATTATCATTATTATTAAAAGATGTTGTTTCATAGATATACAATATAAGTAAAAACAGATGAAAAGGTTTCGATCATCTGTTTTTTTGTATTAAATATAATGCAGTAATAGTTTTTTATTAAAATTCAAACTTTTCTTTTTAGTAATTTTGTGTTAAAATTTAAGAAAATTTTAACATTAGGGAGAATGTTCAGATGAAACTGTATGTTTCTATGGATATGGAAGGAATTACGGGGGTGCCAGATGAAACTTTCGTCGCCTCATCAATGCACAATTATGAACGTTCCAGGAAGATGATGACGGAAGAAGCCAACGTGGTCATTCGTGCGGCTATTGCCCAAGGTTGTTTAGAAATTATTGTTAATGATAGCCATTCTAAGATGAATAACTTACTGATTGAGGATTTACATGAAGATGCGCAGCTTATTACTGGTGACGTAAAGCCATTTTCCATGATGCATGGGCTAGATGCCTCGTATGATGCCGCTATATTTGTCGGTTATCATGCACGAGCAGGAACGTTTGGAGTTATGTCTCATACGATGATTCATGCTGTAAGGACGATGTATATCAATGATCACGAAATTGGTGAGATGGGATTAAATGCTTATTTGGCAGGTTTTTATGGAGTACCCATTATAGCTGTTGCAGGTGATGATCAAGCAGCAAAGGAAGCAAGTGAACTTATTCCAAATGTCACAGCTATAGCTGTGAAAGAGACGATTTCTCGGTCATCTGTTAAAAGCTTAACACCTAAAAAATCGGCGCAGTTATTAACGGAGAAGATAACAGAAGCTGTACAAAATCGCCATCTTGTTGTACCGCTTATACCTCCCGATAAACCTGTTTTACGAATAGAATTTGCTAATTTCGGACAGGCGGAATGGGCTAGTTTAATGCCTGGTACAAAGATAGAAGCAGGAACAACAGTTGTTCGCTTTCAAGCAAAAGACATACTGGAAGCATATCAGGCAATGCTTGTTATGACAGAGCTTGCCATGTTGACGAAATTCTCATAAGGGGGTGGAGTATGCTACGTTATATAGGAAAGCGCTTACTTATGATGATGGTTACTTTATGGGTAATTGTTACATTGACGTTTATTCTAATGGTGACGATACCAGGTTCTCCGTTTAATAGTGAACGGGGGACAAATGAAGTCGTTCAAGCAAACTTAGAAGCACATTATAATTTGGATGAGCCATACATAGTTCAATATGTCCTTTATTTAAAATCGATTGTTACGTTTGATTTTGGCCCATCGATTAAACAGCCATCACAAACGGTCAATGAAATGCTTGGCCGCGGTTTTCCCATTTCTTTGGAACTGGGAATAATTACTATTATTGTCGCCGTATTATCTGGCATAACGTTAGGTGTGTTTGCAGCGTTAAAGCATAATCAGCTTATTGATTACGTAGCCATGGGTTTTGCTGTGTTAGGTATATCCATTCCCAATTTTGTACTAGCTACCTTGCTTATTCAGCAATTGGCAGTGAATATAGAATGGTTTCCAGTTGCAAGATGGTTAAGTCCCGCACATATGATTTTACCCGTTACAGCACTTGCAACAGGGCCAATGGCGATTATCGCAAGGCTCACAAGGTCAACAATGCTTGAGGTGTTAACACAGGACTATATTAAAATGGCTAGAGCTAAGGGGTTAGCACCGTGGAAGATTATTTGCAAGCATGCTTTAAGAAATGCGTTAATGCCTGTGGTTACCATTATGGGAACCTTACTGGCAGGAATATTAACAGGCACGTTTGTTATTGAGAAAATATTTGCTATTCCCGGAATGGGGAAGTATTTTGTAGAAAGTATCAATCAGCGTGATTATCCTGTTATTATGGGAACGACAGTATTTTACAGCACTTTTTTAATTGTGATGCTATTTCTCGTTGATATTGCCTATGGCATATTAGACCCGCGTATTAAGCTGCATAAGAAAGGCGGGAGAGAATGAAAATAAATGTGACAGACCAAACAGGAAAGAAGCCAACTTCTCATTCGGAAATACCAAATGAATGGTTTTCTTGGAAAGAGCGGGATGCGAAAGCGTTAGAAACGGTATCAAGACCATCTTTATCGTATTGGAAAGATGCTTCGCGAAGATTAGTGAAAAATAAGTTAGCAATGACGGGGTTGGTGTTCTTGGTTTTACTTACTGTTTTCGCAATATTCGCACCTTTATTATCACCGTATGAAGTAAACAAACAAGATCTACCGAATCAGTATCAGCCACCTTCTTTAGAACATTGGTTTGGAACGGATAGTGGTGGGAGGGATGTGTTTACTCGTACATGGTATGGAGCACGTATTTCATTATTTGTCGGCTTAATGGCAGCACTTATTGATTTTACCATTGGGATTATTTATGGTGGCTTGTCCGGATATAAAGGAGGACGTACGGATAATATTATGATGCGGATTATTGAAGTGTTATATGGTCTTCCTTATTTGTTAGTCGTTATTTTATTACTCGTCGTTTTAGGCCCCAGCTTAGGTACTATTATTCTCGCTTTAACCGTTACAGGTTGGGTAGGAATGGCAAGAATTGTACGTGGGCAAGTATTGCAAATCAAAAATTATGAGTTTGTGCTTGCTTCTAGGTCATTTGGTGCGAAGACAGCACGGATTATTCGTAAAAACTTATTACCGAATACAATGGGGCCAATTATTGTGCAAATGACGTTAACAGTTCCAAGTGCGATTTTTGCAGAAGCGTTTTTAAGTTTTCTTGGACTTGGGATTCAAGCCCCATTTGCAAGCTGGGGAGTGATGGCAAATGATTCGTTAGGGGCAATCTTATCTGGACATTGGTGGACATTATTTTTTCCAGCATTCTTCATTTCTTTTACGATGTTTGCATTTAATGTATTAGGGGATGGGCTTCAGGATGCACTTGATCCAAAGCTGAGAAAGTAGGTGAGTAGATGGAGAGACTACTTGAGGTACAAGATTTACATGTAATTTTTTCGACGTATGGTGGGACAATTAAAGCCGTTCGAGGTGTGGATTTTTATTTGAATAAAGGGGAAACACTAGCAATTGTTGGAGAGTCAGGTTGCGGGAAGAGCGTCACCTCACAAGCGATTATGCAACTGATTCCAGAACCGCCAGGAAAAATTGCTAGAGGCAAGGTAATATTTAAGGGCAATGAGATAACTCATTATACCGAAAAACAGATGCGATCGATTCGTGGTGTGGATATATCGATGATTTTCCAAGATCCAATGACAGCATTAAATCCTACGCTAACTATTGGCACGCAGCTTATGGAAGGATTGCAGGAGCATCAATCCATTCGCGGAGAAACAGCTACCTCCAAAGCTTTAGAAATGATGCATTTAGTTGGGATACCAAACCCTAAGGAACGGTTAAAGCAATATCCACACCAATTTAGTGGAGGGATGCGGCAAAGAATTGTGATCGCTATGGCTTTAATTTGTGAGCCAGAGTTATTAATTGCTGATGAGCCTACAACGGCTTTGGATGTAACCATTCAAGCACAAATTTTAGAATTATTTACGACAATTCAAGCAAAAACAGGTGTATCTATTATTCTAATTACGCATGACTTAGGGGTTGTGGCTAAAATAGCCGATCGAATTGCAGTTATGTATGCAGGAAAAATAATTGAAACGGGAACAAAGCGTGACATATTTTACAATCAGCAGCATCCTTATACGAAAGGTTTGCTAAAATCAGTTCCAAGGCTCGATTTAAAAGAAGAGCAATTATCACCAATTGATGGGACACCGCCGGATTTATTTGCGCCACCGCAAGGGTGTCCGTTTACAGCGAGATGCCCTTACGCCATGGAGGTGTGTGATAACGTATATCCTGTAACGACGGAACGAAGCAGTTCACATCGAGTGGATTGCTGGCTGCAGGACAAACGGGCGCAACAACTTCTAGCTCGCACAGCCAACCAATAACGAGGGGGAGAGGTAATGAAGAAAGGGTTGCTTTACTTAATGGGAGTTTTGGTGTTTCTTGTTTTAGCTGCTTGTACGGCAAATGAGAGTACTGGTACAGAAGATGAGAATGGAGAGGGAGAGAAGGCAGGAGATGAAAAAATTCTTCAACTTAATAACGGAGAAGAGCCAACATCTTTTGACCCAGCAATAGGTTTTGATAATGTTTCTTGGAATGCGTTAAACAACTTAATGGAAGGGCTCACGCGACTCGGTGAAGATCATACACCACAACCTGCAGTTGCGGAAAAATGGGATGTTTCAGAAGATGGTACCACATACACATTCTATTTACGTGAGGATGCGAACTGGTCTAATGGCGATCCAGTTGTGGCTGAAGATTTCATCTATGCGTGGGAGCGTTTATTAAATCCAGAAACAGGCTCATCTGCTGGATTTCTAGGTTACTTTATCAAAGGGGGAGAAGCATTTAACAGCGGGGAAGGTTCTACAGAAGATTTAGGAATTACCGCAGTTGATGAAAAAACGCTAGAAGTTGAATTGGAAAACCCGACTGGATTTTTCTTACATGTACTAACCAATCCTGCCTTTTTTCCAGTGAACCATCAAGTGGCTGCAGAAAATCCAGAATGGCATACTGAAGCAGAATCATTTGTAGGTAATGGGCCATTTAAGCTGGAATTTTGGGAACATGATAATGAAATGATATTTACGAAAAATGATGTATACTGGGATGCAGACAGTGTAAGCTTAGACGGCGTGCATTGGGCGATGGTCAATGATACGAATACGGAATATCAAATGTTTGAACGAGGAGAGTTAGATTCAGCCCAAATCCCTGCAGAATTATCCGATCAGATAATTGATGGAGATAATGTGCAGATTGTTGACCAAGGAGGATTAGAGTTTTTCCGCTTTAATGTTACAGAAGAGCCTTTTCAAAATAAGCACATAAGAAAAGCTTTTGCGTTAGCAGTAGATCAAGATAATATTGCAGAATATGTGGTGAAAAATAAAGTGAAGCCTGCTTATGGTTATATATCTCCTGGGTTTACCAACCCTAGCAGCGAAGACTTCCGAGATGTAAATGGCGATCTCGTCTCATTTGATCCTGAGGAAGCAAAGCAGCTTTTAGAAAAAGGGATGAAAGAAGAGGGCTATGATGAACTGCCTACGGTTACTTTATCCTATAATACAAGCGATTTAAATAAAGAAGTAGCTGAAGCAATTCAAGGAATGCTTAGTGAGAATATTGGTGTCGATGTAGAGCTTGAAAATACAGAATGGAATGTTTTCTTAGAAGATCAAAAGGCTTTAAATCATCAATTATCGAGAAGCTCCTTTTTATACGATTACGCTGATCCAGTTAATTTCCTTGAAAGCTTTATTACTGGATCATATATGAATCGCACAGGCTGGTCCAATGAACAGTATGATAAATTAATTGTCCATGCAAAATCACAAGCGGATGAAGCGAAACGTTGGGAATATATGTATGAGGCAGAAAAGCTATTAGCAGAAGAAATGCCGTTATTTCCAGTTCGTTATTATAATCAGGTAGAAGTATTACAAGAAGGTGTAACAAACATACTTCGCCATCCAGTAGGGTATCTGGATTTAAAGTATGCCGATAAGCAATAGCTACGTAAGGGGGGTATTAAGAAAACCAACATGGCTCTTGTCAAGGAGCTTTTGCTTATGATAGCCAAAGTTTTTCTAATACTATAGGAAAGTATAAAAGGTTTAAAGGTTTATAATATAAGAAAAACTACAGCTTTTGCCATAAAACTTGGCGACAAGCCAAGTTTTATGGTGGAAGTTTGAGCTGCTACTAAATAATGTGTGGATTGCGAAAGAAAACACCACTCATGGAGGGTTCACTTTATAAAATAGGAGGGTCAATAGTGAGTCAGCAAATGTACGGGAAAATAACAAATGAACTGTATGTAACCTGTGTTTCTGTTGCTACGGTTTGGACAGAGCCATTATGTGCTAGAAGAATAGATGCATTAGCGATTCATAACCCTGCACATGTAGATCAGTGGGTGAAGCAATTAGATTATACTGAAAAACTGGCATTATGCGTGGAAAATCGTATTCAAACACAATTGCTGTATGGCGAACAAGTACTAGTAACGGAGTGGGCTGGTGATTGGGCTCATGTTATTATACCTACTCAGCCGTCACATAAAGATAGAAGAGGTTATCCAGGTTGGGTGCCTGCTTGCCAACTCAAACAAATTTCTAATCAAGACTGGCTTCAGCCTATAGGTGCTATCGTTCGATCTCCTTTTGCTCCGTTAACTATTCATAATGAATCCTTTATACACTTAAGTTATTTAACCATTTTACCAGTAAAAAGACATCATGGTTCTACGACATCTGTAGTAACACCACATGGTAACGGATATGTTAATACACAAGATATAGAGTTATTTTCAAACGCAGACGGTATCCCCCATAGTAATGGGGAGTCCATTGTAGCTGTTGCTAAATCTTACATAGGGCTTGACTATTTATGGGGCGGGATGAGCGCTTACGGTTATGATTGTTCAGGTTTAGCCTACGCTACGCATAAAGCGAATGGATATCAAATTGCTAGAGATGCAGGCGATCAAGTAAAAGGTGGAATCAAAGTTCCGCTAGATAGGATACTACCTGGTGATTTACTTTTCTTTGCTTATGAAAATGGGAAAGGAAGGATACATCATGTAGGTATTTATTCTGGTAACGGAGAAATGCTACATGCCCCACAAACGGGAAAGGGAATTGAACAAATCAGACTTGCGAATACGATGTATGAAACGGAGTTATGTGCGGCTAGGCGCTACTGGCAGGAGGAGGAAACGATCGAAAATGGCAAAAGCAATTCTCGAAGTAAACCGTCTGAAGAAATTTTTTGAAGTGAACAGAAACCAGACGCTACAGGCTGTCAATGATGTATCGTTTCAAATAAGCGAAGGAGAGACATTTGGCTTAGTAGGGGAGTCGGGTTGTGGTAAATCTACGATTGGGCGAACCATTCTCGGTTTATACCATAAGACAGCTGGAGAAGTCTTGTACGACGGGAAGGATATTCATGGTTTAAAAGAAAATGATAGATTCAAGTTGCATAAAAAAATGCAAATGATTTTTCAAGATCCGTATGCCTCATTAAACCCTCGATCTACTGTACAGGAAATTATCTCTGAGCCAATGGAAATACATCGTTTGTATCGACATAAGAAGGAAATAAAAGAACGAGTATACCAATTATTAGAAGAGGTAGGTTTACAGCGGGATCATGCTAATCGTTATCCTCATGAATTCAGTGGCGGTCAAAGGCAGCGTATAGGTATTGCAAGGGCGCTCGCTTTAAATCCAGAGTTCATTATTGCAGATGAACCAATTTCGGCTTTGGATGTTTCCATACAGGCGCAAGTCGTCAATTTATTAAAGAAAATTCAATATGAAAAAGGATTAACGTTTTTATTTATTGCCCATGATTTATCGATGGTGAAGCAAATTTCTGATCGAATTGGCGTCATGTACTTAGGGAATTTAATCGAACTTACAAAATCAGAACAGCTATATGACCATCCCTACCACCCGTATACAAAGGCGCTATTGTCTGCAATCCCTATTCCAGATCCAGAAGTCGAAGAAAAGCGAGAACGAATTATATTGCAAGGTGAACTCCCAAGTCCGATTAACCCGCCGAGCGGATGTGTGTTTCGTACGCGATGTCCAATGGCTATGCGTATTTGTGAGCAACAAAAACCGCAATTTCGAGAAATAACACCAGAGCACTTTGTTGCCTGCCATCTTTATTCATAAAGTTTTGTAGTTATTGCAATTATGTAGCCGAAAGACATTCCGTAGTAGATGATAAAAAACGGCTATTACGGAATGTCTTTTTTTCATGGTCTAGGAAATCATAAAATTTTTCAGCTGTGGATAAACTTACTAAGTTATTTAGCCACGTCCGGCTCCAGCGCCCAGCAACTAGGCGACTTCACGAATCGCCCTACGATAAGTCATCATCGGTTCGTGCAACACCGCCTCACCATGATTCCTAAAACTTTAGTTGCTTCGTTCCACTCGCTATGTTGCTAACCGGGCGCCCCAAGCCTTTGTTCCTTTAGGAGAGCATAAAACCTAAAGGGTTGTATAGAAAAACGAAGGCATTTTATCGTCATTAAAGGCTTGGCAACAGTCAATTTTTTCTACATTTTTAGTTCTACATAGAAGAAGTCGTGTATATATATCTTAATAGGACTGCTAGATTGAAGTGATGTTGAAGGGGGTAGGCAATGAAACCTAGCAAATATTCAAAAAAACATGGGTCTAACTACACGAAAAAACGAAATGCCTTATTATTAAAAAAATTAAAAGCAAAGCACCAATCTCAGAATCAATCAAAACCATTCAAGAAAAAGTCGCTAACACGTAATAAATATTGGTTTGCACCCAAAAAGCACTATTTACAAAAAAGACCAAAGCAACATGTATGGAAAATTCCTTCTGCCATTTTGTTAGCTTGTTTACTGATGATTATCTTAGTAGTACCTACATTAATTGTCATTCCTTATAGCAAGGGGGATGAAAAAGTAGCGAAAGCCCCCCCAATTGCAAGTAGTGAAGAAACAACCAACCAAAATATGGATTTAGGTAGCTCTCCTTTCTCGGTATCAGTGATGCGTTCGAATGTAGATAAAGTAGAGGGAGTACCTTTAGAGGAATATGTAGTTGGTGTAGTCGCTTCTGAAATGCCCGCAGAATTTGAAAAAGAAGCGTTAAAAGCGCAGTCCCTTGCAGCGAGAACGTATATTGTGAATCAAAAGCTTCATGGTGGAGGAGCTAAACAAGAATCAGATGTCACAGATACAGTGCAACATCAGGTATATAAAGATGAAGGTCAGCTGCAAAAGTTATGGGGGAGCGATTTTGAATGGAAAATGAAAAAAGTAAAAGAAGCGGTGGCAGAAACAAAGGGAGAAATAGTAACCTATAAAGATACGCCAATTACGCCTGCTTTTTTCTCTACGAGTAACGGCTATACGGAGAATTCAGAAGACTACTGGGAAAATGAACTTCCATATTTACGTAGTGTGGAGAGTCATTGGGATGAGGAGTCTCCGAAATATTTAGATCAAAAGACGTTTTCGATACAGCAGTTAGAAAAAGCGTTAGAAGTAGATTTACCGAATCAATTTCCTTTAGCTGTTGAGACTACGCATACAGATAGTAATCGGGTAGAACAGTTGCAATTAGCAAAGCAAACTTTTTCAGGAAGGGAAGTTAGAGAAAAGCTAGAATTGCGCTCAAGTGATTTTACCATTGAACAAAAAAATAACCATTTCATTTTTACAACCAAAGGATTTGGTCATGGAATCGGCATGAGTCAATATGGTGCAAATGGAATGGCTAAAGAAGGAAAAAATTATCAAGATATTGTCCGTTATTACTATCAGGATGTAAAAATAAGTACAATTAATGATACAGCTCCAACTCTTGTCGCAAAATAGACGAGAGTTTTTTTGTTTGTCTAGGAAATTATAAAATTTTTGCAGCTGTGGATAAACTTACTAAGTTATTTAGCCACGTCCGGCTCCAGCGCCCAGCAACTAGGCGACTTCACGAATCGCCCTACGATAAGTCATTATTGGTTCGTGCAACACGTCTCACCATGATTCCTAAAACTTTAGTTGCTTCGTTCCACTCGCTACGTTGCTAACCGGGCGCCCCGAGCCTTTGTTCTACTATAGGAAAGTATAAAAGTTTTAAGGGTTATAGTATAAGAAAAAATATGCCATTCGCCGTAAGACTTGGCGACAAGCCAAGTTTTTCTAATGCGTTATAGGAAAGTATAAGAGTTTAAAGATTTATAGTATAAGAAAAGCTACAGCCTGCTATTGCACGATAGGATGGATTTTTTAATCACTCATCTAACAAAGATTGTAGCATAGCTCATAATAGTAGGAGATAGAAACTTCTATAATAGGATATAGTGCAATCTATTGGATCGTCAGAAAAAGCAAAGTCCTCTTAATTTACCCCTTTTTTACAAAAAAATACGGCGAAATGCAAATTATTTCTTATTAGATGTATATAAATTCCTTTTTCTGATCAGAATGGTTGTTGAGGTGATGATCTTATGAAAGAGGAAAACAAAGGGGCTTCAAAAAACAAGTGGAGTCGAATTTTTCGTAAAAAATGGTTCTTCCCAGCTGTCTATTTAACTATTGCCGCTGTATTATTATCTGTTGTCGTTTGGTATCAAAATGTGGACAATCAAGTGCCTGATGCCCAAGAAGGAACAGATGAATTCATTCCATCTGAGCATGGAGAAAGAGCTGAACCTGTGTTGGAGCAACAGGAAATGATCCAAATGCCTGTGACAAACCCAGAAGAAGCAGAAATCGTAACTAAATTTTATGATTACAATGCAGATCAAGAAGAGCAAGAGCAGGCCTTGGTTCTGTACAACAATAAGTACTATGAGAGTGATGGTGTAAATATTGCTTCTGCAAGTGGTGAATCATTTGAGGTTGTAGCAGCTTTAAGTGGTGAAGTTACAGAAGTAAAAGAAGATCCGCTATTAGGAAATGTTGTTGTACTTACCCATGAAGATGATGTCCAAACCTATTATGCTAGTCTTGAAGAAGTAGATGTAAAGGCAGGCTCTGAAGTGAAGCAAGGTGACTCATTAGGTAAAGCAGGTAAGAGCGTATTTGGCAAAGACAGCGGAACGCATGTTTACTTTGAGCTACGTAAACAGGATCAAGAAGTTAACCCAGAAGCATACTTCAATCAACCGGTAAGTAGCTTGAACAGTGCAGTCGAGGAAGAAACGAAAGATGTGGATGCTCAAGATGAAGCAGATCAACAAGGAACGGAAGATGCAGAAGAAGAACAAGAAACCGAAACCCCTTCTGATGACAGCGAAACTACAGATGAAGAATCAGATGAAACTTCAGAAGAAGCAGATAATGTGGATAAAACGGAAGAAATGGACCCTGAGTTGAATAATTAATCTCTTGTTTCTAACGTTTCATAGTGAAAAAGTAACGCCTTTGAAAATAAATCAAAGGCGTTTTTTTTGCACTATAGGAGAGCAAAAAAAATAGAAACTCGGCTATCTCCATATGGCTTGGCGTAACCGGTTTTCATTCTGTATCCTATATAATTTCCAGTTTAATTGTAAATTGGCTTGTCTTATATGAACAAGGTCTCTTTTTTAAGCATAAACCTCATTGCGTCATAATAAACTTATACAAACCACTAAAACATAAGTGTCTGAGGTGAGGTATGTGAACCTGCTAAGCAGCTGAAAAACATCATTACTGATATTTTATAGTTTTAAAATACAGAATTTTAAAACTTTTTCTAAACTATAAATACTATCTACATAAAACAAATATTGTATGGTTCTAACTATCCATTTATAAACGCCTGTACCAATTGGTCACCTCAGAAATATACAACTCAGGGAGGCGAACGGTGTGCACGATTACATCAAAGAACGAACGATCAAGATAGGGAATTATGTGGTGGAAACAAAAAAAACAGTTCGCGTTATAGCAAAGGAGTTCGGTGTTTCTAAAAGTACAGTCCATAAAGATCTAACGGAAAGATTACCCGAGATTAATCCAGAATTAGCAAAGCACGTTAAAAAAATTTTAGAACATCATAAAGCAATTAGACATTTGCGAGGTGGGGAAGCAACGAAAAAGAAATATATGGTAGATGCAGATTCAACCACTAAAAAAGAAGTAAAACCTGTAGGATAATACCCTCTTAAATGAAAGGTTTTATAGGGCTCTCCCTTCGTTATGGGTCACGCTAGAAAAAACTTGGCATATCGCCAAGTTTTTTCTAGTTACATATAGAGGATGTTTGTTTATAACCAACCTATTAGCTGGCATAGTGTTTTTCCGTGGGTGCATGACATTTTGATAAAACGTCATATATTATTCCATCATTATCATTTAAAAAAATGATGGAAAAAACAAGGGATTCGTATAACCAAAAACAGAGCTTTTTTAATATGGAAAGCATACATGGAGCAAAAGTCATATAGATTCTATTTTATTTGGCTTATTTTTGTTGGATATCCATTCTTTTCATTTTTTCTGCACTTATTTTAGAGGTGTGAATAGCTTGGGATAAAGATAGGTGATAAGCTGACTTTTTTCTAACAAAATTATAATAAACTGCAGTTAATTGTAGAGAATTGTGGTAAAATAATATATTAGAGGTAGTATGGACAAAATAAAGATATAGTTTGTAATTAGGAGGATATTAGCCCATGTTTTCAAGGGATATAGGAATTGATCTTGGAACAGCAAACGTCTTAATTCATCTCAAAGGAAAAGGGATTGTTTTGAATGAGCCGTCTGTTGTTGCCATGGATCGAAATACAGGAAAAGTTTTGGAAGTTGGCGAGGCAGCAAGGAAAATGGTTGGTCGAACACCAGGTAATATTGAGGCAATTCGTCCATTGAAGGATGGAGTAATTGCTGATTTTGATGTTACTGAAGCAATGTTAAAGCATTTCATCAATAAGATTAATGTCAAAGGATTTTTAGCGAAACCAAGGATTTTAATATGCTGTCCTACCAATATTACAAAAGTGGAACAAAAAGCGATTAAAGAGGCAGCAGAAAAATCAGGTGGTAAAAAAATTTATTTAGAAGAAGAACCAAAAGTAGCTGCAATCGGTGCAGGTATGGAGATATTTCAACCGAGTGGGAATATGGTCGTTGATATTGGTGGCGGTACGACGGATGTAGCTGTTCTTTCAATGGGAGATATTGTTACATCTGAGTCCATTAAAATGGCTGGTGATAATTTTGATAGCGAAATTCTTCAATACATAAAGAAACAGTATAAATTGCTGATCGGTGAGCGAACGGCGGAAGAAATTAAAATTAACGTAGCTACTGTTTTCCAAGGTTCGCGTAATGAAGAAATGGAAATTAGAGGACGTGACATGGTCTCTGGTTTGCCGCGAACCATTACAGTGAACTCCAAAGAAATTGAAGAAGCATTGCGTGAATCTGTTTATCTCATTGTACAAGCTGCAAAATCTGTCTTAGAACGTACACCTCCAGAACTTTCTGCCGATATTATAGATAGAGGAGTTATTTTAACAGGTGGCGGGGCCTTGATTCATGGTATTGATGAGTTGTTGGCTGAGGAATTAAAGGTGCCTGTTTTTATTGCTGAAGAGCCAATGAATTGTGTCGCTAAAGGTACTGGTATGATGTTAGAAAACATTGACAAAGTCGACCGTAAAAAAGTGATATAAACATGTTGGTATAATCAAGGAGGTAACGCTAGTGTTAAGAGGCTTTTATACAGCTGCTAATGGCATGATCACACAACAACGACAGCAAGAAGCTTTTGCGAATAATATTTCCAATACGAATACTCCAGGCTATAAAGCAGATCAAACGACGTTGCGTGCTTTTCCTGAAATGCTATTACATCAAATGTCAGGAAAAAAGCTTCCAGTACAAAATAAACCAAATGTACCATTTCAGCAACCAATAGGTTCGCTAAATACGGGAGTATATGTTCAAGAAATGATCCCAAATTTCGAACAAGGAGATGTCCAAGAGACGGGGCTTTCTACTGATTTTGCATTAACCCAAAGAGATTTACCTGATGAATCCGGGGCGCTCTTTTTTACCGTGCAAAATGAGTCTGGAGATGTACGCTATACTAGAAATGGGAACTTTACCGTAGATGGCGCCGGGTTTTTAGTTACTAACGAAGGATACTATGTGTTAGACGAGAATGGGGAGCCTATTGAAACAAATGATATGGACTTTACAGTAACCTCTGATGGTTTATTACAAACTGCTGATGGCGCAACGGCTTTAGGAATTGCTTATAGTACAGATGTAAACACAATGGTTAAGGAAGGGAATAATGTGTACGCAGGAGATGTGGAAGCAGTTCCCGCAGAAGCCATTTATTCCGTGAAACAAGGCTTTCTGGAAAGATCGAATGTGGATGCTTTACAGGCAATGACACAAATGATGGAATCTTACCGTTTATTTGAAACGAACCAGCGTGTACTAAAAGCGTACGATCAAAGTATGGAAAAAGCAGTTAGTGAAATCGGACGTTTAGTGTAGGGGAGAGATGACCATGTCAAGAACGATGATTCAGGCTGCGGTAACGATGAATCAACTGCAAAATAAAATGGATGTTATTGGTAATAACATGGCTAATAGTCAAACAACTGGTTATAAAAGTAGACAGGCAAACTTTTCTTCGCTACTTTTTCAACAGATGGATAACCTTACAGATCCTGCAAATGCAGAAGGAAGAATGACTCCTGATGGTTTACGAATTGGTTCTGGAGCAAAATTGGGTTCCATTAACGCAGATTTCCAAGTTGGTTCTTTGCGTAAGACAGATCGCAGTTTAGACACGGCATTGTTAGCACCAAACCATTTCTTTCAAGTAGAAGCAACAGAAAATGGAGTAACAGAAACACGTTATACAAGGGATGGCGCATTTTATCTAACTCCGATAAACGGAAATCAAGAAGTGATGCTTGTGGATAAAAACGGAAATGCTATTCTGGGTGCTGATGGCCCGATTATTACAGCTACTGGATTTGACGCCATTGCTGTACAGCCAAATGGACAGATCGTAGTGAAGCGTGGCGATGACAGTGAAGTTGTAGGAACACTTGCTATTGTTGAAGCTTTGCGACCCCATTTACTTGAAGCTGCAGGGGAAAATGCATTTCGTTTATCTGAGGAAGCAAATGCTCAAGTAGCATTTGCTGATGCTATTCAACCAGCAGCTGGGGGTAAAATGCTTGAAAGTGGAAAATTAGAAGCTTCTAACGTAAACATGTCCAAGGAAATGTCTGATTTAATTATGACACAGCGAGCTTATCAATTTAATGCTAGGACGATTTCTATGGGCGATCAAATGTCTGGGTTGATTAATCAGCTACGTTAATACGTGAGGTCTTTAGGTCATACCCTTTGGGCTACTAAACAATTAGAGGGGGATAAAAGAAGCCCCCTTCTGATTGAAGATTTAGTTAATGTGAAAAGTAAGGAGAAAGAATATGTCCATGCAAAAGAATCCAACTTTCAAAGGCAAATATAATTCGTTTATGAAAGCATGGAAACAACTTTGGCAAAACAAACAACAAGAAACGGAAGCTCATGATGAGCCAAGCCGCCATAATCACGACAAGGAGAATGGTAAGCAAACACCGAATAAAAAGAATGTTCGGATTAGGGTGCGTATTTTTCCAATTTGGTTACGTATCATCGTTACTTTATTATTTTGTATGATTGCCTTGGTTGTTGGATTAATGGTCGGCTATGGAGTCATTGGTGATGGATCACCACTAGATGTGTTAAAAATAGAAACGTGGCAGCATATTATTGATATTGTTACAAAATCAAAGTAGCACCTTTGTCGCATCATGACGTAGGTGTTTTTTCAACGAGAAAGATACGTATAATATAAATTATAATTAAGAAAAGAGGCTATACCTATGGATGTAGAACAAATTAAAGAGATTATTCCTCATCGTTATCCGTTTTTACTAGTAGATCGAGTAACAGAGATAGAAGAAGGAAAGCGTGTTGCTGGGTTGAAAAATGTTACAGCTAATGAACCTTTTTTTCAAGGGCATTTTCCTGAATATGCGGTGATGCCAGGAGTGCTTATTATCGAAGCTTTAGCTCAGCTTGGTGCCATTACTATTCTAGGAAAAGAAGAGAATCGTGGGAAAATTGGATTCTTAGCAGGAGTCGATAACTGTCGCTTTAAACGTCAAGTTCGTCCAGGAGATCAATTACAAATGGAAGTGGAAATTTTGCGCTTAAAAGGCCCAATTGGTAAAGGAAAAGCAGTTGCCAAAGTAGATGGAGAGTTAGCTTGCGAGGCGGAAATCATGTTTGCTATTAAATAATTACATCGGTAAGCTCGAGCATTATTCCAATAGGTGAATAGCTATCAACATAAAAAAATGTCTGAAATAGTTGAAAATGGATAAAAAAAGAGTATGACTTCTTTTAAGTTGGTTAAGATAAAAAACGAACCAATTATAAAAGGAGGTAGTATACATGAAATCAAAGCTTATCATGAAGTTTGGTGCTTCTGTTTTAGTGTTATCACTAATTACTGCTTGTAATATGGGTAATGACGAGGATCCTGCAGATGAGTCTCCGACGGAGGAACAGGACAACAACAACAATCCTGCTGATGATAATGGTGGGATGGATGAAAACGATCAAGAACTACAGGATGAAGATAATGGTAATACGAACGACAATGGCAATGACAATATGATGGAAGATGAAGAAAAGCAAAACGAGAAAAATCAATAATAGTACTTCCATGCATAACAAGTAGCTAGATAGTGACAAGCTAGGGGATTCAATAAGTTTGTCAAATGGAGTTTTATCGTAAATTTAAGGTGATGAAAGCATCTCGTTTCAAGGATTAAGCGTTGTGAGTCTGGCTAAAAGGAAGAAAACAGGGCATAAAAGTCCATTTTGTAATTAGCCTGGTCTATACCCTTGGGATAGGAACAAACATTGAGGGAGAAAAAATCCCCACTGCTGGAAGATTCACTTTTCATGGCTCTATGTTATGATGTGGTTGCAAAAAGTTAGTTATTGCATTCACAACGTTGTAAATAGGGAATATTTACCGCATTTAAGTGAAAGCAATAGCAAGGTATAGTACGTATTTTACTTATAAAAGCAGAACACCATGTACTTTATTTGTGTTCTGCTTTTGTTTACCATTTTTTCTAAGGACTAGAGCAGTTAATTCGACAAATAAATTAGCAAAAAATACTCGATAAGGTTTTCTTAAATGGATTATCATTCATACCATTGTGGGGGGCGGAATTTGAATGAATTCTAAGAAATAAGTAGATTAAAAAGCATGTTTAAAAGTGTACATGAAACATCTGCTCTTAACAAGTTTACTTGGCCTTACTAAGTTGGCAAACCGAGACATCGAGTAATGGAGGTAGTACAATAAAAAGTAAACAGAGCTGTGATATTTACACTATAGGAAAGTAGAAGATTTTTTGGTTTATAGTATAAGAAAAACAAAGGTCTTTTGCCATAAGACTTGATGATAAGCCAATTTTTTCTAAGGAGACTGGAGAATCTGATTGGGGAAGAAAGGTGGATACGGATTGAAACAGAGGATTACATCGTTGTATGTCATATCACCGCATACAAAAGCAATATACAGGAATGAACATAGCTATTATCGTTCTCGGATTATGGAAAGTGGAAGGGCCGAGAAAATGTCCATTCATAAACCAGAGCAAATTTTAGATAATAGTTGTTTAATATACGGATCTTCATTAGAGGGGAGAAGACTAGCTGTAAAAGATATACTCGATTCTTCAAGTAAGCTTCCTGTACCTGTGATACCAGATAAAGGTGTTTTTATGATGCCAACAGCTTCTGTAAAAAATAAAAATAATGTGTGGCTTACTTATCATCATATTTACGGTTTTGAGGAAAATAAAAGTGGTACATATGTTACTTTTTTCGATGGTTCAGGGATTCAATTGGATATATCGATGAATACTTTCGATTTACAGTATAAGCGGACAAGTCAGGTAATCGTCCATTTGAATCGAACATTTCTCTTTGGACAATCAAAATTCCCTATACCGAGATCACGCCTAAAACGATTGTAACAGCTGTGTGAGTGATACCGATTTTTGTAAATATGCTAATAAATCTATATGACAAAATGCAAATAACGATGTATTAAATTACTTGGCTTGATTTCATTGTTGTCAAAAGAATAGTTGTAACTTAACGACTACCGAGAGCTGTTCGCATATTAATGTGCGATATCCAGTCTTGTTTAACTATTTTCTAATCATACTTTTTTCTCCAATGAAAGTAAGTGAGTTTTTTAACTTGTTTTTACAACGCATATACTGTTATCATATGAACATCTCTGATTGACTGACCAGTTAGTCAAAGGGATAGTTAAACAGCATCTTTTTGTAAATGTTTCAAAAAAGTGAAACCATTGAAACATTTTCCGCTATGTTTCGTAAAAGAAATAGGTGAGGGCAATGCTTGAAAAGAAAAAGAAATTAATGGAAATTGGCATGAAATTAATTGCTGAAAAAGGCTATCATAATACGTCTATTCAAGAAATTGCCAATAAAGCAGGTATTTCAAAGGGTTCTTTTTACAGTTATTTTCCATCTAAAAAAGCATTTACGATAACAACTGTAAAAGCATTTCACATACAGGTTATGGAAGAACTGAACCAGGTAGATGTGAAAGGTGACGATAAAGAACGCTTTGCCAAACAAATAGCCATATTAATGAAATATATGGAACAACATAAGGACCATATTATGATGTATTTTAGAAGTAATATCCTTATTATTGAGGAGTTGGATCAACAATTAACGGATGTAAGGGTAGATCATTTTCATTGGTTGAAGGACAACTTAGAAAAGATATATGGGAAGCAATTGCGGGAATTTTTAATCGATGCGATTATTCAAGCAGAAGGCTTATTACATAGTTATTTCCATTGGTTTGTTTTGGAAAATGTTGATCTTGATAAAGAGCAAGCGGGGGAATTTATTGTTCGGCGTTTGCATGATTTAATAACGGGTATGTTAAAGCGAGAATCTTCCGGACTGGTCGATATGGCACAAATCTCGGAAATCTACAAATCAACGAGAAGATCTACCTTGGAGAAGCAGACATTGCAAAAGGTTTTAAACGCTTTAAAAGAAAAGATAGTATTGTTAGATGTGCAACAAAGCAAAAAAGAGCGATTATATGAAGTTGTACGCCTATTGGAAAAAGAAGGGCTTGAAGATTGTAATATCGTTGTTATTCAAGGTTTACTGGCCCATTTTTATGCCTATGATATATTAATAGAAGATGTCAGTAAAATCGCTACTATATTGAATATTGAATTATTATAACAGCTTGATAGTGATAGAGAGGAGCAACACAGGTGAAGAAGATTATAATTGTTGGAACGGTTGTATGGATGATTCTTTTATTAGCTGCATGTAATCAAGAAGAAACAAAAGAGGAAAAGGAAAAGCGCGTAGTACCTGTGGAAACAGAAGAGGTGAAGGAAGGTTCTATTGAAATTGAAAAAAGTATTTATGGCAGAACGCGTCCCTCTGTTTCCAGTCCCGTGATGTTGCAAGCCTCAGGAAAAATTGATGAGTTAAAGGTTAACAATGGAGACCAGGTGGAGGAAAATGAGGTTATTGCCACGATCATTTCACAAGCTGGAAGCCAAAGTATTCGTGCACCTAAAGATGGCAAGCTTGTTCAACTAACCGCAAATGAGGGAGAAATGGTGTCTCAAGAAGAACCTCTAGCGATTGTTGCAGATTTTCATCCTTTAACAGTGGAATTGTCTGTAACAGCAAGTGATCGTAAACTATTGGAAGAAGATGATGAGCTACCTATCCATATAGAAGGAAAAGAATGGACAGCAACGATTACTTCTGTTGGTTCCGTTCCAAATGATACAGGGCTTTATCCTATAGAAGCGGAGATCGATAATGAAGATTCGGAGCTATTACCAGGCATGACCGCTCAGTTAATTGTAAAGGAAACGACAATAAAAGATGCTATCGTAGTTCCAACCAGTGCTGTGGAAGAACAAGGCGGTGAATCGTTTGTCTATATTGTAAAAGATAAGCAAGCAAAGCGTGTGGACGTTTCTGTGGAAGAATCACAAACAGAAGAAACGGCAATTGAAGGCGACGTGAAATCTGGCGATCAAGTTATCGTAAAAGGACAACTATCGTTAAAGGATGGAAGCCAGGTTAAAGTTGCGAAAGGGGAGTAAACCTTGAAGTTAATTAAAACATCTGTCAAACGTCCCGTTGGCGTTATTATGATTGTTGTTGCTCTACTAGCTCTGGGAGCTGTTTCTTTACGGAGCTTGACCGTAGATCTTTTTCCAAAAATTGATCTCCCAGTAGCAGTTGTAGCGACATCTTATCAAGATGCAGCGCCACAAGAAGTAGAAAATTTAATCAGTAGACCAATTGAATCAGCAGTTAGTACAGTAGAAGGAATTGAAACGGTACAATCGCAATCGCAAGCCGGTTCTTCGCTTGTCTTACTTATGTTTAAAAATGGCACAGATTTAGATCAAGCTTTATTGGATGTAAGAGAAAGTGTTGACCAAGTGAAAGGGGTTCTTCCTAGTCAAGCAGGGGACCCAAATATCATGCGTTTTAATCCAGACCAACTGCCCGTTATGTGGGTTGGTTTAACTGGAGAAAATGTAGCATCGTTAACGGAAACCGCTGATGAACAAGTCGTCCCATTTTTGGAGCGACAAGGTGGTGTAGGTTCCGTTAATGTAGAAGGTGGAAAAGAACGAGAGATTCAATTAATTCTTGATGAAGCTAAACTACAACAGTATGGAACTACTTCCCAAGCTATTATGCAGGCGTTGTCGAGTACGAATCAATCAGCGTCAGTAGGTACAGTGGAGAAAGGTGACAAAGATTTACAAATTCGAGTAACCGGGCAATTTGAATCATTAGAGGATATCAAACAAACGATCGTTCAAACGGAATCTGGCGCAACGGTGCATGTTAATGATTTAGCTGAAGTGAAAGATGACTTTAAAACAGATGCTGGGCTAACCTTAGTTAACGGTAAGCCTTCTGTAGTGTTATCTATTTTAAAAAAGACAGATAGTAATACAGTGGAAGTAGCTACCAATATAGAAGATAGCTTAAAAGAAATAAAACAAGATTTACCTTCAGACGCTAATTTGGACGTTATTATTGATACATCTGATTTTATTCAAATGTCGATTGACTCTGTTGTACAAAACATTTTAATTGGTGGGGTTATCTCCATATTTATTTTGCTTCTCTTTTTAAAAAGTGTCCGTGCAACGATTGTTATTGGTTTGTCAATACCAATTGCGATTATAACAACGTTTATTTTAATGTACTTTACAGGTGAAACATTAAATATATTAACTTTAGGTGGTCTAGCACTTGGGCTCGGCATGATGGTAGATAGCTCTATTGTTATCTTGGAACATATTTATTCATATAGACAACGTGGATATAGTTTAAAAGATGCAGCTATACAAGGAGCGACGGAGTTAGCGCCTGCGGTAATTGCTTCAACAACAACGACATTGGTTGTATTTCTACCAATTATTTATGTAGAAGGAATTGCCTCTGATATGTTTACACCTTTGGCACTAGCAGTTTCGTTTTCCCTAATTACTTCTTTAGTAGTAGCAATTACTTTAGTGCCAATGCTATCTTCTAAACTGTTACAAAAAGCGTTGCAAGATAGTGGGAAACGTTATTGGTTCGATCGCTTTTTAGGTTGGATAAATGCCAAATATAAAAAGGTTCTTAAATGGGTACTTGGTCATCGGAAAACAACCGTTTTTGTTACCATTTTAGCTATTGTCGGAAGCCTTGCGTTGACACCGTTTATTGGAGCTGAATTTATTCCTTCTGCAGATCAAGGGCAATTAGAAATCCGTGTAGAAACAACGCCTGGGAGTTCTTTAGAGCATACAGAAGACATTGTAGATCAAGTTAATAAGGAATTAACGCCATTTGAATCTGTGATTGAAACAAATTACGTCAGTGTTGGCGGCGGAGGCATGGCTGCTGGAGGTGGAAGCAGTAGTGGAAATCAAGCCGTTTATACAATGCAACTCATTCCTTCGGGTGAACGAGAAAAAACAACGGTGCAAATCGTTCAAGAGATAGATAATAAGTTGCAGGAAATAGCAGGTGCAGAAATTACTGTTCATTCCATGGATTCTGGTATGAATATGGGCGATCCGATTCAAATCCAGTTAAACGGGCCAGAACACGATATGTTAAGAGATATTTCTGAACAAGTTGTTCAAGAGATTGAACAAGTAGAAGGAATTTATAATCCTGAGTCGTCAGCTTCTGAAGGTGTACCGCAAATGAATATTGAAGTGGATCAAGAAAAAGCTGCGCTGTATGGACTGAATCAAGAACAAGTCTTAGGGCAAATTCAAATGCAATTCACTGGTCAAGTAGCAACAAAATATAGAGAAGAAGGTCAGGAGATGGATGTTACATTAATGTATCCTGAAGAGAAGCGGAGTAAAATAGAGGATCTGCATGATATGAAAATTCAAACGCCGCAAGGTCCAACCATTTCCTTGGATGAGGTAGCTACATTTAAACAAATGAGTGGACCTGTAAGTTTGCAAAGAGAAAATCAGCAACCACAAATGAATGTGACCAGTCAAATCGTTGATCGTGATTTAGGGAGTATAACCCAAGATGTTGAGCAGACGTTGAATAACATGGATCTCCCTGAAGGTTATAACTATGAAATTGGTGGTCAATCACAGGATATGACAGAATCATTTACTGATTTAGCAATCGCATTAGTATTCTCGATTTTCCTTGTATATGCGGTGATGGCTGTTCAGTTTGAAAACTTCCTATTTCCGCTCATCATTATGTTTGCTATGCCAACAACAGTGATTGGAGTAATGCTTGGACTCTTTATTGCGGGAATTCCATTAAGTATCCCAGCGTTTATTGGAATTATTATGCTGGCAGGGATTGTCGTCAATAACTCCATTGTGCTAGTAGATTATATCAATCTTCTGCGTCGTAAAGGAATGGAACGATACGCTGCTATATTAGAAGCAGGGCCAAGTAGATTGCGTCCAATCCTAATGACGACACTAACCACTATTTTAGCAATGGTACCATTAGCAATGGCTTTAGGGGAAGGTGCGGAAACACAACAACCATTAGCTGTTACAATCATATTTGGTCTCGGGATATCCAGTATCTTCACCCTGCTGTTAATCCCAGTTATTTACACATTATTTGATGATCTAACCGCAAAAATTACAAAACGTCATAAAAAGAAATAAAATGAAAAGAGTTTTCTGCTGAAGGAACCTTTTTTCATGTGTCGAAACCTCGATAGCTCCTGCGTGGAAATCACTCGCGTCAGTCGAAAAATCGCTCACGTCAGCCAGAAAATCGCTCGCGGAAGCCAGAAGTTCGCGCATCATCATAGTAAACAAAAAAAGCTCTTTGCTATAAAAGCAAAGAGCTTCAGTTTTAATCGGTTATTGGCCACCAATGGAACCCGTCTTTTTCAAGTAGGCGGTCTGCCGCTTCTGGTCCCATTGATCCGGCAGCGTAATTTGGAAACAGAGGCTCTGTTTTTGACCATGCGTCTAAAACAGCATCTACATATTTCCATGAATAGGCTACTTCATCCCAATGGGTAAAGTTAGTCGTATCACCGATAATACAATCGTAAATTAATTTTTCATAAGCTTCTGGTGTGTTTATTCCATCGACACCATTGTTTGTATAAGATAATTCAATTGGTTGGGCAATGGAACCTATACCAGCTTTTTTTGCATTTAAATGAAGTGTAATGCCTTCGTCTGGTTGAATGTTGATGACGAGCAGATTAGGATGTCTCTTTGCTTCATCCTTATAATATAGATTCATTGGAATATCTTTAAATTCAACAACGATCTTAATTGATTTTTCTTTCATTTTCTTACCTGTTCGAATATAGAAAGGGACGCCTGCCCAACGATAGTTATCAATCATTACCTTCCCAGCAACGTACGTTTCTGTGATCGAGTTTTTCAATTCTGGCGCTTCTTCGCGATATCCTTTTCCTAGAGGGCCTGGACCGTATTGGCCACGGACGAAATAATTTTCAACCTCTGTTGGTTCAACAAGCCGCAGAGCTCGTAATACTTTCACTTTTTCTGAACGTATTTCTTCGGGAGTTAGCTTAATGGGCGGCTCCATTGCTAGTAAGGCGACCATTTGAAGCATATGGTTTTGCACCATATCTCTTGTTGCTCCTGAGCGATCATAATATCGCGCGCGTTCTTCGACACCGAGTTTTTCACTGGACGTAACTTGGATATTGGAAATAAATCGGTTGTTCCATAAATGTTCAAATATCCCGTTTGCAAAGCGAATAACTTCAATATTTTGCACCATTTCTTTTCCTAAATAATGGTCAATACGATATATTTGATCTTCATTAAATGCTAATCGGATTTGATTGTTCAACGCTTTTGCCGAGGTATGATCGTGCCCGAATGGCTTTTCAATGACCAACCTTGTCCAGCCTACACTTTCTTTTAAACCGTTTTGTTCAATTTGATTAGCAATCGTTCCAAAGTATTCCGGAGCCATAGCTAAGTAAAAAATTCGATTCCCATCTGTTTGGTATTGACCTTCTAGATGGTTTAACAATCCATCTAAATGGGTATAAGATGAACTATCTGTAACATCAAAAGACTGATAATAAAAATGAGAAGCAAATGCTTCTAGGTCTATTTGATTGTTTGATTCTGATTCGTTTATTGATTCACATACTTTTTCGCGAAAGATATCATTCGTCCACGGACGGCGAGCAAGACCAACAACTGCAAAATCCTCACCAATTTTTCCGTTTTGATAAAGACGATAAATGGAAGGGAATAACTTTCTTTTTGATAAATCCCCTGTTGCTCCAAAGATGACAATCACGACGTTTGGTTTATCCACCGTTTTCAATAGAACCCTCTCCATTTTCTGTTTAGTAACACAACTATCATATAAGGTTAAAATGTGAAAATCAACTATTCTATATGAAGCCAGCCTGAAGTTTTTTTCATCAATTGATTCATTACCTCGGAAAACATCAATCCGATAGCGATTGCTCCAGCAAGTAGCATGACCTTTGCTGAAAGTTGTACCGCGGTATAGTAGTCATTTTCTACAAACTTTCGCATCGCATCGTAAGCTAAACCACCAGGTACAAGCGGAATAATGCCTGAAACATTAAAAATAATAATGGGCATTTTAAATATCTTTGCACAAAGTTGACTAAGTATCCCTACAAGCATAGAACCAAAAAGACTAGCAGGAACAGCATCTAATCCTTGTTCAACTAAAATATAATAAACCATCCAACCGAACATTCCAACCATACCGCATTGAAAAAGAGAGTGCTTCGGTGCATTAAAAAGAATACCAAAACCAGCCGCCGCAACATAACTTGTAACAAGCTGAGCAAGTAACATTGTAATCACTCCCTAGTGAAGATCATTAAAACAGAAATCATGGATAAATGCTTAAATAAGTTACCATTCTTTAGTGTATACTTTTTAACGTTATAAATGCATTCTACGGAAAAAATGCAAACAGAACAGCAACGCCTGCACCAATCGCAAATGCTGTTAATGTAGCTTCTACGCCTTTTGAGATGCCTGCTACTAAATGACCAGCAACTAAATCACGAACGGCATTTGTAATATGTAAACCAGGGACAAGCGGCATCACAGCACCTATAATAATTTTATCTAAATGCTGCCCAAATCCAGCATGAATACTGAAAGCCGCAATAACAGCAATGAAAAATGAGGCTATGAATTCAGCAAAGAACCGTATTTCAATTAATTTTTCAATCCAAATCATAGCAGCATATCCGAGAGCACCAGCAATACAGGCAGGTAAAAAATCAGACCAAGAACCTCCGAACATAATGGCAAAACTTCCGCTAGCAAGGGCAGCAGCTATAAACTGTAACCAAAGTGGAAAAGTTTCACTCTGATGTTCGATTCCTTTTAAAAGCAATAAAGCTTCTTTGGCATCTAAGGATTGGGCTGTAATTTGCCTAGATATACTATTGACGTCTGTAATTCTTTGAAGATCATTGGAACGATTGGAAATTCTCCGAAAATAGGAAACTTCTCCTTCCGTAGAAAACTGAACCCCTGTAGGTGTAGCATAACTTTCAGCGTTTTCAAGTCCAAATGATGCAGCAATCCGGTTCATCGTGTCCTCTACACGATACGTTTCAGCACCGCTTTCCAGCATGATTTTGCCTGCAAGCAAACAAACTTTTGCAATGGAACCAGGTTGAGCGTTCATCTGTTCTCCTCCAGTGAAATTTTTTAATCTGTAGCGAAGGCTATACAGTAATATGCCATGTACAAGTCATGAAGAGTTGCTATTAAACATTAACGTATTTGCGAGAGAAGTCTCTCCCACTTTAAGCTATGCTAAGTCGCGAGTAGTTCACAGAAAACCTACATACCCAATTCATGCAGAGGTCTTTAGTTCGTGCCTGTGTGATCTAACAATTAGTGTCGAGTAAGCCCCCTTTTCATTAAGGGTTTACCTTAAGACCTTGATTTTTCCTTACTACTAATCTTTCAAAACTTGTATATCAAGGGATACTTCAATTAGTGGGTGTTTTCTTTCATCGCCATATGGATGAAGGACTCATTCGAAATGGACTTTTATGCGATGTTTGCATTTAGACTAGCTCACAACTTCCAATTTTTAAAGAGTATCTCTTAAAAATATGCTATTCGGGAGAAACGCTCGGTTAAAACCTCTCTGCCCAATCCGGCAATTGTAGGGAGCAAAGTAACTCTAATTCTTCTTCTCGCTTCATTGTATATGAGCTTTGTTGTCGTAGATCATCATCAACAAATCCTGGATGAGCCATCACTTCAACATGCTTAACCGGTAAATCTTTTAAATGTGAAAAGAGATTATTGTTCACCCCAGAATCATAAAAATGTGTCCAAATCTGTTCTGTTAATAGCAAATCGCTTTCATTTCGTAACGATTCTGTGTAGCGAACGGGAACTTGATACATCGTAGCTAATTCTATAATAACAGACTTTAGCGCTTTCCATCCATGTACATGATGGTGGCTATCAATATGGTGAAGAGGTAATCCGGAAGATAGAAAAGCGTCTATTTGTGTCTGCCACTCTTTTTTAATGGCTGTTAATTCTTCTGTATGAAGCTCTCTTTCCAATTTTGAAAACTTGAAAAAACCGTCTTTATTAGTTAATATGGCTAAATCGTTGTTCAATGGCTTTCCCCAAGTTAAAACGAGGTGAATTCCCACCTGTAAGGAAGGGTGTTTTTTTGCTTTTGCAATAGCGTATTGTGTAGCTTTGCCGTTCATCATAAGTGTTGTAGATTGAACAATACCATCTGTATGTGCTTTTATAATTCCTTCTGTTACACCTTTTGTTAAGCCAAAATCGTCTGCATTGATTAAAATCTTCATGAGATATGCCCCCATATATTTTATAATAGTTGAAATGCTACAATCTGTACATTAAAATATCTCGCATTTTACGAGCGGTAGCTTGCATCATAATGATTTGCTGTTAAGCCGAGTTGTTCTAAGAATTAGGATAATTTCGCTCAATGACAAAATTAGTTTTATCTCCTCTAAAATAAGCACGTGAATATTCTACTTTTTCTTGGTTTTCATTTTCAGCAAGGGTTTCAATATAAAAACAAGGTGCATGCAACTCACAGTCTAAATGCTTGGAACAAATTTCGTCCGCCAGCGTTATTTCTATATGCTCAATCGTTTTTGCAACATGCACTTGAAAATCATTTTTTAAAGAAGCGTATAGCGATGAAGCCGCTTGTGTTTCCGTAATTCCTGGTGCTACAATCCAAGGGATGTAAGCAATTTCATATTGTGTAGGTTCATCATTGGCTTTGCGAATTCTTTCAATACATTGAATGGGATCGTTGTGCGCGACCTCTAGCTGCTGACTTAAATATTCATTTGCTGGAATAACAGTGATCGATAGAACAAAGATTTTTGCCTCTTTTCCTTGAATGGCTACCTGATCGCTATAGCGTTTCACTGTTTGGGTTAACGTTTGCTTTAGCTTTTGATCAGCTACAAAGGTACCCCTCCCTTGATGACGTACTAAGTAGCCTTCGAGCGTTAATTGGTTAAGGGCAGTTCTAACTGTAGTACGACTTACATTAAAATCTTTACACAATTCTAGCTCTGTTGGAATTTTGTCTCCTGGTTTATATTTGTTTGCTTTTATTTGATTCAGTAGCTCATCTTTAATATAGGCATGCAAGGATGGATTTTTTTTCATTTTGCTCTCCTTTCTAATTCATATGTTTTCGTTATTTAACGTACTACACATATACAGTTGAATAAAACAACGCTTTCTTCTACATACAGCTTAAATAAATTTGAGGTCCAGCTTTTTTACACGATAGGAAAGTATAAGTTTATTTGGTTTATAGTATAAGAAAAACTAGAGCTTTCACCATAAGACTTGGCGACAAACCAAGTTTTTCTAATATCTATATAAAATGAAACTGTTATACGTAGCGGTCTTCTTACATCCCCTAATTAGTTTAGTTGTTCAAGGATATAGCCTAAAGGACTCTTATGAAAAAAAGGGATTTAGGTGCTTTCGACTTGTTCAGCTTATATAGCCCCAATATTTGGGTGGGAGTTTTAGATCACCTGGAATAAAGACACACTAACAGAAATTGCTAGATGTACCTATTTGTAATAACATTTTAATACTTGTATTATCCTTCGTAATCTGTTTATGGAGTTATCCATTTTCCTATAGAAGCAATAGTAGATCCTATTAATGCGAATGATGTATACAGCTACAACAAATGTATTTATTTTCTTTAGCAACAGTAAATAGAAGTAACATGTAGTCAAAGTGTACAAGATTATTTGTTAAAACACAACTTATTCCGTATAAATGGTATTACAAATTATTATTTTCACTAAATGTATTTACATTTTAAAATTTGTATGATACATTTTAGGTGATTCAGAAGAAAAACGAAGTACCAGTGTATGCATAATACGTACAGCAAAGGAGATAGACAAATGACACTTAAATTAGTAGTAATTGGCGGTGGGTCTAGTTATACACCAGAGATTATCGAAGGAATTATTTTGCGACATGATTCCTTTCCCGTTACAGAGATCGTTTTAGTAGATGTTGAAGCAGGTAAACAAAAGCTGGAAATTGTCGGGCAGTTAGCAAAGCGGATGATTGAAAAAGCCAAAAAACCAATACAATTATCATGGACATTGGATAGAAGGGAGGCATTAAAACAGGCTGATTTTGTTTCGACACAGATAAGGGTGGGTGGTTTAGCGGCAAGGTCAAAAGATGAACGAATTCCACTGGAGTATGGATATATTGGTCAAGAAACAAATGGGGCAGGGGGCATATTCAAAGCATTCCGTACGATCCCCGTCTTAATGGAGTTAGCAAAAGATGTCCATGAAATTTGTCCTAATGCTTGGATAATTAATTTTACAAATCCTGCAGGAATAGTGACAGAGGCGTTGTTAAAGTATTCCCCACATAAAAAAGTAATCGGCGTCTGCAATATTCCTTATAATATGCGTCATTCCACTGCAGAAATCTTAAATACAAAACCTGAAAATATAATGATTGAATTTATTGGTATGAATCATTATGTGTTTGGTCGTAAAGTATGGGTAAACGGTGTTGACTATACAACAGAAGTGCTTGCTAAATTAAAAGAAGGTTTAGATTATTCTCCTGCCAATATCGTAAATCTCGGTTGGTCTCAAACTTTTATTAAAGCAACTTCGTTATTGCCAAACCCGTATCATCAATATTATTTTCAAACCGCCCAAGTATTAAAGAAAGACGTGCAGGCATTAAAAGAAAACGGAACGCGTGCAGAAGTGGTCCAGCAACTAGAAAAATCGTTATTTGAGCTATACAAAAATCCTGACCTTTGTGAAAAACCAAAAGAGCTAGAAGAAAGAGGTGGGGCGTTTTATAGTGATGTAGCATGTAGTCTGATGGACTCTATTTATAATAACAAAGCGGATGTTCAAACGGTAAATACATTAAATAACGGAGCAATCCCTGATTTGCCAGAAGATGCGGTTATTGAAGTGAATAGTGTTATTACAAAGAATGGACCACAACCAATTGTAGTTGGATCTTTACCAGACAGTGTAAAAGGACATATTTACCAAATAAAAGCGTTTGAAAAATTGGTTATCCGTGCAAGTATAACCGGTAATTACGAAGATGCCTATCTGGCAATGGTTATGAATCCATTAATTGGGGAGGAGGCTGATAGTAAGAGATTGCTGGATGCGTTATTAGAGGCACATAAAGATTATTTACCACAATTCTAATACAGGGGGTTTTACGAATGGATAATAAAGCGATGCAAAAATTCATTGAAATTGCTGGTCGAATTGGGTCACAGCGTCACCTTGTAGCTATACGTGATGGATTCGTTGCCATCATGCCATTAATTATTGTCGGGTCGTTAGCTATTTTAATTAACAATTTTCCTCCCTTTGGAGCGTTCCATTTTGTGGAATGGATGAACGGTATTTTTGGAGATGGAAACTGGCAAGCGGTGGGGGGAAGTATTTGGAATGGGACGTTTGCTGTTCTAGGTTTGTTAGTTACCTTTTCCATTGCGTATAATTTAGCGAAGTCATATGAATTGGATGGCTTGGCTGCGGGGTTAATAGCAGGTGCTGGATTTATTATGTTAGTTCCTATTACTGCTGACGGCGGTCTAAATATGGGATGGCTTGGAACACAAGGTTTGTTTGTTGGTATCATTTTATCGTTAGTAGTAACCGAGTTGTTTCGAATATTAATTACTTCCAAGCTGACCATTAAGATGCCTGAAGGTGTGCCTGAAGGTGTAACTAGATCCTTTGAAGCGCTCATCCCTGCTGTGATTATTTTAATTTTACTTGGATTTTTCCAAGCTTTGATGATTGTATTTGCAGAGCAGAGTATTTTTGAAGTTATCTTTACGATTATTCAAGAGCCATTGCAAGGGTTAGGAAATACGTTGCCTGCTGCTATGCTTGTTTCATTTTTGAATCATTTGCTTTGGTTTTTCGGATTGCACGGCACGAATATTATCGGTTCTGTCATTGAACCTGTTTATCTGCCTTTAATAGAAGAAAATCTTCATCTGTTTAAGAGTGGCATGTCTGCATTTGAAGTGCCAAATATTGTGACTAAACCATTTTTAGATTCATTTGTATTTATGGGAGGTTCTGGGACGACCATTGCGTTATTAATTGCTGTCTTTATCGTTATTCGCAGAGAAAAGAATCATCCTTATCGACAAGTAGCCAAACTATCTGCGCCAGCAGGACTTTTTAACATTAATGAACCAGTGATATTTGGATTGCCAATCGTCTTGAATCCAGTGATGTTAATACCCTTTATTTTAATTCCTGTTACGCTTACAATCACTTCTTATATTGCCATTGCGACAGGGCTAGTCCCTAGAACAGTTGCTATCTTACCTTGGACCACACCGCCTATTCTAAGCGGTTATCTTGTAACAGGAGGAAGTTTTAGAGGTGTCGTATTACAATTATTCAATTTAACACTCGCTATTGTTATGTATATACCGTTTATTTTAGCGGGAGCGAGAATGATGAAACGAAATGAGGGGAAAACAAATTGACTGTAAAAGAGGAGTTGCAAAAGTTATCATTTACAATTATATTGCATGCGGGGAACGCTCGGTCATTATCAATGGAAGCGATAGCAAAAGCGAAGGCGTATCAGTTTGAGCAAGCTCATGCAAAGATAGAGGAAGCAGAAGAAGCTTTTGTTGAAGCACATCAAATGCAAACAAAGTTGTTGCAGCAAGAAGCGGAAGGCGCACACACCGATTTATCCGTCATTTTAATCCATGCCCAAGACCATTTAATGACAGCGCTAACTGTAAAGGATTTGGCAATTGAAATGATAGCGTTATATGAAAAACTAGAAACGATAGAGGAGGATCAAAGATGAAGATTATTCTTGTTTGTTCAGCAGGTATGTCAACATCGATGCTCGTGAAGAAAATGAAGGAAGCAGCGACGCAACGGAATTTAGAAGTAGATATTCGTGCTATGGCAGAATCACAGCTAAAGAATGAGCTAGACGACCTTCATGTCGTGCTTATAGGACCGCAAGTCAGATATTTAGAAGCAAAAATAAGAACACAGCTTGAACCTAAAGGCATCGCCGTAGAAGTTATTGATCAAATGGCATATGGCATGATTCAAGGGGATAAAGTATTGGATCAAGCGTTATCTTTAGTTAAACAATAAACGTAATAACTAGTTAAAAAAGTTGTACGGAGTCGTAAAACGAACTTCGGTACAGCTTTTTTTATTTCATTATAGGAAAGAGTGAAATATTCGGGGCTATCGTATAAGTGAACATCCAACTTTCACCAAAAAAGGCTGGGATAAACCGAGTTTTTAATTACACTATAGAAAAGTATAAGTTTTATTGGTTTTATAGTATAAGAAAAACAAAGGTATTGCCATAAGACTTGGAGACAGGCCAATTCTTTCTGAAAAGTAAAAACGAATTTTTATCCAAGGTGCTATCAGGTTCCCGCTTCAAAGGAAAGAAGAGGACTGCACAAGTCTACTAAATTACGCAACTTCCTCACGCAGTCCTTTTGTTCCTCACCTTGGTCTATAAACAATTAGGGGTAATCTTGAAAATAGTGTGGAAAGAGAGTTAAAAATACCCCTCCTCTATTGCTTAGTTAATATGGAAAAATCAGCACAATAGAAGTCTTCAGACACCCATTCATAGCCAGTTTGTTTCCAAATGGGAATAGATTAGGTAACATTTTTTCAAAAGTAACTCCAACTTTTTTGAATTTATTTTTTAACTTTACGATAGCCTTGAGTGAACAAAACCTTTGCTCTTAGAGCTTTGAAAGAGTACCCACGACAATAAATTTAGTCTCTTTTTGAAAATTTCTTTATATTAATAACCGTTTTGTAAACAACTTTCGACACGTTATCATCAAAAAATGATGGAGAATATTCTCTGCTTGACCACCATCTATTTCTACTTTAATGAATTTTTCTCTTAAATTGCTACTCCTTTCTATGTTCATCTTGTTTTTCAAACACAAACAAGGTAGGATTCACACCCTTCAAACTGAGAGGATAAGATTTCAGACAAAAAAGCCCTAATCGTTTTGCTTCCCAAAACAATTGATTGACACTCTCAGACAAAATAACGGCTCTCCCGTTCGGCTTCAAGACTCTACATACTTCATTCATAATATGGCGATTGAACAATTCTAAATCCTCGTCGGGGGAAATTTGTCTACCAAATGGAAGATTAGTTACAATTTTATCGACATAACCAGTAGCAAAAGGCAATTTCCTTGCATCCCAAGCATTAACTTCCACCATCAAATCATCAAGATTATGTTTGGCTATTTTTGTGACTGGGTAAGATATATCTCCACCAACTATCTGATTTGCAGGGTATGTGGCTCGTTCAGACAAAATTGTGCCTGAACCACAACAAGGATCTACGAAAATATCTGTCGATTTAGGATCTGACAACCACACCATCGCATGAGCTACAGTAGGAAGTAATGATGCACGAGAGAACCGTCGATTCTGATTGCGAAAACGAAACGTCGCATCTGTAAGTCGAAATGAAAAAATCACATTATGATGTTCGATGTCGAGTCTGAATTCTACCTGATGATTTTGAGACGTTCCAATGTTCCAATCAGGGTACCGCCTCTTAATGCCCTCCATTGCTTTTTTTGCCACTTCAAAACGACTATAGGTTTGTTTTCCTTTACGGCTTGCATTTACCCAATATAAATCTTTATGATCAATAAAATCCAAATCCAACTGGGATATTTGCTCACTTACTTGAGATAAGTGCTTTTTATGTGGACCAATTTGAAATTGGTCAATCACTTGAAATAAATTATCTGCCGACCTTAAAGAACTTAAGCATGTAACAGACTCAGCTATCGTAAAGAAAACTTTCCCTTTATTTATTTGAATTATTTCAGAATCACTCACCTTGTTGTTAATTTCATTTGATAAAACGTATTCTAATCCAGACAATACGCTCGCAAAATAAAGAGTCATAATAACGCCTCCAATTTTTTGAACGCCGTTTTAAGAAGACAAAAAAGCCGTGAATGAACCACCTTAAGATTCATCACGACCTCTTGTAAACTTTATTTATAAACTGTTTAACACGTGTGTGCAAAGAGCATATTTAACGGCATTATGATAATTAAGTTCATTGACTGTTAATACTTGAAAATTACATGACTAATTAAACCCATCCATCAAGGGTTTTTTCAAGTATGATTGCTATTCAATTTGTGATTATCGAATAACTGTCAAGAACACTGCCATCATCATGATTAGAATACCTCCACCCATTTACTATTACTATTATCTTAAATCATCGGACTATAAAAAACAATAATTTTTAGCATGAATTGTATAAGTTTACTCTCGGATTAAACCGACAATCTTTTAAAGTGATATACAATTATTTTCTATTATCCACACAATTTAAGGATGTGGAGTATTGTTTAAATAGCGATTAGTTATCAATCATTAGATTGTAAAAAAATTCTCCAAACAATTATCCAATTTTACGGTTGTCTAAACAACAATTAACTATAAGTTTTTTCCACACAATAATCTCAATACCTCAAAAATAACAGGATAATATTTGCACTTGATTAAAATTATTATCTGTTTTATAATATTTTTGTAAATGGTTTACAAAAAGGTTTTCATTGCAATCAAAAACGTTTATTTAAAACAATTCGAGAAGAGTTAAATTACCTTCAGTCTTTATAGGCTTTCCAATTTAGCCAAACAACCATGTTGATTGAAAATGATTGTAATTGAATGGCATTATTTTTGACATGGTGAGTGATGTTTTTATTGCTTTGAAAAGTAGACGCTTACAGATTGTGGAGCTGTATTTGACAACATATAAGAGATGAGGTGTTTAGAAATGAAAAAGGCATTATTTGAGCAAGCGCAAAGGTTTGGGAAATCGTTTATGCTTCCAATTGCAGTGCTACCTGCAGCAGGGTTGTTGCTTGGGATTGGAGGAGCTTTTAGTAATCCAGCAACAATAGAGGCATACACCTTCCTTGATCAGAAATGGTTACAAGCTATTTTTACCATTATGAGTTCAGCTGGTAGTATTGTTTTTGCAAATCTTGCATTGATTTTTGCCGTAGGTGTCGCAATAGGGCTGGCAAGAAATGATAAAGGTACAGCAGGTCTAGCAGCTGTATTGGGGTATTTAGTTATGAATGCGACAATTAACGCAATGCTGACTATTACTGGTAAATTAGCTGAAAATAATTTGGCTGAAGTTGGTCAAGGAACGATACTAGGTATTCAATCTTTAGAGACAGGCGTATTTGGTGGTGTTATTTTAGGGCTTTTAACTTATTTCCTTCATCAACGATATAATAATGTGGAACTTCCTAAATTTTTAGGTTTCTTTGGTGGGTCAAGATTCATACCAATTATTACAGCATTTATGTCCATTCTATTAGGTGTCATTTTATACTACATTTGGCCAATCATCCAAACGGGGATTTTCTCGCTTGGTGGGCTAGTAGAGGCAACCGGTTATTTAGGAACTTTCTTATATGGATTTATTTTGCGCTTACTTGGTCCATTCGGTTTACATCATATTTTTTACATTCCATTTTGGACAACAAGTCTTGGTGGATCGATGATCGTTGACGGTACTTTGATTGAAGGGACGCAAAGAATCTTTTTTGCTCAGTTAGCACAGCCCGATGTAGAGCAATTTTATATTGGAACTGCTCGATTTATGGCTGGCAGACATATTACGATGATGTTTGGTCTCATTGGGGCTTGTCTGGCTATTTATCAAACGGCTAAGCCGAAAAACAAAAAAATCGTACTCGGATTAATGTTATCAGCTGGATTAACCTCTTTTTTAACAGGGATCACAGAGCCAATTGAATTTTCCTTCTTATTTGTTGCTCCGATTCTGTACGTTATTCATGCTTTTTTTGATGGGTTAGCGTTTATGTTCGCACATATGTTTGAAGTAACCATTGGGCAAACTTTTTCAGGTGGTTTTATTGATTTTATGCTCTTCGGTGTTTTACAAGGTGTTGAAAAAACAAATTGGATATGGGTTCCAATTATTGGTCTGTTCTGGTTTTTCTTATACTATTTTACATTCCGTTTTGCTATAGTAAAATTCAATTTAAAAACACCCGGTCGTCAAGAAGAAGATATGGATATACAAATGTTTACTCCAGAAGAACAAGCACGCGCTATTATCGACGGGCTTGGTGGTAAATCTAATATTAAAGATGTGGATAATTGCGCCACACGATTAAGGGTGAGCGTATTCGAGCAAGATCAAGTACAAAAAGAAGCGCTCATGAAAACTGGTGCCAAAGGTGTTGTAGCTAAAGGAAATGGAATTCAAGTAATCTATGGCCCAGAGGTAACGACGATTAAAAACAATATTGAGAAGACAATGGGAGATTTGTAATATGTATGTTAAACAACTAGAGAATCAGCTAATTGTATCTTGTCAGGCGTTAGAAGATGAACCACTGCATTCTTCAGAAATAATGGCAAAAATGGCATTAGCAGCTGTACAAGGTGGTGCTAAAGGTATTCGAGCCAACTCAGTAGCTGATATAGAAGCAATAAAGCAACAAGTAAACGTTCCAATTATTGGTTTAATTAAACAAGATTACAAGGATAGCGATGTTTATATTACACCAACAAAAAAAGAAGCGTCCGCTTTGCTAGATGCAGGTGCAAATATTATTGCAATGGATGCGACGATGCGAAAGCGTCCAGAAAACGAAAACTTAGAAGAAATGATACGCTTTATCAAGGAGCAATCTGATGATACCGAGCTAATGGCGGATATATCTACAGTAGAGGAGGCGAAACGAGCGGAATCGCTAGGTTTTGATTGTGTATCGACGACCTTAGTAGGATACACACAAGAAACGGCAGACCAACATATCGCAGCCAACGATTTTCAATTATTGCGTGAGATGCAATCAGTAATATCCATTCCAGTTATTGCTGAAGGAAAAGTTAGTACACCAGAAACAGCTCTAGCAGCTCTTAGGAATGGCGCTTTTTTTGTTGTAGTTGGTAGTGCCATTACTAGACCGCAATTAATTACGGAAACCTTTGTAGATGAAATTCAAAAATATAGTAGTAACCATTAAGTTGGTTACCGCTATATTTTTTTGTATTCTTCTAATTTAGCTAGGGTCTGATTATAAGTAGCATGTGCCTGTTCATCTGTTAAAAGCATCATACTAAGAATGTCTAAACAAATTAGAATAGATAATTGACTGTTCATAAAACCTTTTGCTTGATAGTGCTGAATACTTGTAGTGTATAGAATCACATCAGATTGATGTGCTAAATTTGTTTCGGAAAAATTTGTAATAGAGACAATTTTTGCTCCTTTTGATTTGGCGATGTGCACACTATCGATCACTTCTTTCGTTTGACCAGAAGAAGATATCGCAATAACGACATCACTTTTTGTAAGAATCGAGGCATTAATAACCATTGCATGCGAGTCTGTATGTGTATCTACACTATACCCCATTCGAGTTAATCTTATTTTTAGTTCCTCAGCAGATAAGCCTGAACTGCCAATACCGTAAATATGAATTCGATTTGCCTCCTGTATCCAGTTGGACACACGTTCATAATCATTCATGGTTGCTACCGAATGTGTGGATTTAATGACAGAATGATAAACTTGAGCCACTATGTCTATTACTTCATCCGACTCCACTGTCTGTTCGACTGCATCTCGTAATAATATTTTAAATTCTACAAAGTTACTTACGCCTACTTTTTTGCAAAAACGAGTAATTGTAGCTACCGAAACTTGGATACGACTTGCTAAATCTTTAATATGTATATTTAACATATGTTGACTATTATTAATGACATAATCAGCTACTTTTTTTTCCGTTTTACTTAAGGTTTGATATTTTAACAGAACTTCATCGAGAATCGAGTTCATTTTTGTAGCCTCCATATTAGATCATTTTTCTAAACCATTTACCCCGTAAGACTTCCACTTCAAGATTGGAAGAAGTGAGCTGAACAGCACCTAAATCTCTTTTTTCGTAAGAGACCTTTAGGTCATACCCTTGGGCTACTAAACAATTCGCTGGGGTTGAAACAAAACTCCCCCACGAATTGAATATTTTTTAGTTGTAGGTAACGAGCTAAAATTAACTCTGTTTAGAGTGATTTTTAACGTGCTTTATAAACATGAATATCTTTCCTATTAAATATTATATAAGAGCATGCAAATAAATGCGAATGCAGTATTTTATGAGTAGAGTTGTTTAAGCACTAGTATTCTATATTTATTTAATATACGGACGTATTAAATAAATTCACACTTTACATTTTTTTGTATTATTGCTAACCTTAACTTAGCTTAAATAAATTTTAAAAGCATAAAAATATTCATAGTCGTAGAAAAGCATAGCTTTGTTACTAAAAAGCATTGCGACAAGCAAATTTTTTCTAAAACTGTTAACACTAGGGGAGCTAGTTGATGAGCTGAGAGGAACGGTGCACGTTCTGACCCTTTGTACCCGAACAGGATAATGCCTGCGTGGGAAAGTGTGGTCATACCTGACTGCATTTCACGTAAGCGGAATGCGGTTTTTTATTTTTCAGAAATATTTATTTGGATATAAAGTGTTGTAAGAATCCTCAAGAATGTGAGTCGCAAGTCTAAAGCAAGCTATTAGAATCTAAATGCCTTTCTCGAAATGAAGTGCTAGTGGATAAGGAAATCACTGAATAGCGACATCTAGCTTCATCACCCAGCAACTAGGCGACTTCATGAAAACGCCCTACGATAAGTCATCATCGGTTCGTCACTAAGCGGAATGCCGACTAAAAACGGGCTTGCCCCGACCTTGGCATACCTCTGTTTTTTAGTGGCATGATTCCTTTATCTCAGTGGTTTCTTTCCATTCGCTACATTGCTAAACGGCGCCACGGGCCTTTGTCCCACTATAGGAAAGTATAAAAGTTTAAAGCTTTATAGTCTGTCTAAGAAAAACTATATAGCTTTCGCTTTAGATTTGGCGTTTTGATGATTTTCTAATAAAATGAATGATAGGTAAATTATTACATTAAATAGTAGTGCACTTGATAAATATGGCATAACCTTCCACAGACGAAATTTTACTTTACTGGAGGCGGTTGTAAATGAAAGAGCGATGGGGATTTTTAGAAAATGTACCTCACGATGCTGCAATTAATATGGCATTAGATGAGGCACTATTGCATTGGCATAAAGAAGGGAAAATACCTCCAACATTACGCTTTTATCAATGGAGGAAACCAACGCTTTCTGTTGGGCACTTCCAAAAGATAGCAGGAAAAATTGATTTAGATGGTATAAAGAAACATCAATGCCAATTAGTTCGCCGAATGACTGGAGGAAGTGCTGTGCTTCATGACGATGAATTGACATACAGCATTGTTATTTCTGAGTCACATCCAGCAATTGCTTCATCTATTCGCCAAGCCTATTATGATTTATCAAAAGGGATTTTGGAAGGATATAAAAACTTAGGCATTGAAGCGGGGTATGCGGAATTAGCTTCGAAAGAAAGAAGCAATATTTGTTTTGAGCGCCCAGCATTTTATGAAATGGTAGCAGATGGTAAAAAACTGTCAGGGAATGCGCAAACGAGAAAAAAAGGCGTACTGCTTCAGCATGGATCTATTCCTATTTCGATGGATATAGACATGTTGTTTGATATGTTTATTTTACCAAGCGAAAAATTAAAAGCGCGAAAGAAACAAGCTTTTTGGAACAAGGCGACAACGATAAATCGAATTTTAAAGAAAAGTGTATCCTATGACACTGTAAAAACCGCATTTAAAAAAGGTTTTTCAGATGGACTGGGTATTGAACTAACCGAATTTTCATTAACAAAAAGCCAGTGGAATGAAGTGTATCAGTTAGCTGAAAAAGAGTATGCCAATTTACCATTAGAAGGAGTGGTTTCACATGTCTAAAAACACTACAACTTTAAGAAAGCCCGAATGGTTAAAAACAAAAATTAATACGAACCAATCGTATCGTGGTTTGAAAAAGCTTATGCGCGAAAATCGTTTAAACACCGTTTGCGAAGAAGCCCGTTGCCCAAATATTCATGAATGTTGGAGCGAGAGAAAGACAGCAACCTTCATGATTTTAGGAGACACTTGTACGAGGGGATGTCGTTTTTGTGCGGTAAAAACAGGCCTACCGAATGAATTGGATTGGGGAGAGCCAGAGCGTGTAGCAGATTCCGTTGAAATCATGGGGTTAAAGCATGTTGTAGTTACGGCTGTTGCTCGAGATGATTTAACTGATGGTGGGGCAGCTGTTTTTGCAGAAACGGTGCGAGCAATTAGACGGAAAAATCCTGGTTGTACGATTGAAATTCTTCCTTCTGATATGAAAGGCGACTATGAAAGTTTACATACGCTTATGGATAGTGAACCAGATATTTTTAACCATAATATTGAAACGGTGCGAAGGTTAACAAAACGAGTACGTGCGCGAGCGATGTACGATCGGTCACTCCAGCTTTTACAGCGAGTAAAGGAAATTCGACCAAACACGCCAACAAAATCAAGTATCATGGTTGGTTTAGGTGAAGAAAAAGAAGAAATCATTCAAGCGATGGATGATTTACTCGCGCATCAAGTAGATATTATGACAATTGGTCAATATTTACAGCCGACAAAGAAGCATTTAGCAGTTGAACGTTATTATCATCCAGATGAATTTGAAGAATTAAAGCAAATTGCTTTGGAAAAAGGGTTTAAACATTGTGAAGCAGGCCCTTTAGTGCGTTCTTCCTATCATGCCGATGAACAAGTAAGCAAGACCTCTGCACAACGAAGAATTGATTATATGAAAGGGTATGAAAATCAAGAAAACAAGCAAGTTGATTTTCAATTTTAATATTAACAAAGGTTATCTAATTGTAAAATATTAAACTTTATCGTACAGGGATCCAATTTTTTCCAAGCGATTTATTGACGAGTAACGTTTTCTAATAAGGGTCACTCTTATCAAGTCCTTCTGTTTATTGACTTTATCTATAGATTTATTTATAATCTATACTGTATTTAATGTAATTAAACTAAGGAGGGTTGTTAAATAATATGGGGGCAATCAAGACTTACCATGCTTTGAACATGTAATTTAATACGTTCGAAGGCTCTGTTGCTTTTGCTTACAGAGTAAACGGGATAAGTCTGTCCATTTTTATTTAACAATCTATATTAAAATATTTTGTTAATGAGACAGGGAAGGTTGATTATTCATCCTTTCCTTTTAATATTTTTATGAGAAATTTATTTAGCTTTCTTTACAAGAGAGAAAACCCATTTTGTGTCGTATAACTTTTTCCTACGTCAAAATGTCTTTTTGTCTACTTCTAAATAATTGATTCCGTTTACTGGAAACTACAGACGTCTATTTCTGTGGTTTTTTTGCATTCAGAGCCGAAAAGTCAATTAATTTAAGGAAGGATTGTTTGAATAATGACAAAAAGAAGGAAAAAGTATAAACATACAAAATCTCCCATTGAGAAATTTCCGAACTTTAGCGGGCAACACTTGCTGCATAACAAAGGATTGCTAAAGGATATTGTAAACATTGCTCAGATTTCAGAGAGTGATCTTGTATTAGAATTGGGAGCTGGAAAAGGAGCAATTACTAACGTTTTAAGTAATCGGGCAAGAAAGGTTCTCGCTGTTGAATACGACCATAAGTTTATAAGGAAATTAAAACAACTTGAAATGAAAAACACAGTGATAATCCAACAAGACATATTAAAAATTTTGTTACCCCGAGAGCCTTTTGTGGTTGTTTCGAATATTCCATATGCCATTACAACACCGATTATGAAAATGCTTCTTAATAAACCTTCAAGTGGTTTTCAAAGAGGAGTTATTGTATTGGAAAAAGGAACAGCCAAAAGATTCACGTCAAATTTTGTGAAAGATCCATATATAATTGCTTGGAGAATGTGGTTTGATATTCGGTATATTAAAGAGATTCCAAGAAAGAATTTCTCTCCACCACCAAGAGTTGATTCCGCAATAATTACAATAAACAGAAAAGCTAAACCGATTGTACCTTATAGAGATTATTTAATCTTTTGGGGATTGGTCGATTATGTGCTTAAAACTCCCCAATCATCTATTGATTTAGCATTAAAAGGTGTATTTACACCATCTCAAATGAAGCATTTAAAAAGGAGGCTTGGAATAAAAAATAAGGTTTCAGTTGCGACTTTATCGGAACAGCAATGGGGAATCACTTATGAAGTAATGGTAAAGCATGTTCCAAAATTTAGATGGCCAAGGAAAAAAAGCTCTATTAAACCATTTATGAAGTCTTAAATAATGTAAGCATGAAATGGGGTTAACTACTTTGTCGTTGAAAACAAGTCTGTAATTGACATTTTACGAAAATTTAACAAAGATACGGTTATTAGTTACCTTCAAAGCTTTATAACATGGATAAAATTGAACTTGTAGCCATATTATAAAAGTGCTGTTAACATAGTAATACGGAAAGCTCAAATTGTAATTGACAAGTTCCATAAATGAAAAGAATAACAGTCCGCTTTATTTTATGATATTCAAATTGTGACTTATCATGAAGAATTTTAAGAAAAATAGAAGAAAATGATAAATATTACTTGGAGTTACTAGTTGATTAGAAATGATAATGAAACTCATACCTTGATTGGCCAAATGCCTCTCAGGGTTTTTTAAGCTCATCTTCCAATAGTCTTATAGCATCCCCAAAGGATAAACACTTTCATTTAAGTCAACACTAAACAGAGTGACTGTTAGTTGTAAAGTTTCATACAAATAGTTATTGTGAAATATAGCACAAAATTTTAATTATAGACCAAGCCTTACGAAACTTTTATTACCCGTTATCGTATATAATAGTACATAGTTATAGCAGATTAGAAATGGAGCGTATCATGATGAAATCCGTCACTGTAAAACAATTAGCAGAACAGTTTAATTTAGAGATATTGGCCGGAGAAGTTGAATTGAACCGACCAATCACCAAGCCGAGAACGCATCGTCCGGGGCTTGAATTTATTGGGTACTTTGATTTTTTTCCTATGGAACACGTACAAGTATTAGGGAAAAAAGAAATTACTTATTTACATCAATTGACACATGAGCAGAGAAGATCACGAATTGGCAATATCGTAAAGTATCATCCACCTTGTTTTATTGTAACTTCAGAACAGGAGGGGTTGATGTATTTAACCCAATTTTGTAATCAGGAAGGCATTCCTTTACTTCGGACAAAAGAGCCGACATCAACTTTTATTGAAAAATATGATGCTTACATGATTAAAGCGTTGGCTCCAGAAACAGCCATTCATGCTGTTTGTGTAAATATTTTTGGACTTGGAATTCTCATTCGCGGCAAATCAGGAATTGGCAAAAGTGAAATTGCCCATACACTAATTGGTAGAGGTCATCGGCTAGTCGCAGATGATATCGTTGTGTTAAAGAAGCTAGGTCCGGATACGTTGTTAGGTACACATAACCAAACGAATAAAGAGTTCCTTGCTTTGCGTAGCGTTGGACTTCTTAATGTTGTTCGCATATATGGTCAAAAGGCCTTTCAAGAAGAAACGCGTATCGCGCTTGATATACATTTAACAGAATGGGAAAAGGATGCTTTAAACAACGAATTGGAGCTTGAAACAAAGACGAACGATTATATGAGTGTTGCTATACCGGCGATAGAAATTCAATTACAGCCTGGTCGGGACGTTGTCGGTTTAATTGAAGCTGCGGCAAATAATTGGTACTTACATCAACAAGGTTATAGCGCTGCAGAAGAATTTATTCAGCGATTGGAAACAGATATTGAAAATAAAGAAACGGAATAGCTATGTGTCGATGTAACGTAATTGCGAAAGAAGTGCCCCTCTTCACGAGTGTGAAGGTATAGCCGAATAGTAAGGTGTTCGTTGTCGATGATGCAAGAAGGTTTTTTAAGCAAACTGTAAAGGTGATAAATGTTGGAGTAGTTCACGAAAAGCTGCTTCTGTTTATCCAAAAGAAAGAGATCTTGCTGCCAAAGTGAAAGGGGTTTACCTTTTTCATTTGTGTAGGACTTTTAATATCAAGAAGCATTCAGTAGGGGGGAGGGAAAATCTCCTACTGAATGCTATAGTATGAGCCAAGTTTTTCTAAAATTTCATATTTGTTTGTGCTAAGGCATCATCATAAATAAAGACACAATAGAAATAATAGGAATAGCAAGAGCCAGCATGATACTAATGATGGAAAATTGCGTAATCATGGATTTTGCTTCTTCAGGGACGCCCACTTTGGCTTGCATGAAAATAAATAAAACAGCAAAAATGACCAAAAATAATAGAATAATCCCTGGCAGATATAAGTCTGACACGGTAGACACACTTTCCATCTGTGCATAGCCATAAATAATGAGTAGTATAGGAATAGCTTCGCTCAGAGCGACACCAATCATTAAATTATTTTGTACTCTCGCATGCTGACTTGGATCTTGTTTTAATTTTTCCACATTCATTTTATAAAGAGTTAAAATAGGAAACATAGCTAATGTAGCTGCTGCAACAAATATGTACGGTATCATTTGGAAACCTCCTTTATCGTTATTGGTGTGGTAGTTGTAAATGGTTGGAACACAATTCACTATTTTCAGATATGGCGAATGAAACGAAGTAAGCGCCTTATGTTCCTCATGTCGTAATGATTCAGGTTATGATATAAATAAACAAAAATTGCATTTGAATAGTGCGTAACCATGCAATTTTTGAACAATCTTTATTAGAAAAAATTACTAGAAACAAAATCTTTTCCGGATTCGAATGGGCAAAGCACTTCCAAAAATAGCCTATCATGTTTTAATGGTGTGTACAATATAATTTGCTAAAAACTGCTAGGATTCGATATAATTTAAGTCGATTATACATTTTAGCGAAGAAGAAACTCAGCTAAGAACAGTAGGAGAATAATATGATAAATTATGTAGACTTTATGATAGCTTTTGTCATTGCAGCTGCCACTTCTTTTCTATTGACCTATCCGGTGAAAAAATTTGCCGTTTTTGTGGGCGCTGTAGATTTCCCGAACTATCGAAAAATACATACGAAGGTAACGCCTCGTTTAGGTGGTTTAGCTATATTTTTAGGAATGGGAGCAGGGTTATTATATTTACAGCCGAGCCATCCACACTTAGCTGAAATAGCTGCTGGAGCAGTAGTTATTATAGTAACTGGTGCATTAGATGACCGATTTGGCATCCAACCAGTTGTGAAGTTAACCGGACAATTAATTGCAGCTTCCTTTTTAGTTTCTTCAGGACTAATTATTGAAAAATTAACGCTTCCACTTTTTGGAACAGTAGAATTGGGATTTGCCAGTGTATTAATTACGGTATTCTGGGTGGTAGGAATTACAAACGCTATAAATTTAATTGATGGCTTAGATGGTTTAGCAACAGGGGTAACAACGATTGCTTTAATTAGCATTAGCGTAATGGCATTTATTGATATGCAAATGATGGTTGCGTATTTATGCGTTACCTTAATAGGGAGTAACCTTGGTTTTTTATACCATAATTTTTACCCTGCTAAAATTTATATGGGGGATACGGGATCTAATTTTTTAGGTTATATGATAGCTGTCGTTTCCATGCTCGGTTTATTTAAAAACGTGGCATTATTTAGTTTTGTAATTCCGATTATTGTGCTAGCTGTACCTATATTTGATACGTTGTTTGCAATTGCAAGAAGAGCATATAATAAGGAAAATATTATGATGCCTGATAATAAGCATATTCATTATCAACTATTGCAGGCTGGGTATAGTCATCGCAAAACAGTGTTAATTATTTATGGTTTTAGTGCATTGTTCGGCACTTTGGCTGTGCTGTTTTCCAATGCAAGTATTACGGTTTCCTTTATTATTACCGTTATTGTGCTTATTTTATTGCATTTATTTGCTGAAATGGCAGGTATTGTAATGGGAGGAAAGCGACCTGTCTTGCGTATGCTTCGTCTATTGGTTACAAGAAAGAAAAAAAATCGTTAATACGTGAAAGTCTTTCAAGTGATTGATTACGCTACAAGGATAAGACGTAAAGTCTATGAGCAACGGAACATATACGTGCTTTTACAGTGTGCGCATTCTTCACGCTGGAAATAGGAATACGAAAGCATAAACGTAATCAATCGTCAAAATGTGAAAAGTTTAATATAATAAAGGAAGAATTTATTCTGGGGATAAGATGCTGTAACAATCGGACCTTAAGAATAGGAAGATGCGATTTGGACAAGTTTAAGTGGAGATAACAGCATCTAAACTCTGATATATTCATCGAACAATCAGTGGGTAAGAAAACCTCACTCATTGAAGCTGCAATTTATAATACATGAAGCATGATTAGAGAAGGGAATGACCTACAAACATGGAAAAACAACAAATCGGCGTAATCGGTCTAGCAGTAATGGGTAAGAACTTAGCGTTAAATATTGAAAGTCGTGGTTATTCGGTTGCTGTTTATAACCGTTCAAGTGATAAAACAGATGCTTTCTTAGCCAATGAGGCAAAAGGAAAACAATTTAAAGGTGCAAAATCGATTGACGAATTTGTTGCATCATTAGAAAAGCCTAGAAAAATTTTATTAATGGTTAAAGCAGGAGCTGCTACGGATGCTACGATTGAATCACTTCTTCCTCACTTGGATAAAGGCGATATTTTAATTGATGGTGGAAATACACTTTATGAAGACACGATTCGTCGTAATAAAGAACTAGTAAAATCAGGGGTCCATTTTATTGGAACAGGGGTCTCCGGTGGTGAAGAAGGAGCATTAAAAGGTCCTTCCATAATGCCAGGTGGTCAAAAAGAAGCCCATGAATTAGTGGCTCCCATCTTTGAAGCTATTGCAGCTAAAGTAGATGGAGCAGCATGTACCACATATATTGGCCCTGATGGTGCTGGACACTATGTAAAAATGGTGCATAATGGTATTGAATATGGCGATATGCAGTTGATAGCTGAAGCTTATTTTATTTTAAAACATGTCCTCGGTATGGAAGCAGACGAGTTACATGAAGTGTTTGCTGAATGGAATGAAGGAGAATTAGATAGCTATCTTATTGAAATAACGGCAGATATTTTTACGAAGAAAGATGAAGAAACAAATCAGCCACTAGTAGATGTTATTTTAGATACAGCAGGACAGAAGGGAACAGGAAAGTGGACAAGTAAAAATGCATTAGACTTAGGTGTACCTCTTCCTTTAATCACGGAGTCTGTATTTGCCAGGTTTATTTCTGCGATGAAGGATGAGCGTGTACATGCAAGTGCACAGTTGCATGGACCTGAGAAAAAGCCATTCATTGGTGATCGAAAAGAGCTTATTGAAGCAGTTAGAAAGGCCTTATATATGAGTAAGATTTGCTCATATGCTCAAGGATTTGCGCAAATGCGTGCGCAATCGGAAGAAAATGACTGGGATCTAAATTATGGCGATATTGCGATGATTTGGCGTGGTGGATGTATTATTCGTGCGCAATTCCTACAAAAAATTAAAGATGCGTACGACAGAACACCTGACTTAGCGAATTTATTACTGGATCCATATTTTAAAGAGATTGTAGAAAATTATCAAGATGCTTTACGAGAAGTCGTCGCAGTTGCAATTAAGCAAGGTATTGCTGTTCCTGCTTTTTCTAGCGCAATTGCTTATTACGACAGTTATCGTTCTGCGGATTTACCAGCTAATTTAGTGCAAGCCCAACGTGATTATTTTGGTGCTCATACGTATCAACGAAAAGATAAAACAGGCATTTTCCACACCAACTGGTTTTAACAATGAACAAAGCTTGGGGCGCCCGTTTAGCAACGTAGCGAATGGAGCGAATTAACCGAGACAAAGGAATGATGCCACTAAAACAGAGGGGGTATCGCGACGTCGTGCGGCAAGCCCGCTTTTAGTCGGCCTTCCTCTTATCGACAAACCGATGATGACTTATCGTAGGGATTTCGTGAAGTCGCCTCGTTGCTGAGCGCTGGAGCCAGACGTGGACAAGCAGCTAATTGTATATATTCTTATTTCTCAACATAAACCCCCTCCACATCAAGTGGAGGGGGTTTAGTTGTGGTGCTTAAAGTGGAAAATAATGTTAATTAGCTCGAGCTATAAAAAATTCGCTTGAGTTCAATAAAAATTCGCTGGAGTTCACAACCAATCTACTTGAAGTTCACAACTTTTTCGCTGAAGTTCACAATTTAACAAGGATGTCAGATTGTAATTATTCTACTATACATCCATTTTATACTACGTATGGAATTTCTAACAATCAAAACATACCATATAAAACAAAATTATGCAGAATTTGACGAAAACTACTAAAAAAGTCCTACTTCTACAATATAGTTATGTATAATTTTTTTGTTTTATAATATAAGCAAAAAGATAGCTTTCGCCATAGAATTATAATTAGGACAAGCTTTTCTCATAAGCAAGGCGGAGCAAGATGCACATAACGACGGTAGTTATGTACATGGAACAGCCTGAGCATCCAAGCGATCATCTCGTGGATTCAATCGATCAAATGTTGCCCCTTCCCTTTTGAAGGACAGCATCCAAATGGGATGCTCACCCACTGAATAGATGATGATAAACACCCAAAATCCCGAATTAAGTAGTCGCCCCTAAATCTGTACTCTCACTCCCCAATGAAGTAAACCTCGAAAAGATTAAGTCAAGCATCGGTCCATATTCTCAAACCGCAAAATACGTTTTCAGTACCTGAAATGCTATAAAATAAAGCTAGTCATTTTGATTTGCAATATTTTGTGTAGTGCAAAAGTTTGATAAAAATATGTATGTATTTGTCGAAATTTCCCAATTTCCCTATTTACATGCAGGACTATTTACACTTCCTTCAATCTAGTAACTTTATTATGCTTTAATATATCGGAAAATTTAGATTAATAGAAAGGGGGGTATTTCTTGTTTTTAAATATGAAATAAAATGTGTCGTTCCAGAAAAACTACCATGAATAGCTTGAGATAGCTTACTCTATTAAGAAAAGCAACTGCAAACAAAAAACGGCAGTTTATGTCATGAAAATGTGGTATGAAACAAGTTTTTTTAACACTATAGGAAAGTATAAAAGTTTAAAGGTTTATAGTATAAGAAAAACTATGCCTTTCGCCATAAGGACTTGGCGAGAAGCCAAGTTTTTCTAAGGATTTTATCCATTGGTGTCTTTTCTAGTAATGGATCAAAACTTCTACCATTTTATAAGGGGGAAAATGAATGAGGTTTACACCGGCAATAAAACGTTCTTTTATGATTTTATTAATATTTTTACTCACTTTTAGTAGTTTTTCAACTATCCACGCCGTCGAGCAATTGCCAGAAATGAAGAACAAGCCTGATGTTTCGTCTGAACCATTAAAACAAACAGAAAATCCAGATGAGAAAACGCGTGTTATTGTAGAGGTAGAGGATGAACCGGCGATTGAAAAGGCAACGAAAAAAGGTATTATGTTTAATCAAATGCCGAAAAATGAAAAAGAAAAACTGGAAAACGATGCCAAGAAAAAGCAAAAGTCGGTAAAAGAAGAAATGAAACAGAAAAAAGTCGATGTAACGTATCATGAAGAATTTACAACAGTTGTAAATGGCTTTAGTGCTGAAGTAAAACAAGGCGATCTCGATAAAATAAAAGAGATTAAAAATGTTAAAAAGGTGCATACGGTAAATGAATATGAGCGCCCAATTGCTAAGCCAGATATGAAGTATAGTAAAGAACTAGTAGAAGCACAGCAGGCTTGGAGGGAATATGATTTTAAAGGTGAGGGCATGGTTATCGGTATTATTGATACTGGTATTGATCCAACTCACCAGGATATGGCTATATCTAACGAGCAAACGGCGGATTTATCTGAAGAAGAGGTCGAACAAGTCGTAAATGACGAGTCGCTTCCAGGTAAATTTTATAACGAAAAAGTTCCATATGGCTATAATTATATGGATAAAAATGATGAAATAAGAGAAATACATGCAAATGCAAATTACCATGGCATGCATGTAGCAGGTACGGTTGGAGCTAATGGGGATGAAGAAAATAGTGGTGTCATCGGGGTGGCACCAGAAGCGCAGCTACTTGCACTAAAAGTGTTTGGAAATGACCCTGAAATGCGATCTACTTTTGGTGATATTTATGTAAAAGCGATTGATGATGCGATTAAGCTTGGCGTAGATGCGTTAAATTTGAGTTTAGGATCACCCGCAGGCTATGTAAATAATGATTCTCCTGAACAACAGGCTGTTTCTCGTGCCGTAGAAAATGGCGTTCTTATGTCTATTTCTGCAGGAAATTCTGCTTTATTTGGAGATGGGTTTGCTTATCCAGATGTAAATAACCCAGATTACGGTGTAGCAGGCTCGCCTGGTGTTTCTGATGATTCGCTTCAGGTTGCTTCGTTTGAAAATACGTTTATGCAAGTAGATCAGTTAGCGTATACGATAGATGATCAACAAGGTACAGCAGCCTTTCTGTCGGCAGGTAACACGGAGCCTAAGCCAGATGGTACTTCTTATTCTCTCTTTCATGCTGGGCTTGGACAGCCAGAAGATTTTGAAGGCAAAGATGTAGAAGGGAAATTTGCCCTAATGCAACGTGGAGAATTGGCGTTTACAGATAAAGTAATTAACGCGCAAAATGCGGGAGCTGCTGGCGCAATTATTTATAATAACACAGATGGTATTGTTAATATGGCAACTGAAGCTGAAATTACCATCCCACAGTTATTTATGTTAAAGAGTGATGGAGATAAGCTCGCACAGGCTATTGCAGAAGAAAAGCAAGTAAATATTGCTTTTACAGGCGATAGTGCAACGATAGACAACCCAGATGCTGGAAAAATGAGCGCATTTACTTCTTGGGGACTTACTCCAAATCTAGACTTTAAACCAGAAATTACAGCCCCAGGTGGACAAATTTATTCTACATTAAATGATAATAAATATGGTTTAATGAGCGGAACATCGATGGCTGCACCACATGTAGCAGGAGGAGGGGCTCTTGTTTTACAGCGTGTGGATGAGGAATTTGGATATGAGAAGGCTGATCGGATTGCATTAGCCAAAAATATGATGATGAATACGGCAAAGCAAGTACAGTTTGAAGAAGAACCAGTATCTCCACGCCGACAAGGTTCTGGTATAATGCAACTTCACGCGGCACTTACTACCCCTATAGTTGTGACAGAATCTAACACGAAAGAAGCCAAGGTCGCTTTAAAACAAATAACAGAAGATCGCGTGTCTTTTGAACTAACAGCTGAAAATTTCCAAGATACAGCTGTATCCTATGAAGTGAATGCAAATGCGCAAACAGATACGTCTGCAAACAGTGGAGATGATCTCGTTACAGCTCCAAATCTATTACCGTCTAATGATTTAGGAGACGCTGTGACCATTAATGGGAAAAAACAAGCTACGATTGAAGTACCTGCAAACGGAAAGACAACTTTTACGGTAACCGTTGATGTAAGTTCTGTCAACAACGAGTTAGCAAAAGTATTTACAAATGGTTACTGGTTAGAAGGATTTGTTACATTAACCGATCCGACAGACACATATCCAGAACTAACGGTTCCATATGTCGGTTTTAAAGGTGATTGGGATGCAGCTTCGATTTTTGATGCGCCAGTATGGGAAGAAGATTCATTTTATGGTATGACAGGGGTTGTAACTTCAACTGGCGAAGATAAAAATGGTGATATGCAATATAATTTTTTAGGAGAAGATTTAAATACAGGTGACATTAACCCTGAGAAGATCGCCTTTTCTCCAAATGATGATGGTGTAAAAGATGATGCGCTTCCGATATTGTCATTTTTAAGAAATGCAAAGGATGCCAAGTTTACTGTACTGGATGAACAAGGAAAGAAAGTTCGTACCATTCGTTTAGAGTCTCATATTAGTAAAAACTATTATGACTCTGGAAAAGGAGCCTATTATTCTATTTCGTCAGATCGTGCTTGGGATGGAAAAGTGAAGGGGAAGATGGCCCCAGAAGGAAAATACTATTTACAAGCAGAAGCAAAGGTTGATTATGAAGGTGCCGAATGGCAGAAGCTAAAGCTTCCAGTAATTTTAGATACAACTGCTCCAGAAGTAGAAGCAACGTATAATTTTGATAATGAAATGCTTACTGTAACAGCAAAAGATGCTAAAAAAGGGAGTGGCGTCGCTTCTTGGGAGATTTTCGTAAATGATGAACCTGTGTTAGAAGAACCGTATGTGAATGGAGAAAAGGAACATCCTTTATCCGTCGATGAAGATGCAAAAATAACAGTAAAAGTGACAGACTATGCAGGAAATGAAACGGAAGTAGAAGCAGAAATGCAAGAGCCTGATAAAACCGCACCGGACTTACGTTTGCTTGCTCCAGAAAATCTAGGGGCTCATGATAAAAGAGAAGTTGTTTTCTCTGGTTATGTAACAGATGAAACGGATGTAAAGGAAGTAACAGTCGATGGAAAAAAAGCAAAGCTTGAATTTAATGAAGAAAAAGACCGTTATGAATTTTCCTTACCCGTGAAACATAAAAAGGGCGGGTATTATTTTAAACGGGTGAAAGCAGTGGACACGCTTGGCAACGAAACAGAAATAGGCCGACGCTATTTTGTCGATACGAAGGAAGCTAAATTAAATGTAAAAGGAAAAAAGAAAACAAAGCAAGATACAATTACTGTAAAAGCAAGAGTTCGCGACAACTTTGACGATATTAATGTATTTGTTGATGGCGACCATGTCTATACACATGAGCTTTCCCAACCTTATGGTGATAACCGTTTCGATGAGCTTGTCGAAGTAGAACTAGACTTAGAGGATGGGAAAAACGAATTTGAGTTTAAAGTCGTCGATGTAGCCGGAAATGAAACAGTTAAAACGCACGAAGTAACAAAACAAAAAGAGAGCAAAGAAGACGAAGAGGATAAAGATGATGATAAAGACGGAGGCATAGAGGACAACTTCTTTTCCTATCTATTTTCCCAATTATGGATCATGTTCGGTAAATTATGGTCGATTTTTGGTTAAGTAAATGAGTTAAATGTCAGCAAGGCTCGGCGCTAGATTAGTGTCGGGTCTTTCTTTGCACTTTATGTGAATATTTTTAGGTGCAGTAAGACTCTCACTTCATGAATTGGAAGATATGAGCAGACCAAGTCTAAGTTGGAGATAAGAGCACGTACTCCTTTTTCGTAAGAGGTCTTTAGATCCATACCCTTGGGCTACTAAACAATTAATAGGGGTGAAAGAAAGCGATTACTTATTGCAGGTTCGCTTTATATTATAGGAGTCCATTTCTAATAGGAAAAGCCCTTACAGGCGAGCTTTTTCAACAAAACGGCAATGTTTTCACTATAAGTGTTTGGCAAGAAGCCCCTTTCATTTAAAATAGAAGAAATTAACATGGAGGTTGAAGCGATGACTTTAGGGGATGAATATATACGTATTATTAAACAAAGGTTTGTACAAATCAAGGAGCAAGGGGAGGGCGCTTTTCAACAGTTGAATGAATCGGATATACATTGGACATTGAATGAGGCTTCCAATAGTATTGCTGTCATTGTGAAACATTTACGAGGCAATATGCTGTCAAGATGGACGGATTTTTTAACAACTGACGGAGAGAAAAGTAATCGACATCGAGATCAGGAATTTATTAACACTGTCGATTCAAAACAGCATATGCTTACTTTGTGGAATGAGGGCTGGTCTGTCTTATTTGCAGCATTAGAACAGTTAACGGCTGCGGATTTGAAAAAAAATGTAAGGATTCGCGAACAGCCCATTTTAGTTTTAGATGCGATTGAAAGACAGCTTGCTCATTATGCTTCCCACGTTGGACAAATTATGTTAATTGGCAAGCAGCGAAAGGGAAATGAATGGAAAAGCTTAAGCATTCCTAAAGGGAAATCTGAAGAGCATTTAAAAGAAATGAAGCAAAAATATAATAAATAGTTCTCACGTTGGCATTCTGTTTTTTGTACTATAAAAAAGAAAAAAATTTTATACAATGGAAATCATCATGGTTCACTTCTAATGATCTATGATGGTTTTTATGTTTATTCATTTGTCATAAGCTTATCCATTTATGCTGTGAAACACTTCCTTGAAGTTTAATTTATCCATGAAACAGGAATAAGGAAGAATATATATTAAAACTTAACGTTCAAGATGTTATTCTACATGAGAGAGGCAGAAAAAGCTTCTAAACAACAATTTTAGACTTATGGTCCATTTGTTCGTTTACTACAAAACATGATAGCATTTTACAAGTAAACAAAATCGTAGTTATTTAAAACTAAAGGAGATTCCAATTTTATGGAAGAAAGAACGACGCTGAAGAAATCTTTAAAGGCTCACTGGGTATGGGCGATCGCTTTAGGTTCATCAATTGGTTGGGGTGCATTCGTTCAACCGACCACATGGATGGAAACAGCAGGTCCACTAGGGGTCATTATCGGTTTGAGTATTGGAGCAATATTAATGATGCTCATTGCAGTAAGTTATGGTTTCTTAATTAAAAGCTTCCCGGTAACAGGCGGAGAATTTGCCTATGCTTTTATAAGTTTAGGTCGGACACATGCATTTATTAGTGGATGGTTTTTAACGTTAGGATATATTTGCATTGTAGCGTTAAATGCATCTGCCTTTGCTTTAATGTTTAAATTTGTGTTTCCCACATTGATTGAAAACTTTCCACTTTATCAAATAGCTGGTTGGGACGTTTATGGAATGGAAATTATTATTGCTTCCGTTGCTTTAGGGACATTTGGTTATTTTAATATTCGAGGGACAGGCATTTCTGGTCGCATGCAATTTTTATTTTGCAGTGTGATGATTGCTAGTATCTTAATGATTACATGGATGGTTGGGGCACAGCCGGGAACAGGTCTTTCCAGTGTACAACCTTACTTTCCTTCTGACACAACTGCTTGGGCTGCTATTATATCTATCGTAGCCATTGCTCCTTGGGCGTATGTTGGCTTTGACAATGTACCACAAGCAGCCGAAGAATTTCATTTCTCATCTAAAAAAGCATTTTCCTTAATTATTATGGCGATCTTTTTTGCAGCTGTCTTGTACAGTTTAATGATTTTAGCCACTGCTATGACACAGCCATGGGAAGGCTTAGTCGCAGAGGATCATGTATGGGGAACAGGAGCAGCCATTCAAGAATTGCTTGGCACCATTGGCTTAGTGCTCTTAGTAACGGCATTAACGATGGGAGTATTTACGGGGTTGAACGGGTTTATTATTTCTTCAAGCCGTCTACTATTTGCAATGTCACGAGCTAAAATAATACCTGCCAGCTTTTCAAAACTGCATCCAAAATATAAAACTCCCTACATTGGGATCATCTTTACTGTCGTCGTTTCTGCATTTGCTCCATGGTTTGGAAGAGAAGCACTATTATGGGTCGTCGACATGTCTTCTATAGGTGTAACCATTGCTTATTTTTATACTTGTTACACGGCGTTTACATTATTTAAAACAAAGAAAACAGTCGCATTCAATCCGAAGAAACATATCGTTTCTCCATTTAAGAAAACCATTTCAGGTGTTGGGATGCTAGCTAGCTTAATCTTTTTAGCATTATTATTAATACCTGGATCACCGGCTTTTCTCGGTATAGAATCTCAAATTGCCTTGGTCGTGTGGATTGTGCTAGGTATTGGCTTTTATTTGGTGAAACGTGGAGAGTTTAATAAGATTCCAAAAGAGGAGTTAAATTACTTAATATTAGGATCGAAAGAGATTGAGGCGGAGAATCGCCATATATAAAATAAGACAACTCAAGAGCGACAAAAAATAATATATAAAAGACGATTCTAAATTTTAATTATTAGAATCGTCTTTTTAGGTGCGCCCTGCATGGGCGAAAACTTGGTGGTGAAAGTCCACTACAGGCATGGCAGTAGGAACTGTTAGCGAAAGACAAGGTGGCTATCGCGAGGTAGTGGCTGAAGGAAGTCGGACGCAAACTCCTGAACTGACGAACAGAAACTAGATAGAAGGCTGAATTAGGTCGGATAAGGTTGCCTAACAAACTGAAGTCCAATACTGCCCGAAACCTATACAGTAAATCTAGCAGTTACATGGGAGGAAAGTTTTCGCTCTTACCGGGGGAGGTCTTGTGAGGGTGCAGTGGGAGTTGAATGATAACAAACCAGCACAACCAAGACGATGACGTCTTGGTGAATCACAAGAAGTCAGCAGAGGTCATAGTAATGTTACTTGACGAAACATGAAGGACCGAACAATAGTCGTTTTGAAAGCTCTAGGAGGTGTGTAAGGTGCGACAACTGCAGAAAACAGGAGAATCTGGCTATCGGCAGAGAGATAGTGTGGAACATGAAGGGTATGTCGAAGCGCATAGTGGCTTACATGGTGAAAAGAACAATCAAAATGGTGTATCCAATCTGTTTGAAAGAATCCTGTCAAGGAACAATCTCAATCAAGCTTACCTTCAAGTCGTCAGAAATAAGGGGGCAGCCGGTGTAGACGGTATGACGTGCGACCAACTACTTCCATACTTGAAGGAACATAAAGAGGAACTATTACTCCAGTTATATCAAGAAAAATACAAACCGCAACCCGTCCTGCGGGTTGAAATCCCGAAACCAGACGGTGGAAAGAGAAAACTGGGGATTCCGACAGTCATCGACCGGATGCTTCAACAAGCGATTAACCAAGTGCTCCAACCAATATTTGAACCAAAGTTCTCCGATAATAGTTTTGGGTTTCGTCCAAAACGTAGTGCACATCAAGCCATCATACGGGCAAAGTCATACTACGAACAAGGGTACAAATATGTGGTGGATTTGGATATGAAATCCTACTTCGATACGGTAAATCATGACAAACTGATGTATTTCGTGGAAAAACAGATAGATGATAAGCGCGTGCTTCGCTTGGTAAGACAGTATTTATTGAGTGGAATTATGATAAACGGTATCTTTGAGAAATCGGAAGAAGGAACGCCGCAAGGTGGAAACTTATCGCCGTTACTCAGTAATATTTATCTGAATGAATTAGACCAACGATTAGAAAAGCGTGGTCACAGATTCGTCCGCTATGCGGACGACTGTAATATCTATGTGAAAAGCAGGAGAGCAGGATATCGGGTAATGGATAATATAACGAACTTTCTTGAGAAGGATCTGAGTTTAACTGTTAACCGAGAAAAGAGTGCGGTTGGAAGTCCTTTGAAACGTAAGTTTCTTGGCTTCTGCTTATTAGCTACGAAGAAGGGTGTCAAAATTCGTCCGCATAATAAAGCGAAAGTGACCGTCAAAAGGAAACTCAAGCGGATCACCAAACGCAATCGTGGACGACATCTCGAAGTGATTCTTAAAGAAATCCAACAACTTATGACAGGTTGGATAAACTACTATGGCATAGGGGAAATGAAAGGATTTATAAAGAATCTCAATGGATGGTTGAAGCGAAGAATTAGACAATATCTCTGGAAGCAGTGGAAAAACCCACGCACAAAAAGGAAAAATCTAATTCGCTTAGGTATCGATAAACATAAAGCTTATGAATGGTCGAATACAAGAAAGGGCTACTGGGTTATATCCAGTAGTTATGTACTCCATCGTTCATTAACAGATAAAGAACTGGCATCGAGAGGATATAAAGACATCGCTCTACAATACCAGTTCGTACACTCAAACTATTGAACCGCCGTATACCGAACGGTACGTACGGTGGTGTGAGAGGGGCGTAAAGTTACTTAACTTTTCCCTCTACTCGATTTATCTTAACTGAAAAAGAATAAAAATTAATAGAGGGTAAAACTTTGATATGGGGGGTTATTTACTTTGCGTACAAAATGAAGGTCGAGATACTTCGAATACAATACATTAAAAAAAAGTATTAATGAAAAATCTTAAAAATTTACAAACTCTTTACTTTAATCTAATATGGGCTCAATGTTCAATATTTATAATAGAACTAATCTAATAAATACATTCTTTAAATGAAAAGGAGAATCATTTATGTCTATTAGAGCTATAGGGCACAGGGGATATCCAGCTAAATACCCAGAGAATACAATCACTTCATTTCATGCAGCTATTGAACTAGGGGTTACACATATAGAACTGGATGTACATCTAAGTAAAGATGGTATTCCTGTTGTGATGCATGACTATAAAATAGACCGGATGACAGATGGAAGTGGGGAAATTAGACATTATACTTTGGATGAGTTGAAGGAATTCAAAGTACAAGGAAAAGAAAGTATCCCTACACTAGAAGAAGTACTTCATTTAGCTAAGAACAAAGTTACGGTGTCCATTGAGATGAAAAACACAAAGTTATACGACTCCTTTGAAGAGAAGGTATTTCAAGTAATACAACAAACAGAGATGATTGAGCAAGTTTATGTTATTTCATTTAATCATCATGCGCTAATGAATTTGAGGCAATTGTCAAAAAATATAAAAGTTGGTCCTTTAGTAAATAAGATGAAACGATCCCATTTCAGACTTATTAATAAACTAAATGCTGAATACTTGGCAGTTAAGCATGATGGGATAAAAAATAAATACGTTAGAAAGTTGGATGAACTTGGAATTCAGGTTGTTGTTTGGACTGTGAATAATATTGAACAAATGCAACGATTTAGTGAATATCCATCTGTTCTTATCACAACAGATGAATTAGAAAAATACAAAAAATTCAAAAGTGATTTTAGTAATATAGCAGAATATAAGGAAGTTATTGTATAAAAAAGGTACATCTTATCAGACCTGAGATTTCACTTTTTATAACGCGGTCATTCGATGTAGTGGTAAAGAATTGACAGCGTTATTCTTATGCAGAAAACATAGTTTTATAGAAATAGATATTAGCTAGTAAATGCAGGAGGATTCTTATGATTTATATTGGGGCTATGATGTGCTTTTTAACAGTGATTATTTTAACTCCACTGGTAAAAAGATTAGCTATAAAGGTTGGCGCAACAGATGAACCAAATAATCGAAAAGTACACGAAAAAATAATGCCTAGATTAGGTGGACTGGCCATCTATGTTGGCTTTTTATTAGGGTTTTTAATTTTTATACCAGAAACGATTCATTATTGGCCTATTATGTTAGGTGCAACTGTTATTGTATTTGTTGGAATTTTGGACGATCTATTTCAAAAGTCTGCAAAATTTAAATTTATTATGCAAATCATTGCTGCTGTTGTTCCAGTTGTAAGTGGTTTTAAAATAGACTTTATTACATTGCCGTTTACTGATCGAATTGAATTTGGTTTTTTTGCTGTGCCAATAACAATTCTTTGGATTGTCGCAATTACAAATGCAATTAATTTAATTGATGGTTTAGATGGTCTAGCAGCTGGTATTGCAGCTATTGCTTTTTTAACAATTTCCGGCTTAGCTGTTTCAATGGGAAATCTGCCTATTGCGTTAATTTCACTTATGATGTTTGGCAGTACAGTAGGTTTTCTTCTATTTAATTTTTATCCCGCAAAAATATTTATGGGCGATACTGGATCTTTATTTTTAGGATATATGATCAGTGTTATTGCAGTTACCGGTCTATTTAAAAATGTCGCTTTGTTTTCACTTTTGGTTCCCATAATTATTTTGGCAATTCCTATTTTAGATACTGTATTTGCGGTTATTCGTCGGATAATACACAAAAAGCCAATATCCGCACCAGACAAATTCCATTTGCACCATTGTATTCTTAAACTTGGATTTACACATAAACAGACCGTTATTTTAATATATGGAATGAGTATATTATTTAGCCTAGCTGGAATAGTTCTAAATCGTTCAGAAATGTGGAGTTCTATTATTATTTTAATATTAGTATTAATAATAGTCGAGTTACTCGTTGAATTAACTGGAATAATCAGCGAAAGTTACCGCCCGTTATTAAGATGGTTAAGAGTAGAGAAAATAAAGTCAAGGTAAGAAATGAAGATAGAATTATTATTTTAGTATTTAATACTTTAAAAATTCTTAACAAATTCTATATTGCGATATGGTGATAGCAGTGAATAATTTAAAGAAAAAATCATTGGATGAGGTACAATTAGCAAGAGCTTTTGCGATCTTTGCTGTTCTAATTGTTCATTCTTCATCAAGTGGCGTAACAACTATAGAACATGATTCCATCCTTTTTCCAATATACAACTTTTTTAATATAGCGGGAAAGTTAGGAACACCAACTTTTATTATGTTAAGTAGTTTTGTTCTATTTTATAACTATTATCCAAGAAAAATAGATACAGGATTAATAAAGCGTTTTTATGTTAAACGATTAAAATTTATTTTAATTCCATACGTTCTATTTTCAGCAATATATTTCGTAATTAAGATGTATGTTTATTATGATTACCCTAGTATATCTTATGCCATCCAACGGTTTTTATTTTTATTAGCCTTAGGCAAGGCGCATACACATTTATATTTTGTTTTTATTAGTGTTCAGTTTTATTTATTATTCCCGTTGTTGTTATTAGCGTTTAAGCAGTTTTCATTTTTGAGAAAGTATGCTGTTTTAATTGGTTTAATTGCACAATGGGTATGGGTTGTGCTGAACGACGTATATTTTCATATCCCATGGAAAGGGTCGGTGTCTTTTTCTTATTTATCCTTCTACTTTATTGGAGCGTATCTGGGAATGTACTATACAGATATAAAAAATAAATTTAAGCGACCATTGTTTAAAGATCAAATCATTATTCTGTTAAGCGTAGGATATGGTGTGATTTTAATTCTTTATACAGGATATATGTATTTGGCAAGAACGAACGTGTTTTCAAATGTAGCTAATAATCTTCATCCGCTCGTCGCTAAATATCTAGGGGAGTTTACATGGGCAACACATGCTTTATTTGCAGGATTGTTATTATTTTATATAGCGCATATTGCGAATAAATCTGTTAAACCAAGGGTAAAATTATTTTTAATGGAGATTGGTGCAACCTCATTTGGGATCTACCTAATCCACCCATTATTTTTAATGTTATTTCGGTATTTAGTTAATGGTGGTTCACCAATTGTATATAATAGCTGGCAAATTTTTTCATTTGTATGTGTCACATTTTTGAGTTGGTTCGTGGTTCGTTTGGTCTTCAGATTGTTCCCGCACTATTGGTTGCTTTTTGGGAAAATGGAACAGCCACATTTATTCTTTAAAAACATGAAGGAAGGTGATGAACTTGAACTTAGAAAACATTCCTAAAACCCTTATTATCGTTCCTGCTTATAATGAACAAGAAAGTATTGGAAAAACTTTAACTAGTTTAATGGAAATGAAGAAAAAAATAGGAAATTTAGAAGTATGTGTTGTTAATGATGGTTCAACAGATAAAACAGAAGATATTGTAAACATGTTTGACGTAGTTCAACTTACACTTTCACAAAATTTAGGAATTGGTGGGGCAGTTCAAACAGGTTATAAGTATGCTTTTAACGAAGGATTTGAAATAGCAGTGCAGTTTGATGCAGATGGACAGCATAAAACAAGCGATTTGTTTCAATTGGTAGCACCAATAATAAAAAATGAAGCGGATATGGTTATAGGTTCTAGGTTTTTGCAGAGAACGGATTATAAAGGAAGTAAACTCAGAAGAGTTGGAATCTATTATTTTTATCTCATTTTAAAGTTATTAACAAAAAAAAGCTATACGGATCCTACCTCAGGTTATCGAGCTATAAATGCTCATGTAATTGAATTGTTTGCCAATAATTATCCAAAAGACTATCCAGAGCCTGAGGTATTGATGCATTTAACTAGAAAAAGGATGCGAATACAAGAAGTTACAGCAAATATGCAGGATAGGCAAGGAGGGGAGTCTTCTATCACCCCTTGGAAAAGCGTTTATTACATGGGAAAAGTTACCCTTTCCATACTAATGCAATCAATAGTTAAGGAGTAATGCACTTTATGGATATTACAGTATTTAGTTTTATTATCGTTTGTATTTTCTTTGTAATAGTAATTGAAGCTGTAAGAAGGGGGATTTTTGAAACAAAAGATTCACTTATTTGGATTTTTACATGCATTGTTCTAGGAGTATTGAGTCTCTCACCAGGATTTTTAAACTTTTTAGCAAAGCTCTTGGGAATTGCATATGCACCTAGTTTACTTTTTTTATTTGGCTTACTATGTACCATCATTATGATTTTCGACTTGACGAAGCGAATATCCAAATTAAATAATAAAGTTATCCTTCTAACACAAGAGCTATCTTTACTGAAACAGGATTATCAGAAACATAAACATTTAACTAAAACAGATAGACAGAGGCAGAGGAAAGAAAACGTATGAATTATATATTGTTAGTCATTAATATATTATTATTAGTAAGTGGACAGATGCTATGGAAAGCGGGTATGTCGCAGATAGGAGAAATTACTTTAGGAAGTATATGGCAAGTTGTTAAGTCTCCGTACATCATCGGCGGAGGAATTATTTATGTATTTGCTACAGGACTATGGCTTTTTATTCTTTCGAGAATGCCTTTTAGTATAGCGTATCCATTTCAGAGTTTAGCGTATGTCATCGGTGTAGTAATTGGATATTTTATTTTTAAGGAAGTTGTTACCCCTACACAATGGATTGGAGCAATAATTATTGTGTTTGGAGTTTATTTAATTGCGAGGTAAATTATGGAACACATGACAATGTCTCAAAAGTTATCAAATCACTTACCTATATACTTACTTGGGATTATTTTGATTTTTAGCCTTATTTTACATATTATTTTCTTTGTTGAACACCCTGGAACTAATTTCATTCAACCTACCGATCAAGAAATACAGGAGCAATTAAATAACGGAAAAATCAGTGAAAGAGTTGCAATGTTAAGAGAACATACTTGGAAATACGGAAGTAGAGATGCGTACTTATATTCAGAAATGGCCAATCAAATTATTAATGATGGCATCTATGGTTACAATACGGATAAGCAAAGCAATGCCTTCGTGACACCTGGTCATCCATTGATACTAGTAGTAGTTTTTCAAATTGCCAATGTAGTTAACATGGATCAAATGACAATGGTTAAAATATTTAATATGTTATTAAGCATAGCAACCATTGCCCTAATATACTTAATTGGTACCAAGGCCTTTAAAAATAAGTGGGTAGGCCTTGTTGCTGCTTTATTTTACGCAACATATTTCACACCGCTTCATTATTTTAGGACAGCACTAACTGAAATTCCAGGTATCTTCTTTTTTTGCTTGTCCATTTATTTATTCTTACTAGCAATGGAGAAAAATAAAAAGTTCATTCACTTTTTATTTGCTGTTGTATTTTGCTATGGTGTACTCATTCGACCTGTTATTGCCCCATTAGTTTTAATTGGGTTTATCATTATGTTTATAAAGCATCGTAAGCGACTTAAAACGTGGGTTTTAATTAGTAGTATTTGGGCAGCTGGGGCAGCGGTGATTATCGCTCCATGGGTGATTAGAAACTTTTTATTATTTGATGAGTTTATTCTTTTATCAACTCATTCGGGTAATAGCTGGTTTGCCGGAAGTAACCCATTTAATATATATGATTTCTCGGATTATTTCAAAGAACAAAAGGAATTAGGAATGGATAGTAAAGAATATGCTATTATGAAAATAAAAGATGGTTTTGAAAATAATTTTGGTTTATGGCTTTCGTGGTTTACGGTTGGTAAAACATATGAGTTATTCAAACTCCCTGACGCCATTTATTATTATCATTCGTATAGCTTTGCAGGAACTGTAAAGACAATGCATAATTACTTAGTAAGCATTGCAATAGTTACAACAATTATTAGCTTGTTTTCACGTAAACGAGAAGCAGTTGCAGTAGCAGCGGTTTTAATTATGTATATTGGATTATCTAATTTGTTCTTAACCATACCCCGTTACGGATTCTTTATTATACCAATTATGTGTGTATTAAATGGCTATGCAGTTATAGCTGTTACAACGAAGGTGGTAGAGATTGTCAAGAAAGAACAAAGGCGCAAGCGACCGGTTAGCAACGTAGCTAGTGGAACGAAAATCAACTGAAGTTTTAGGAATCATGCTCCTGCAACAGGAGTATGCCGGCGCCCTCCGGCAAGCCCGTCTTTAGTCGGCCTTCCTATTTAGACGAACCGATGATGACTTATCGTAGGGCGATTTCGTGAAGTCGCCTAGTTGTTGGGCGCTGGAGCCGGACGTGGCTAAATAACTTAGTAAGTTTACCCACAGCTGCTAAATTTTATAATTTCCTAGACGACAAAAAAGCAAATTAAATGCGAACAAAGCTTAGTAGCTTTGTTCGCATTTAATTTGTTTATGGAAGGCACTTAAGGCAAGCTCTGGTGTGCGCTGAGCACTGCGCTTATGAATGGCTAATTTTTCTTTTAAATGCACTCTAATACGATCTTCGTTAGTGAGAGAGTCAATGGCTAATTGATATAAAACTTGATTATTCCAGTCACTATGTTCTACATGGCCAGCTAAAGGCTGATCAACAAGGGAAGCAAAAGCATCTATTTTTGGATCATAAGAAATAGCAATAAATGGTGTATAATTAATTGCTGAGAATATCAGTGAGTGAAGACGCATCCCGATAAGAAGGTTAGCTTTTCCTATAAGAGCTATCTTTGATTGCAACGAGTCGTCAGCAGGTGAAATATAACTTTTTTCCTTCATTCGTCTTGCTGTTTCTTTGGATGTTTCCTCATCTTGTTCACCATGCATGGGAATGAAAACAACATCGTAACCATCCTGAACAAGTCGATCTAAACATAATGCTATTTCTTTTGTAAACGGTTGAGTAGTTGGCCAGTCTCTTACACTCACGGTTACGAACTTTTGCTCAAAATTCTTAAACTCCCTCCATTGACTGGTATAAGCAAAGGGGTCTAATCCTATTACTGGATCTGGAACAATGGAGCTGTCTTGCCTAATACCAATTTCTGCTAATAATTGTTGAGAAGCCTTATCTCGTATCGTTATTTTTTCAACATTATTTAAAGTGTGTTTAACAATCCATTTGTTTAAACGTCGGTGAATTGGTCCCATGCCTTGAGCGTAAATAAATACAGGTTTTCGAAATAACTTAGCTAATTTTATTATTCCCGTATAATATGGAATAGTAAATCTGCCCGTTTTGTCTTGTAACAGACTTCCTCCACCACTAATTAACCCATCTGCATCCTTTAATGCTCTAATAATTTGCGAGATTTTCTTACGATGTACAGCATTCACATGATATGTGTTTTTTGTTTTCTCAGGATTATTAGATAGTACAGTAATCTCTACTTGTGGATCAACCATGCGAAGTTGCTCGATTATAGCAAATAATATGGCTTCATCACCGACATTGTCAAAACCATAATAGCCAGATAGTACAATATGCATTATTGCGGCTCCCTTCTAATGGCAATGTATTTAAAGACCATTGGAGCGCAAATTTTGTATATATAAATACATAACAAACCGATAAGGTATCCAATTACTATACTGTATCCCGTTCGTAACAATGAAATATGCAAAGGTATATGAAGGTGAGTAAATGTATTCATCATTGACAAAAAACCAATGGTTCCTGGAATAAGCAATAATTTACCTATGAGTTGATGATTACCCCACACATAAATTGCTAATAAGTAAGCTGGAAAACCTATGAGAAACTCTTTCGTTCTAGGTCTTACATATAGTAATTGCTCTAATCCGCTACGAATAGCTAGCTCTATTTCACTTACAGATGCATTATTACCCGTTCGTGTCATGTAATAAAACCCTACTGATCCAATGACAAGAATAATAATCATATGCCAGTATTTCACAGAAATATGTTGTAATTTTAAAGCTTCTCTCCACAATAGAAATAGAAAGACGAATATAATTGGAATAGCATAAACAAGTTTTACTCCTCGAAATACTTCAAACCCAGTGATAAATGAATTTCCATTTAGCAAGCCGACAATCATCCATATTCCAATAAAAGTAATCCCGATTGCTTTCATATATTGAACGGTAATGTCCTTCATACTATTTGTATTTCTCATTGTGCTTAATACAGCGTAAGTGGGAGCTAAAATAGCAATGATTAACGCAAAGCCTTGTAATAAAAATAGTTTTTGAGTCAATAAGTAAGCAATTGCTAAAACAGTCATAAGCGTGGTGGAAATAAAGACCCACTTCTTCCTCCTTAACAAAGTAGAAGACAATCCTGTAAATAGAATACCTGCAGCAAATAAAGCCATCTGTATCCAAATAGGGGTGTTTATTTTCGCAAACGGAGCAGGTATTCCTTGAGTATACTGGCCTGCTAATTTATCATGTACTCCTTCAATAAATGTGGTTGCGTTCTTTAGACGATCTTCAGGTGTACCAGTTTGTATATGGAAGAAAATTGAACGTATGTTACGTTCTTTCACAGCTCTAACTGCTTGATCCACATTTTCAGGCAAACTCTTATTGTCTAAATCCAAACTGTGTAGTCTAATTATGTTATAATCTGTATTACGAGCAACTGTCTGTAATCCTTTTTGGAGGTTAAATTCTATAAAATAAAATTGATAACCATTATTGGAGAGTGAATTTGTCCATTTTTCAACTTTTTCCATATTGGGGTAGCCAATAATTTCATTACCAGAAAACAGTATATTACTTGTGTCTAATTCTTTCATTTCATTAAGTTGTTCCATTATATTTCCATTCACCAGCTGATCTTCATTTCCTGCACGGAGAATAAAATTCAAACCGCTTGCTTTTGCTTGTTCAATCATTTCTTCATTATAGGCAAAGTTGGACGATAGTAAACCCGGTTTTTCTTTAATGAAGTAAAATGTTTGATCTTTAATGGCAATGGTTTCTGGATTTAGATTTTGTTCGATAATCTGTTTAAAATTTGCTTTTTTAGGTTGAGTAATATAGTACCCTTTTTGGAGATCATTCATTTCACGGTTTTTATCATTAAATAAAAGAGCCTTTTTTATTTCCTTATCGTTATATATGGAAATAAGGTTTTGGTCTTCCATCCAATTTAAAGATATGGGCGCTATACTGACTGTATTCAATCCAGCTTCTTCTAACCTGCTTAATATATCCTCTATATTCAAATCTTCTGTTTCAGCAGCCAATTTTTCAATTTCATTATAAGGAACAGCAATTTCGTAAGTATTATTCGTTTTTTCTTTTTGCCATCGATCAGTAAGTCCCGGGATGGTGATTACTAATAATAGTAGCAAAGCAAGCCAAAGCCATTTCGGTTTCATCATCTGTCAGCTCTTCCTTTCTTTTGTATGCCTGGAATATACTGCACGACCTCGTTCATATTGATTACTTTCATGAAGAGTAATAACGTAACATAAATAGTTGATCCAATTATGATAGCGATAGTTAAATACATGAAGGCTTGAGGACGTGTCCAGTCAGCTATGGAAATATATAATGTCGGTAATCCAATAACGACTGCCATAAACAGTGAAGCTACTTGTATTTTAAAAATCATTCTTTTCATCACCTTAAATGGCTGATGATTATATATATACCAAGTGTTAATAATAAATAAAATAATATATACTGCTAATGTTGACAGTGCTGCACCGACTAGTCCTAGAAGGTGAATGAAATAGATATTTGCTATAGCTTTAATTAATACGCCTAATATCACAAATAGGGCAGCTTGTTTAGCGAGGTTTAACCCTTGTAAAATACCGGTGCTTAAAACAGTTAATGAAGTAAAGACAGAACTAACTCCAATAATAGCTAATACCCAATTTCCTTCCAAGTCTGTAAATAAAGCTAAATTGATTGGTAAAGTTAGCGCAAGCAAGCCTGCTGCTGCAGGCCAAGAAAGGAGATGTGTGAGTCGATATGTTTTTTCAATTAAATTTCGAACTTGCACAGTATTTCCTTTAGCTAATTTAGTTGTAATTAGTGGTATCAATGGCAAAATAATCGATGTGGCGAAGACAGTTGCGATTTGTACAACGGAAAGCCCTCTACCGTATATACCATAGAGATAATTAATATGTGATTCAGAAGCTTCAATAACTCTTAAACCATATGGAATCGTAATAGAGTCAATAAAATTAAGCAAAGCCATGGTAATAGCCCCAATAGCAATTGGTATAGATAACTTTAAAATATGCTTACTCCATGAAGTAAAGCGATGAAACGTAAATTTTCGAGATGTTGCTTGCTTAAAAGAGGACCGAACGTATTTTACTCGTAAATAAACAAGAGAGATAAAGGCACCTACTACTGAGCCAATCATTATCCCACCAGCAACTACATTATCTGCAAGTTCTCGTTCGACCAATAAATAAGCGATAAACAAAATTAATCCAACTCGAATAAATTGTTCTATTACCTGTGACACAGCAGTAGGCTTCATATCTTCAAAGCCTTGAAAATACCCCCTATAGACCGCCATGTATGGTGCGACTAGTAATGTAAGGGCTACTATAATTAAAGCAAATCTTGTGGATTGTCCGCCTAATATTTCTGCGATGTTTGTGGAAAAGATGTAAATAACTAGAAAGCTACTTAGGCCGAACAGAAAAGCAAGAATACTTGCTGTTATGTAAATTTCTTTGACTTGATTTAATTGGTTTTGGGCACGAGCGTCTGCAATTAGTTTTGAAATAGCAATAGGAATGCCTGCTACGGATAATATTAAAGCCACCATGTATATTGGATAAACAAGACTGAAAATTCCTAATACACGATCACCTGCTATATTTTGTAAAGGGATACGAAATATACTTCCCAATATTTTAGATATTAATGTAGCAGCTGTTATTAAAACTGTGCTTTTTACAAAAGTAGAGCGGCTCACGAGTTTTTCCCCATTATTTTTTGCTTCAAAATACAAATAACGAACTGTGGTAATGCAAGCATCCTTTTCCACCTGCTTGGCTGCTTTAGCAGTCGATAAAGCCATTCTACATTTAATCTTTGAAAAATACGTGGAGCACGTTTAACTGTACCTGCTATAACGTCGAAAGATCCTCCAACCCCAATAAATATTCCTTCGTTAAATTTATATAAGTTGTTGGCTATCCAGGTTTCTTGACGTGGACAACCTAACGCAACAAACGTAATATCTGGTTTCAAATCTGCAATTGATTCAGCTACCTGATTAGATTTCCAATCGAAATATCCATCTTGCATACCAACGATCTCTAAGTCAGGGTACTGAGATTCAATGGCACTTGCTGTTTTTAGCAAAGTATCCTTTTGGGCACCAAGTAAAAATATTCGATATTGTTTTTGGTTAGCTAGCTTTAATAAATGAATCATTGTATCAAAGCCTGTAACACGTTCTGGTAAAGGTTGATTTAATAAAGCTGCTGCTTTTACAATCCCAATTCCATCAGCTACCACATACGTAGCACTGTGCATATATTGCCAAATATCTTTATCTTTTTTTGCCTTCATCACAACCTCGGGATTTGCTGTAATAACAAATGTTCTTTTACTTTGCGCAATCCTCTGATCTAACAAATCTACAAAAGATTGTTGGTCTGTATGAAGGAAGGGGATTCCCATTATTTTAACGTACTTCATGACGGTCACAAACTCCTTTAAACGAGGTGAGATATGTACAATTAGATATATTGCTTATGTATGTACGATTCATTCACTCATACCTAGATTTAAAATAAATTTTAATTTAGTTTTCATTTTGAATCAATTCTCTTTTATATAGTATAGGATATCATTGTCTTTTTTACTTTAATAACAGTGAAAATTTTTTCTGTGGCGGTTTTGCTTGTTAAAAAGGATACATCCATAAGTATTTTTAGCAATTACACTTTTAATTATTTTTTAAACGATCACCATTACGACCAAGTATTATTGGTTAAATTTTGTCCTAAACTTTGACTTGCATTATTAAAGTGGTAAGTCAATTCTAGATATTTACGTTGTTTTTTTGGTTTAAAGAGCACAAGAATATAATTATACTAAGGAAGTATGAGATTTATAACAAGATTGCAACAAAATAGTATAAGGATATATTTTTATCTGTTTTTTAAAAGCTCCTTTATTCTACCAAACGTAGTTATTCTATTTATATAACAACATAATACTAGTATATTTAAGCTTAAATTTCATTATTATTTACAGATAATTAATAATCTTTACGAAAACTTAACAGTAGTGAGGTATATAATATGGTATTCTAATAACAAGATAGTTGAGCAATAAAAAAACATCCCTAATGATAAATATGGGATGCTAAATAATAGCTTTTTCTCTTTCTTTTAATTCTGTATTGGTTAAATACTTTGCTAAATTCAAACTAGCTGTTCCGTTTGAATATTCATTCCATTGTTTTGCAAATTCTTTAATTTGTTCATAGTTAAAATTGTCTTCCTTAATTGCAAGAATAACAGCTTCGGTTGAATCTGCTATAGGGCCAGGCATTTGGTCTTCGTAATTATCAATTAATCCACTTGTAATTCGATATTCTTCTAAATCATATGCGAAGAATATCATTGGCTTTTCAAGTAAGGCAAATTCAAATGGAATAGATGAATAATCTGTAATCAATATATCCGTTATTAATAGCAGTTGATTTGTATCGTAGAACTCCGATACATTATACACAAAGTCTTGAAATGCTTCACTAATTTCAAAAGTAACAGCAGGATGCGGTTTAATCAACAGTACGTAATCATCTGATATTTCTTGATACAGCTTTTCCAAGTCCAATTGTATTTGATAGTCATTTAGTTGGTTGCTTCTGAAAGTTGGTGCATATAGAATTATTTTTCTATTATTTATCAGTGGATGTTTTTCTGTTAATTGATTGTAAATACGATCTCTTGTTGAATCGTCAAATAAAACATCAGATCTAGGTATACCTGTACGAAGAATTCGATCGTCCGTAAGTCCGAAACTTTCTTTAAATGTTTCTGCCATTCGCTCTGAACCAACAACAGTATAATCAAAACTATTATAAACTTTTTGAAAACGTTTGTTTGCTTTTTTAGCTCTATATTTATTAGTAGGGTCCTTTAAGCCGAATTTTTTAATAGCACCAGCAGCATGCCATACTTGAACGCACGTGACTTCTTCTTTGAATGCAGTAGCTGCCAAAAATCCATAATAGTTATCTACTATAATCGTTTTAGCGGTAGCAAGATGATAGATTGATTGTATATAAGCAATTGGACGCTTTAAACTAAATGAAATAATGGTTGCTTTTGAATGATAAAAGGGATGTTTACACGAACCACTTTTTAAAATGACCATTTTTTCATTGGATATGTCAGATATTGATTGTGTAGTATAAAAGATATTATCTCCAAATGTTGCTACACAAACAGTTTTTGTTTTTAATGGAAATTGTTTAAAGAAATTAAAAAGTATACGAAAAACAAAAAGGTATAAACTTATTGCAATTTCTTTACCCATTATTTGCCATATTTAAGTCTGTCTTAATCTTTGTCGTAGAAATACCAACTGTTCTCGGTAAATAAATGACCTCACAATAATCCTTTAAAAAGTCAAACTTACCTTCCCAGTCATCTCCCATTAGGAAAACATCAATGTTGTGTTTTTTAACATCTTCTATCTTTTGTTCCCACGTATACTCAGGTATAACTTCATCTACGTATTTAATAGCCTCTAAAATGGCCTTTCTTTGTTCAAATGTGTAATACGCTTTTTTTCCCTTCAGAGCATTAAACTCATCTGCTGAAATTGCCACTATTAGATAGTCTCCATATTCTTTAGCTCGACGTAGTAAATTTATATGACCCATGTGTAGCAAATCGAATGTACCATAAGTAATTACCTTTTTCATTTTCTTAAACCTCCAAATAACCGAGTGATGTTAATTATATTATACTATAAAACATTTACGTTGCGTTTACAAATTCTTAACATTAAACTTAAAGTTTATTATATAACAAAACTTTGATAGATGAAATTGTAAGATTCTCACCGATTGAGTCAAGTACTTGTGAGAGATTTTTTAAAGTCCCTTATTTTGCATGGTTTTAGATTCAGTTTTTGGTAGCGATTTCAGTTCTTCCTTCCTTTATTCTTTAAAGCTTTTTTGCTTTTTTTTAAATGCCTCGCAACCCTTTTAAAGCAGCCGTAACTGGTTTCCCAAGAGCCCCTAATAACCCAGGTTGTTCCGGGTTGCTTCTGCAGCGCTGTCCTTCAACTTCTCTACAAAGTGTTTAGGTGGCTTCTCTTTCTTGCTTTTTTCTGCTATTTCCATTGTCGGTTCAAGCATACCCTGTAATTTCTTAATCTCAAGATTATCTTTTAGGGCAACCATAATGTCGATAAATTTATCAAGTCCGTTTTCGCACCAGTTGCGCCCATTTTTAAGGCGTCTGGCGAACACGCTCACCGTTCCTTCTGCACTTCTCGTGGTGCGAAATCCTGTGGTGTCTATACCTTTGCTTCTCAGCTTCTCACAGTAGTCTCCAAGTGCTTCCGGATATTGAGAAAACTGGGCTATTAACTCTTCCAACCGTTCTTCCCTCTTATCATTTTCAAGCGTACCAACTGCACTATTCAACTCCACCATAAAGTCTTCCCAGTCATAGTTTGCCATTTTTTTTCGAATGGCTCGATATCTCGGATGTTTCCTAAATAACCGTTGTACATCACGGGCAACATGAAAGCGGTCAATGACAAAGGTGGCATTGCCTCGGAAATAGTCGCGGCAGGATGTGATCCACTTTGCCCCGTCCCCGTTTATAACGAGATGGTGTTTGGTCGGATCATACTCTTATGTAGCCATTAAATATTGCTCAAACTCTTCCCAGAACGGCAGCTTTCCTTCATGAATAAAATGTCTTTTTTCTATCAGTTTTGCCCGCTTGCCATTCATTTCCCAGCCCTGATGTACACTGGCAATTTTAATTTCCCTGCCTTTTATTTTTTTCTTGACTTTTCGTATAAAGCCCGTCCACTTCCAAGAACACGACATCCTGCTCAAGCGGGACAGACTTCTCTGGCACAACCTCCGCATTCAACAACTGCTGGCGTATGCCTTCATGACTAATTACAGGGTAGCCTAAAAGGTTTTCCATTGCCCGACTGGCCTGACGGTAAGAAACACCTGTAACAGCCAATTCAATCACCAAATCCTGCACCACCGGACTCATCCCCTTGGTGCCGTCAAATGCTAAATATTGATCCAATAAAAATACATAGTTCCCCGTTTCTCTATCTTGATAATAATTCCTTTTCAACTCGACCTGCCCGAAAACAGATTCAAATTTTAACGTTCTCTTATCCTTTAAATAAAACCTTTTCTTATCCCTCGTTGTTGCAATGGTTTCATCTAATTCCTGAAGCGTTTGTGACATCACCTCTGAAAAACTTTCCTGTAATGCACGGTATGTAATTTGTTCTAACTCTTTCATTGTGATTGTAGATATGGTATCTTTCAATGGAGGGCCTCCTTCTATAGTTGGTATTGTCGTAAACTTAACTATACAAAAGAAGGTCCTTTTTTTCATCTAAAACGACAGTAGAACTACCGCGCTTCGCTTGCTGTCCCCGTCATAGGTGTTGAACTCTTCCGACTTCAACACCTATGACGGGGGTGTATGTTCTCCCATAAACATTTTACTCTAACGTTCTCACCCAAAAGGTCAAAAAACACCTAAATAGATGAAAAAAAATCGTTGTAATTGAAATAGCACTTTGATGTTGGAGGTTTTGGCTCATGTTTAAGCACGGTAAAAGGACGTACAAAAAACACTATTTGATCAGGATCAATCCTTTCCAGGCTATGTAATGGACATGTTACAAAAAAGCTGGGCGGGTGACTTCTATCGTTTTATCTTCTCGCAAATTAATGAAGAACGCTTTTCTGTTCTCTATAGTGACAAAGCGAGTCGCCCGAATATACAATCGTCATGTATTCATCTAAATAATAAAACCTTTATCTTATTGTTGATGCCTGCGATATAATCATTCCGCGGAAAGCGAGTATATTTCCCTCTGCGACCTTAGCAAAGTAAGCCCGAAATAAAAAATGCGCACCTTTTTGGTACGCATGACAAATAACCGTATAATCTTGATTTTTTAAATCAAATTTACGGTTATTTACTACATTCGGCTTGAATCATTTTTGACCAAGGCATATATTCATTTAAAACCTCTGGATTTCTATGTATATGTAAATTTGGCAAATCCGTTAGTAATTTCACCAGATAGCGATAGAAATCTATACCATTTACCTTAGCCGTTTCTGCGATACTTAAACAGATCGCATTGGCTTTGGCGCCAGCCTCGCTCACGGAAAAAAGCCAATTTTTTCGCCCGATTACACTTGGACGGATGGCGTTTTCCGCTGGATTATTATCCATTTCAATACGACCATCTTTCAAAAATGCTTTTAGTCCATTTATCCTGTTTAGCGTGTAATCGGCAGCTTTGGCGAGTGCGCTTTTCCCATAGAATGGTGATTTATCAACCCAGTCCAGAAACTTATCTACAATGGGTCTTGAGAATTTGTTCCGCCTTTTTCTCCGTTCACTCGGTGATAAGTGCTTAAACTGCCTCTCCAATTGGTATAAATCATCACAATATGTTACACCAATTCGCCCATTTTTACTGTCTGCTTTTAGCCAATAGCGGCGAACATGTGCCCAACAATTTGCGAAGGTCACCCCTTCGATTTTGTCATAGGCAGAATAACCATCGCACACAATGGTCCCTGAATAATCTTCAATGAAGCTTTTAAGAACAGATCGTGCGCGTGATAATGCACTTTGAAACAAAACGATGGTTGGCCCTTGACAAGGGACTGTTCGATAAACCCAATTATAAGCGTTGGATTGACCGGATTTTCCATCGGATCGGTTGATGATTTGTCCATGCGTTTCATCGACATGTAAAATCGATTTAGACATCATCTTATGCTTCATATGGTCATAAATAGGCAATAGCCAATCATGCGATGTTCGGATAACCCAATTAGAAAGATTTTTATCATTTGTATTCAGGCCGTAACGTTCCCATTCTTTTACTTGCCGGTAAAGGGGTACGTATTGCATGAATTTATCATAGATGACTTTGGCTAGAACGCTGGGACTAGCGATACTTCGCTGAATGACTGGTTGCGGTGCTTTGCCACGTTCAATTTGCGCTGGCTGGAATGCATCACCTTTACAGTTTTTACATTCATAGGCATGTTCCACGTGTTGCACTTTCCTCATTTTCGCAGGAATAAAGGTTGCTTCTTCACGCACCATGGTGCCACCAATCTCAACCATTTGACGATTGCAACATGTGCAGTTTGTATTTTTTGGATGATGGTGGATCACTTCTACCTCGACATCAGCACGTAAGGAATCATTTCGTTTTTTTTGAACCTTTCGTACAACAGTATAAGAAATCGTCTGTTGGCTTTGTTCTTCTGTCTGCTCAGAATCGGTAAAAGTTGAATCATCATCAAATAAGGAGGTCTGCCCATCAGGCGCATTATATTTCGATTTCTCTGTTTTAGCTCCATATAAAAGCTTTGTTAAATGGCGAACTTGCTCGGTTAACACTTTAACCTGTTCCGATAATTCTTTGTTTTGTTGATTAGAAAGATCCAATTGTTCTTCAAGAAGCCGAATTAATTTATCGGATGGATTCTCATGATTAGAAGAAGTATTAACCATCCAGTTCACCACTTTCCGTTCGAATAAGGTAGTTATAGTATACCATGTTGAACGTAAGAGTGAAGCATTTGTAGTAATTTTAGAACAAACTTTTTGGTGATTGTTGAATCGCCTTTGGCTGCTGCATGGATAAACCTTCGAGTAACCATCGAAGTTCTTGTTGCGATAGATTTCGCACCTCATTTTCGTTTTTGGGCCATTGAAGTTTTCCGTTATCTAGACGTTTATACAGCATGGCAAAGCCATTGCCATCAAAATATAAACATTTATATCGGTCCTTACTCCAACCGGAAAATAAGAAGATAGAATCTCCGTAAGGGTCAAGGTCAAAAGAATCCTGAACCAATGTCGCTAGTCCATCAATGCCCTTTCTCATATCTGTCTTACCACAGATGATGTAAATATTTTTGACATTTGTATAATCGTATTTCATAGGTTTTTCAACTCCCTCATAATGGTTTGAATGATGTGCTCATCTACGCCGTTAGAGAAGGAAATATCAACTTTGCCCATTTTGATGGTGCAAGTTGAATAGAAAGACGGCCCCTCTGGATAGGATGCAGTACTATTTTCATTTTTGGAATGTAATGTAACGGGGACAATGGTAAGTTTTTGTTCAGGCATATAAAAGCACCTCCTTTTATTGATATCTATATCTTACCAAGGAGGTGCTGGGATTTTATATGCGTGGTTTGAATGGGGGTTTACTTAGCAAAAGTGATATTTTATGGAAAACGAGCTTTTAACAAAGAGAGGGTAGAGTGAATATCACACTACCATATTTGACAGAGAACCAATTTATATTTACACAAAATATTTTACACTCTCGTAAACTTCAACTATAATGCAATATGATGTAAAATGAAAAAGTAGAAGCATGATAAAAGTTGTGTTATTATTTTGTTTGTAAATTACTAGTGAATTTGTTTAATACTAATATGCAAAATTAAAATATTAAAAGAGGGATAATATGACTGTACTTGTTACTGGAGGAGCCGGATATATAGGAAGTCATGCTATAATAGAGCTACTCCAAAATGGTTATAATGTTGTCGCTTTAGACAATTTAAGTAATAGTGATAAAGAGTCAATTAAAAAAGTTAAAGAAATAACAGGGAAAAATTTTTCTTTTTATCAATACGATTTGTTAGATTACGGGAAAATGAGGAGTTTATTTGAAAAGTATAACTTTGACTCTGTTATACATTTTGCAGGACTTAAGGCTGTTGGAGAATCTGTAGAGTTGCCTATTGATTATTACTATAATAATGTTAGTGGAACAATTAATCTTTGTAGAGTAATGGATGAATTTGAGGTGACCAAGCTAGTTTTCAGTTCATCGGCAACAGTTTATGGCGATCCTAAAACAGTTCCTATTTATGAAACATTCCCTACATCAGCAACCAATCCTTATGGAAGAACAAAGCTAATTATAGAAGAAATTTTAAAAGATCTATCGTATTCTAATATGAAATGGAGTATAGCTATACTTCGTTATTTTAACCCTATAGGTGCGCACCATAGTGGGAGAATTGGGGAAAACCCTAAAGGGGAGCCCAACAATTTGATGCCTTATATCACACAAGTTGCTGTCGGAAAGAGAGAGAAACTTAAAATTTTTGGAAATGATTATAATACTCATGATGGTACAGGAGTGAGAGATTATATACATGTAGTTGATTTAGTGAAGGGTCATTTAAAGGCGTTAGAGTATATTAATAAAAATACTGGAGTTGAAATATTTAATTTGGGGACAGGTAAGGGGTATAGTGTGCTTGATTTAGTAAAAACGTTTAGCAAAGTTACTTCTAAATCTATACCGTATGAAATAGTTGAGAGACGTGCAGGGGATATAGCAGTTTGTTATGCTAATTCTGATAAAGCTAGGGAGGTACTTGACTGGAGTGCTGTAAAAAAATTAGAGGATATGTGCAAAGATGCGTGGAAGTGGCAAGTAGAAAACCCTAATGGCTACAAAAGTGAACAATAAACGCTGATTGAAGGAGATAACTTATGTTTGAAATATATAAGGAAATGTGGAATCGACGTAAAATGATTCACGAGCTTTCCTTACAAGAAATAAAAAGAGAGTTTGCAGGAACACTTTTGGGCTTTTTGTGGGGATTGGTTAACCCTTTAATGAGGATTTCTGTTTTTTGGTTTGTTTTTTCAATAGGAGCTAGAGCTAGTATACCAATTAGAGAAGGCGTTTCTTATATGGCTTGGCTGGCTATAGGGATGACTGCATGGTTTTTAATTAATGATGGATTTAGATATTCTCAAAAATCTTATCGTAGTAAACGAAGTATTATAAAAAACACTCCATTTCCTATTGCCATATTGCCTACCATGATGGTCGTTTTCTCATACTATAAGCATATTACTTTGTTGTTAGTGATTATTGTAATTTCTATCATATCACTTGACACTATATCTTGGTGGTGGTTGCAAATAATTTACTATGATTTTGCTGCTATCATATTATTAATAGGAATTGGATCTGTTACGGCACCGTTAGTGGCGGTCAGCAAAGACTTCGGAAGGTTTTTGGATACTGTTTTAGTTTTTTTGTTTTGGATGACTCCGATTTTTTGGACTCCAGATAACTTAGGAGGTGTAATAGAAACTCTGGTTAAGCTGAATCCATTTCACTATATTGTTCAGGGATATAGAGATTCTTTTTTGTTTGGCGTGGGCTTTTGGGAATACCCTTTATATTCACTATATTTTTGGTTGTTTGTAATTGTTTTGTTTGTAATAGGAAACTATTTGTATAAGAGGCTAAAACAAGTTTTCCTAGACACTTTATGATTATTATTAGAGAGGAAGTTCTTTATGGAAAGTGCTGTTTCTGTTAAAAACGTAACTAAAAAATATATGTTGTATGAGGATAAATGGGGGCCAATTAAAGAGCTGTTTTCAAAAAAAAAATTACACAATGAATTCTTTGCTTTAAAGGATTTCTCTCTAGACTTTCCTGTGGGTGAGACAATAGGTGTTCTGGGTAAAAATGGGTCTGGCAAATCTACTTTATTGAAAATAATTACTGGCATTGCTGAACCAACAAATGGGTGTGTAAATGTAAAAGGAAGTCTTGTTTTTTTGGATGTAAGTTCTGGCATTGATTCTGAGCTAAGTGGATACGATAATATCTTTATGAAAGGAGTTCTTTTAGGATATTCTAGAAGAGAAATGTTAGAAAAAGTTGAGGATATTATTGAATTTTCAGAGCTAGGTGAATTTATTTATCAGCCAGTTAAAAATTATTCTTCTGGTATGAAATCAAAGCTTGGCTTTGCAATATCAGTGAATGTTGATCCTGATATATTAATTGTTGACGAAGCACTTGCAGTTGGTGACGAGTTATTTCGAAAAAAATGTATGAATAAAATGAATGAATTTAAATTTCAAGGAAAAACAATTATATTTGTTAGTCATGATAAAAATGCGGTAGAATCTTTCTGTAACGAAGCAGCTTGGATAGAAAAAGGTCAATTAATAATGTACGGGGACGCTAAATACGTATCGAATATGTATAAAGAATTTATGAGTGGGAATAAAACTATTGATGAAATACGATGTGAAAACAAGCTTATTCATTCCCTTGAAAAGTGTACCTTAGAGTTAATTAATAGAAGCACAGTATTAAATTTTTCAGGTACTATAGCAGAAAATGGAAAATCTGAAACAAAAGGTTTGGAATTTGTTATCAAAAATGTTCGGACTGGTGAAACAATTTCTAAGACCATAGATATAAGGCTTAAAGAAGAAAATGAAAAAAAGTCTCCTTTTGCTGTGAAATTTTCAGAGAGAGATTATCCGTTTTTTTTTAAGCCAGATGTTTTTTCAATAGGCCTAAGGTATAAAGACGTTATAGATGAACAAGTAACGGAAGTACCATTTTGGGCAAAGGATATACAGATTAATACAAGTAACGGTAGGAATGGATCATTTTTATATGAAGTTGAACTATTAAGCAATAATACAGTCCAATTGATTATTTCTAACCGAGATAAATTAGAGCAACAAATAGAAAATATCGGATTTAAAGATAATTTAATCAAAATTCAAGGTGTGGCTTTTGTTAAAGGTTTTGAGACAGCTACAAAAGATGATGTAAATATAAGGGTATTTCTTTATAATCTTAGAACTTTTAAAATACTTGAACTATCTGTACTTTTATTTGAAACTGATGAGTTAATTAATAATAAAATTATCAATTCAGATGGTAAAACATATAAAATTGTTAAATTTATAACGATAGTTGATATTAATGACCTCGAAGTGGGAAAATATGAAATGAGAATTTCCTATAAGTATAATAAAGAGCCTTTCTTGGAAGCCTTTGATTTAGTTTGGGCCTCAAAGAGGGAAAATTACCCTTCAACTCCATACTATTACAATAATAGTAGTATTAGCTTGGAATTTCAGAATAAACGTTTGAAACTTACTAAAGCTGGTTGCGATTAAGTATTTAATATAAAACAAGGAGCATAAGTATGCATGGCAAAAATATTGTATTTGTCTTAAATGAATATAATGGAACTGGTGGTGCTCAAAGAGTTGCATCAATCTTAGCCAAAGACTTTGTTCAAGATGGACATAACGTTTCTGTACTGAGTATTAATGAGCAAGTTGATAAGCCAAACTATTTCCATAAAGAGATACCAATTAAGGTTCTTCACCCAAGCGGGTACCGCGCTACCAAACCCTTGCGAATATCTTCTAATTTAAAAGCGTTAAAATTTAGAAAAGTAAAAAACGAATTGAAACGTCGCTATTTACTAGAGAAAAAGAGGAAAGAAGTAGTAGAGTTTTTTAACAAATATGGTACTGAGCTTGTATATGTAATAGTTATACAGGTTTATGGTATGCAGTGGTTAGAGCCCTTAATATATAAGAGTAATGTTAAAATGATTGGGCAAAGTCATGAAAGTTATGAAGCTTCAAAAGATTCAGCGAGGTTTAAAAGAGTGCTTAAATATTATAGACAGATAGATAAATTTTTATTACTAACTAATAAAGATAAACTTAAATTTGATAAGCATGGTTTTATTAATACAGGTTATATATATAACCCTTCAACCTTTTCACAAAAAACAGACCCTAAAAAATTATTTGAAAATCGAACCATTGCCTCTTCTGGAAGGTTAGTTGAAGGGAAGGGATTTGACATTTTAATTGAAGCTTTTGCTAGAATAGCCGATGAAATACCACAATGGAAGTTAAATATATATGGGGATGGTCCCGCTAAAGAAGACTTGTTGGTTCTTATAGAGGCTTTAGGATTAAAGAATCGCGTTTTTTTAAAAGGAGAAGTTAACGATATGAAGTCAGCACTTACTTCATCGAGTATATTTGTATTAACTTCTAGGGCTGAAGGTTTGCCAATGTCATTAATTGAAGCTCAATCTTGCGGCCTTCCTTGCATTTCTACAGATTGCGCACCTGGTATTAAAGAAATTATTAAGGAATATGAAAGTGGCTATCTTAGTCCAATTGATGATGTGCATGTAATCTCAAGGCATATTAACCGTCTAGTATCTAATAAAGATTGTTATATTTCATTCTCTGAACAAGCTTATAAACACAGTGCCATATTTGAAGTGTCGAATATTAAGCAAAAATGGTATCAAATATTTGAAGAAGTAGGAGGACTGAAAGATGATGCATCAAGTAAGACAGTCTAGGCTTTCAGTCGTTGTTATAGCATATAATAATGAACTTTATATTAGAGAAGCTTTAGAATCGTTGCTAGAGCAAACTTATGATAACTTAGAGATAGTTGTAGTAAATGATGCTTCTACAGATTCCACTGGAGATATAATTGATGATTTTGTTAAGGGTAGACCAAATTTTAAAGCCATACATTTAGAGGAAAACAGTGGAGGATGTAGTACTCCTAGAAATACAGGAATAAACAATTCAACAGGTGAATATATTATGTTCTTAGATGGGGATGATTGGTATACTAATGACGCTTGTGAAAAGATGGTTGTAGCATTAAATAAATCCCACTCTGACTTTGTGGCTGGTCAGGTAATAAGAACAAATAATTATGAGATATGGTATCACAATCAAATCTATTCAAAAGAACGAATCAATATTAATGTTAGAGAGTTTCCAATGTTACTTTTTGACAGTTTGTCTGTTAATAAGATATATAAAAGATCTTTTTTAGATAGACATAGTCTCCGTTTTCCCGAAGGTATACACTACGAAGATATAGTTTTTACTGGGAAAGCTTATTTTTTAGCAGATTCTGTTAGTGTTATACCAGAGCCTATCTACTATTGGAGGGTGGTAGAAGACGCCAATGTTAAATCGATCACAAATCAAAGAAGTGATTATCAAAATTTTGAAAATCGAATTAACGCTCATAGACAATTAGATGATTTTATAAAAAAAAATAATTATACTTTGTATCAACCACATAAAAATAATAAATTCCTTCGTCATGACTTGAAGTTGTATACAAATGATTATAAGTATTTTGATGAGGAATACAAAAATAAATTTAATGATTTAGTATATAAATATCTAAATGATGTAATGGATGAATATTCATTTATTTATTTACCGGAACCTGAAAGAATTATGTATTATTTGCTGTATATTGGTGATAGAGAAGGCTTTGAAGATTTTATCAGGTATAAAGATGGACTTGAAACGACTATGAAACGTGTTTATAGTATCGGAAAACAATACTATTTTCATCAGGCTAAGTATACTTCTAATGAAGAGCATGAGAAATTTCTTAAATTAAAGAAACCTGAATTACAATATGAACTTAAGGACATTGTACTAAAAGATCACATATTCTCCTTTACAGCGAAAGTCAATTTATTTTCTATTGAAAAATCAAGTACTAATTATTTGTGGAGATTAAAGAACAAACATACAGGGGAAATCATTTATGCAGAAAACAATAACAAAGAAAAAGTATCGTTTAATATTTCAGAAGTACATCCAGGTAACTATTATTTAACTTTACTTATAAAGCACATGGGGGTTGTCCATAAAAAGTTAGTGAAGTTATCTGAAGTAAAAGGCTCAAGCAATTTGCAAGTTAATAATGGCAAATTAATTAAAAGAGTATATGTAAATTATAAGAATTCGTTAGCCATTAAAGTAATTCCGCAAAAAAGGTTTAACAAAATAAAATGGTTTTTCAAAAACAGAAAACCAATTTCGCAAAAAGAGAAACGAAGTCTACTTTCAGTTAAACTGAGGAAGGTTATTTATAAAATTATCGAAAATCTTCCAGTTAATAGAAAATGGATTGTTTTTGAGAGTCATATGGGGAAACAGTATAGTGATAGTCCTAAATACATCTATGCTCATCTTTATGACAAAAATAAAAAATATAAATATATATGGTCATTTGAAAACCCAAATTCAATAAATATCCCCGGGCCAGCTGTAAAAGTTAAAAGAAACAGCTTGAAGCATTATTATTATTTAAACCGTGCTAAGTTTTGGGTAGATAATCAGGGCCTGGTACATCTTGCCAAGAAAAAAAATAATCAAGTCTATTTACAAACTTGGCATGGAACCCCATTAAAAAGGATGGGTTTTGACCAAAAAACTTCTATTTCAAAAATAGGTATTAATAGGCTTGAATTACAGAAGAATGCATGGGATTATTTTATATCTCAAAACCCTTATAGTACAAAAATATTTAAAAAAGCTTTTAGATATAGTGGAGAAATTCTTGAAACTGGTTACCCAAGAAACGATATTTTATTAAATTACTCGTCCGATTTGGTAGTGGAAATTAAACAAAATATAAGGGTTTCGAATAGCGCTAAATTAATTTTATATGCTCCTACATTTAGAGACTGGGATAAAGATGGCTTTCAAAAAATGTATAATGATATACTTAGAATAAGTAGTAATATTGACTCCCAAACAGTATTATTATTGCGTTTACATTATTTATTATCAGAACAGATGGCAAACATAACTCTTCCACATAATGTAATAGATGTTTCTAAGTATCAAGATGTACAAGAATTATATATTGTTACCGATATTTTGATAACAGATTATTCTTCAGTTATGTTTGATTACTCTATCTTGAAAAGACCAATTATATTTTACTGTTATGATTTAGAAGAATATACAGCAAGGCGTGGATTGTATTTTAATTTACATGATAATGCTCCAGGACCATTATGTTTTACTATAGAGGATGTACTGAATTTCATCTTATCTCCGAACTATCTTGATAGTTATAAGGGGAGATTAGAACAGTTTAATCAGGAATTTGCAATGCACGAAGATGGTAACGCCACTATTAAAGTGGTTGAGAAAGTTTTTAATTAAAAAGGTGAAAAGGTTGTCATTTATCTTTTCAACCTTTTTCTTGTTTTGAGGTGAGGAATATGAGAGGTAAAGTGTCAGTAATTATCCCTGTGTATAACACTTCGGAGTTTATTGCAGACTGCCTTGAATCAGTAATAAATCAAGAATATCAAAACTTTGAAGTTATTGTTATAAATGATGGCTCTACAGATAACAGTGAAGAAATTATAAAAAAATATGTTGAGAACGATGAACGCTTTCGTTTTTATTCTCAAACAAATTGTGGTTTAGGATTTACAAGAAATAAAGGTATATCTCTAAGTCGTGGAGATTATTTATTTTTTTTAGATGCTGATGATATAATTCCTAAGCAAGCTTTAAGTAAACTTGTTGATAAACTAAAGAGGAACGATGCAGACTATTCAGTTGGAAAAGTAGTTCGGTTTAATAAAGTTAGAAAATATATACCAGTTAGACATATTGAATTTAATTTATATAATGATAATCAAGTTACTAATATTTGGGAGAGTACAGAATTATTGCAAGATAGTATTGCATGCAATAAATTGTGGAGAACAAGCTTTGTGTTAAAAAATAATTTATTCTTTAAAGAAAATAGTTTGTATGAAGATTTATCTTTTACTACGAAAGCTGCAGTTTTAGCGAATAAAATAGCAGTTGTTAAGAATATTGTTTATTATTGGCGAGTAAGAGATAATGAAGAGAACCCTTCAATTACACAACAACAGATGAGTTTAAATAATACAGCAAATAGATTAAATGTTTTATTAGAAAATAGAAATTGGCTCATTACTTCAAATGTAAAAAAAGAGATTGTGGAGCAACATGATCTAAAAATTTTATTAGATGTAATTAGATTACACGTATTAAAATATTGCCTGGTAGACGAGTCAGAAAAAAAGGAGTGGTCTTTGAAAATTAAAAATATATTGATGAAGATACCTACATCAATAGCCTGCAAATTACCAAATAAAGAACGAACTATATATGATATGTTTGTATCAGAAAACTTCACAGATTTATTGTTGTTTTCAGAGACGTTACTGAATAAAGAAAAAAGTAGGAATGTTATTCAATTAAAAAATAAATTTATTCTTAAAGGGGAAACAGAATACAATGTAACTAAATTCCTCAAACCGTTAATTAGTGTAGAAAAAGTAAAAAAAAGGGCTATAGGATTAAGGTGGGAAATATTTGGAAAAGTTTATATTCCAAAAGCTTCATATAAAACTGAGGGAGAAGTATATGTTATAAATAGAAAAAGTAAGGAGCGTATTTGTCTTGGTACAATCACCTTGAATGATGTAATTAGCAAAAATCTTGTGTATCCTTATGAGCGTTTTTCTTTTAATATGGTGTTGGATCTAAATTTTATAAAAAAGATGGAAGTAGATTCAGTTTTGGATTTCTATTTTTGCTTGAAAAATTATCCAGATTCCCCTTCATCAAGAATTAAAATTGAGACAAATCCAGAAAAGAATAATAGTCACAGAAAAGTGTATTTATATAAAACTAGGTATGGCAACTTGAGCGTTAAAAAGAAGAATTTATTCTAAATAAATATACTAGGTTTTTTAAATTGTAATTTACAAATGCGTAGACTAATTCCACCGCCTTTAGACAGTATTCGCTTTTAGCCTTATCCTTTTTGTCCATACGAAGTGAAGAGGTGAAAGTATGGAAGGATATAGAAAAAATAGTCATGCTGTGTATGATATCAAATATCATGTCATATGGGTGACAAAGTATAGATATAAGGTTTTGGGCGGGCACATAGCGGTCATAGTGCGTGATTTGATAAGACAAGGTTGTGAAGCCAGAGGAATTACCATATTGCAAGGAAGTATTGGGAAAGATCACATTCATTTATTATTATCTTGTCCTCCAAGTATTGCTCCAAGTAAAATATTGCAGTATCTAAAAGGAAGATCATCGAGAATATTGCAGGATGAGTTTCCAGAACTTAGAAAGAAATATTGGGGGCAGCACTTGCGGGCAAGAGGATATTTTTGTGCCACCGTAGGAACGGTAACGGAAGAAATAATAAGAAATGATATAGCAAATCAATTCAATGAAGGTAAGGACGAAATATTTAGGATAGAAGAATGAGTTTAGTCTAGCTTTGAGGATGCTTTAGCTAAGGCCTTTGAGCAGGACTTTAGCCTGGTGAACGACTTTAGTCGTCGACATTTATGTCTAAATCCACCTGCTTTAGCAGGTGGTCGTTTAAGTTGAATAGAAAGGGGTCTAACTTATTTTATGATTTCTAAAAAAATGAAAAAAATTTTAAAAAGGGTGTACAGGTTCTCTTTCTATCTTTTAGGGAAGTTACCGGTTAAGAAAAATACTATTATATTTGAAAGCTTTTTAGGAAAGCAATACAGCGACAACCCAAGAGCCATTTATGAATACATGGTAGAACATAATTATAATTATAAAATGTACTGGAGTTTTGAAAAAAAAACCTATGACTCTTTTAAAAATAGAAATATAAATTCTATTAAAAGATTTTCTATTAAATGGCTTTTCTTGATGCCCAGGGCAGAATATTGGGTTTCGAATAGTAGGTTACCACTATGGATACCTAAACCTCATAGTACTAAATATATACAAACTTGGCACGGAACCCCTTTAAAAAAACTTGCAGCAGATATGGATAAAGTTTATATGCCAGGAACTGACACTGAAAAATATAAACGAAATTTTTTAACTGAGGCAAGAAAATGGGATTATTTAATTTCTCCTAATGAGTATTCAACTCAAATTTTTAAGAGAGCCTTTCAATTTAAAAATACTTTAATAGAATCTGGCTATCCAAGAAATGATTATTTATTTACTTCTAATAATGAAAAAACTTTATTTAATATAAAGAAATCATTAGACCTTCCACTTAATAAGAAGATTATTTTATATGCGCCTACATGGAGAGACAACCTTTATTATTCAAGAGGTAAATATAAATTTACAATACAAATGGACTTAGAACAAATGAAAAATAGTTTAGGAAAAAAATATATAATCCTTCTAAGACTTCACTATCTTGTTACTGAAGACCTTGATTTAACGTCCTATTCTGATTTCGTTTACGATTTTTCTAATTACGAAGATATAAGGGACCTATATTTAATTTCAGATTTTTTAATTACCGATTATTCCTCTGTGTTTTTTGACTTTGCTATTTTAAAAAGACCAATTATTTTCTATGTTTATGATTTAGAAGACTATCGAGATAATCTACGTGGTTTTTATTTTGATTTTGAATTAAATGCTCCAGGGCCGTTGGTACGAAAAACAGAAGAAATTATAGAAATAATTAAAAAAAACGAAAGGGGCGATTTTTATAAAAATAATCGATCCATCAATGATTTTTCGAAAAGTTTTTGTTCATTAGAGGACGGTATGGCAAGTAAAAGGGTTGTTGAAAATATATTTAAAAAATGATTAAAGATATTAAATTACCCCTCTTATACTATTTCTTGATTTAATGTTGACAAAATTTGTCTAAATTCAGTGATATATGCTATTTTAACCAAAAGTTATCTACTTGCCATTGATCTTGAAAATAAGGTATCCAGAATACTAAATCCTTATTGATAATGGCTAATTATTATTGTGGAGTTATATTGTTTAAAGCATGACCAGATGTGGAATCTATACTAGCATCAGTTCTAGTAGTTATAGGCCAGATAAGAAGGTTGGCCTTTAAAAAATGTGATAATCATCCGATTATATATATATAATCTAATGGGGGGAGTAATATGAGGAAATTTTTTATTTTTATATTAGTTTTAGTGATTATTAATTTTGGTTTCCCTTATCAAAATTTTGCAGATGAGCAAGTGAATCTCAACCCTAAGAAGGAAAGTAAAGAGGAAATGGGTAAAGAGATTAAAAGTCAAGAAGAAGTAGACGAAAAGGAAATGGAGAAAGAGGTTAAAAGTCAAGAAGAAGTAGACGAAGAGGAAATGGGTAAAGAGATTAAAAGTCAAGAAGAAGTAGACGAAGAGGAAATGGAGAAAGAGGTTAAAAGTCAAGAAGAAGTAGACGAAGAGGAAATGGAGAAAGAGGTTGAAAGTCAAGAAGAAGTAGACGAAGAGGAAATGGAGAAAGAGGTTGAAAGTCAAGAAGAGGTAAACAAAGAAGAAATTGAGAATGATATTAAACAAAATTATATTAATAACCAACATCAATTAAAATATACTAAAATAGAAGCAAGTAAGCTAGGACGAATTCAAAGTTCAGAAGCGAAAATATATAAAACAATAGGAAATGAAGGATCCAGTATTAAAGCAGGATCAAAGTATACAGATAAAATATTCTATATAAAAAAGAAAGCTCAGATAAACGGAGAAGATTATTATTTAATAAGTACAGTGGCAAGTGCAACCAAAGGTGTTATAGGTTGGGTAAATGCAAAAGATATGTGGTCGCAAAGTCATAAAGCGGTAGATCACGAGAAAAAAACATTTTATTTAAAAGGTTCTGGTTGGGCTTACACTGATGCGTGGGGAGCAGGAAAAGACGTAATATACAATGATTTAACGCCATATCGCAACAAAGAGTTTCAAGTGAACTTAACGGAAAAAGTAGGAGACGCAATATGGTACAGAGGTTATTTGGACGGTAAAAAAGTTTGGATTCAAGCATATAATGTAATTAGCCCAGTGAAAAGTGCCATAAGTAAGCTAGGACGAATTCAAAGTTCAGAAGCGAAAATATATAAAACAATAGGAAACGAAGGATCCAGTATTAAAGCAGGATCAAAGTATACAGATAAAATATTCTATATAAAAAAGAAAGCTCAGATAAACGGAGAAGATTATTATTTAATAAGTACAGTGGCGAGTGCAACCAAAGGTGCTATAGGTTGGGTAAATGCAAAAGATATGTGGTCGCAAAGTCATAAAGCGGTAGATCACGAGAAAAAAACATTTTATTTAAAAGGTTCTGGTTGGGCTTACACTGATGCGTGGGGAGCAGGAAAAGACGTAATATACAATGATTTAACGCCATATCGCAACAAAGAGTTTCAAGTGAACTTAACGGAAAAAGTAGGAGACGCAATATGGTACAGAGGTTATTTGGACGGTAAAAAAGTTTGGATTCAAGCATATAATGTAGCACCTTTTAATAATTATTATTCGAAATACAATTTAACTTTGGATAAAATGCTTGATATACAAATGAATGTCAACCCTAAAACAGATAAAAGCTATAAGTTATGGATAAGAGAGGATGCTTTCTCAAGTATTAGTAACGGAAAAGGAGTAGTGGAAGGAAATTGGAATTTAAGAAGGGGCCCTGGTACAATATATCAGATTGGGGGCAAGGTGAAAGATGGTACTTCTTATAAGCTTTACTCAAGTTCAAAAGGAGCCGATGGATTTACGTGGTATTATGTAAAAGATACTACTGGTTGGGTTACTGCTGACAAGAACGATGTTAGATATTACCTTAATCCTAGTAATTTTATCAAAGATCCAAGACACAAATATCAATTTTTAAGTTTATCTCGAAGTGCTAATCTTAATGAATCTGAAGTAAATGATAAAGTACTAAAAGGTAAAGGGGTCTTGGAGAATAAAGCTCAATTTTTTTTAGATGGTGCAAAATTATATGGTATAAATGAGGTGTATTTAATAGCCCACGCTTTATTAGAAACAGGTAATGGTACTTCAGAGTTAGCAAGAGGTGTCACCCATAATGGTAAAACGGTGTACAATATGTATGGTATTGGTGCAAAAGATAGTTGTCCAGTAGAGTGTGGGAAAAGATATGCTTATGAAGCTGGTTGGTTTACACCAGAACTTGCTATAAAGGGAGGTGCCCAATTTGTAGGTAAAGAATATATTGATATTGGGCAAGATACATTATATAAAATGCGCTGGAACCCTATTTTTGCGGAAAAAAACGGTTATGCTTCACATCAATATGCTACTGATATAGGTTGGGCCTATAAACAGACTTATAGAATGTACAGTATATACGGCTTGCTAAATCAGTACACATTAAACTTTGATATCCCTATCTATAAATAAGAAATGGATAGGTTACACTTGACTAGGCAAAAGAATTAAGGTGAAGTAGACTAAACAGAACATAAAATGGTTCCTATTAGGGAATATAAACTATTTTGTGTAAATGGGTTGCACACAATAAAATTACAGGCTATACGTGGAGAAGCGGGCGTGATAAGCTCGCTTTTGCGTTGGGGTGATAGCTTTGTTCGTAAGCGTAAAAGTAAAATAGTAAGCGTAAAATAAAATACACATAACAATCACAGGGCATCTATGTGATAATCTTCTTAGAAAATAAATTAGGAGGTTATGCGATGACCCTAAAAGACAAGCGAATAGAATGGAAAGCGCGTTATGATGCCTGGAAAGAAAGCGGACAAAGTATATCTGAATGGCGCCGGGAGAAAGAAATTAAAACGCATCAGATGTATTATTGGGTGCAACAATTTCGTGAGCACGGAAAAACTTCCATCAAGAAAAGCGCATCCAGGGAAACACAATGGCTAACCGTTCAAATGGGTGATTCTCCACTTGTACCACCTCACGAGAAAGAACCGATCTTTATTCACGTTGGTTCTATCTCCATTGAAGTGCGATCAGGAACGGATATGAACTTACTCTCAGATATTATTCATGTTTTAGGGAAGTAATCACGTTCATGAATATGACATTTGAAAAAGTGTATTTAGCTTGCGGTAGCACAGATATGCGTAAATCGATTGATGGACTTGCTGCCATTGTGATAGAATGCTTCGATTTAGACCCTTTTTCTCCTTGCCTGTTTGTATTTTGTAACCGAAAGCGTGATAAGTTAAAAGTAAGCGTAAGACAGCCCCACATCTACATAATAGGTGTGGGCTGTTTTACGGTTACCGTTTGAATGGGGGATTACGATTTATTCGCGTGTATAAATGTCTGGATTATTAGAAAATACCCCATCTACACCGTACGTAACTAGTTCATTAAACCGTTTTTTGTTATTAACAGTAAATGGGTATACTTGATATCCTTTGTTATGACATTGTTCAATAAAATGTTTTTCTATATAGACGTGATTTGGATGAATACTACTGATGTTTAAGCCGCTTTTTTCGACATAATCCCAAGGGTTAATGAATCGATAATAGAAAAGCATCCCTAAAGGCAAGGTTGGTGCTATTTCTTGAACCGTTTTTAAAGCTAGATGATCAAAGGATGAAACTAAGACATTTTCAAGTCGGTTGTAGTCAAATAAGCATTGAATGAGTAATTCTTCAATCCCATTATAAATAACTGGGATATTTTTTATTTCAATATTTAAGAAAATATTTCTTGGAATGTAATCTAAAACCTCCGATAAAGTTGGAACGGTTACTCCAACATAACTTTGACTAAAAGTTGACCCAATATCAATTTGTTTTAACTCATGCAAGGTCAGATCAGTGATTCGCATATCTGCTACTGGATTTAATCGGGTTAACTTGTGGTCGTGGCAAACGACAAGATGTTTATCTTTGGTTAGTTGAACATCTAATTCAATCGCTTTTGCACCGTGTGAGATTGCTTTGTGGAAAGCGGGTAATGTATTTTCAGGTGCTTCTTTTAATGAACCTCTATGCGCAAAATTGAATGTCATTAGTTAATAACTCCTTTCTTAAATTTCTTTTCTAACTCTATATGGTTACTTAAAGTGTATGTTATATCTATCTAAGCTTTCCCTATTATACATAATAAAGAAAAATATTGCCAATAGACTGACTATCCACGGCGTATCATGTAAATAAAGTAAGGCGTGGGTATATTATGCTTAACACTTATGTATAGGATGGAAGAGAGAGCTTTCACAATTGTGTTGTTATTACTAGCATAAAATAGAGAAATTAATTTTGTATTGTAAATATTGTAAATAACTTAGTATGCTGGTTGGTTACTTCAATGGATAGAATGGAAATTATTGCTGTAATGAAAGATGCATTATTTGTTCTTATTTAACGGAAATTATCACTAATTGGAGAAAGGTGATATGATTAAGCTGATTTTTGTTGGAGGTTTTTGGTGAAAACATTTATAATGTATTTTGAGGTGACATTCAAAATTAACTTAGGCATTATCGCCCCTTTTACAAAGTATAAATACTTCGCATTATACAATAAATTTAAAGAAGTGTAAGATGCCAAAAGAAGAATAGAATGTTCATTGAAAGCGCAATCATAATAGTGATGCCAGTATAGTTTTGTGGTAAATAAATGTAATGTACGTCAAAAAAAGAGGTGAACAACATGCTTAAAATAGCTCTGTTAACCTTACTAACTCTGCTATTTTCTTTAGTAATAACACCAATTATAATTAGACTTACGAAGGTGTTTAAACTTACTGATAAACCGAATAAACGAAAAGTTCATAAAGACCCTATTCCTACATTAGGTGGCTTAGCTATATATATTAGTTTCTTATTAGGTTTAGTTATCTTACAACCAGATGCTCATTACCATGCTATCATTATTACAGGAGCAACTATTATTGTTACACTTGGAGTTATAGATGATCTTATTACTCTTTCTCCCAAAATAAAATTTTTAGTTCAAATTGCTGTAGCTTTCCTTGTTGTTTTTAAGGGTGGGCTAATGGTGGAATATGTTAACTTTCCATTTGGAGGACAAATTGAATTTGGTGTGATGGGTTCTATAATTACTGTCTTTTGGATTGTCGGAGTCACGAATGCAATCAATCTTATTGATGGTTTAGATGGTTTAGCGGCTGGTGTCTCAGCAATAGCATTATTAACAATGGCAGGAATGGCTAGTATTATGGGAGATGTGTACGTTACAATCATGGCCTTGTTGCTTTTTTTTAGCACACTAGGATTTTTAAAATATAATTTTTTCCCTGCAAAGATTTTTATGGGTGATACAGGTGCTCTTTTTTTAGGCTATATGATTTCTGTTTTAGCGCTTTTAGGGTTTAAAAATGTAACTTTTATCTCTTTCATTATTCCTATATTTATTCTGGCTGTTCCAATTTCGGATACACTAATTGCTATTATTAGGAGATATGTCAATGATCAGCCGCTCTCAAGCCCTGATAGTTCTCATCTGCATCATAAGTTATTAAAAATGGGTTTTTCTCATAAACACACTGTTTTATTTATCTATATGCTCAGTATTATGTTTAGTATGGCAGCTATTTTTTTCTCTATGACAACGGTATGGGGAACGATCTCAATTTTTATTATTTCCATTCTTGCTTTACAAATACTTATTGAATACTTAGAGTTAATTAGCGTTAAGTATAAACCTCTAACTAATCTTTTAAAAGCGATTAAACATAATATAATGGACCCATAAATCTAGACACGAAATAAGGAGATGTTAAAGTAGATTTATGGGTAAAAGAAAAAGTTATACATCACAATTCAAATCAAAGATCGTGCTAGAAATGCTTAAAGAAGAAAGAAGTCTTGCTGAGATTTCCTCAGAACATGGCATACATGTAAATCAGTTACGTCAATGGCGGAAAGCTGCACTTGAACACATGCCACAACTATTTGAGAGAGAGAATAAGAAAATCGACCAAATGAAGGAGGAGTACGAAGATCAAATAGAAAATCTCTACGCAGAAGTAGGGCGACTTACCACGCAATTGTCGTGGCTTAAAAAAAAATCTGGAATCAAAGACTAGAACAGAGCGTCTAGACATGCTGGATTGGAATGGTTCAGAGCTTTCCATAAAGACTCAGGCAGAGCTGTTGAATCTTAATCGCTCAAGTCTATATTATAGGCCTGTAGAGCCTTCTCCAGAGGAACTCCGTATCAAAAATAGAATCGATGAGATATACACAGAATGTCCTTTTTATGGTTCCAGACGCATCTCAGAAACCCTTAAACAAGAAGGACGCATTGTTAACAGAAAGGCTGTACAACGGCACATGAGAGAAATGGGTATTGCAGGGATATCCCCCGGCCCAAATCTTAGTAAACGGAATCAGCAGCACAGAATTTATCCTTATCTATTAAGAGGGTTAACCATCCAATATCCCAACCACGTATGGGGAATAGATATTACCTACGTGCGTCTTAAACGGAGCTGGCTTTATTTGGTTGCCCTTATTGATTGGTGTTCTCGCTATGTGATCAGTTGGGAGCTGGATCAAACATTGGAAATGGATTTCGTTATAGAAGCCGTCCAACGTGCGCTTTCCCAAGGGAAACCAGTCATTTTAAATAGTGACCAGGGCAGTCATTTTACTAGCCCTAAATATATTAATCTATTAAAACAGAATGAAGTTAACATTAGTATGGACGGCAAAGGACGTGCTCTAGACAACATCATTACGGAACGACTTTGGCGTACCATCAAATACGAAGAAATTTATCTCAAAGAATACAACAGCCCCAGAGAGGCTAGACAAGAAATTCGAAACTATTTTGCATTCTATAACCAAAAGCGACTACATCAATCGCTAAATTACCAGACACCTGAGTTTGTTTATTATTCATAAAAGAATACCCCCTCTCATCCATAGGAACTTTGTTGTGAAGCCCCTCCTTGACCACCAAGTTCCTATGAATGAGAATAATAATGAAAAAAATGTTAATACCCCTTCCCTTAAAGGAGCTCCATAGCTCCCCCACCTTAAATATTTAAAATTTGTGTCTTGACAATGGGGTCCACTTTATAAATTGTAGGCTTGCTTCCATTACATATAAACACCTCAAAGAATAACTTTGAGGTGTTTATATGTTTTAAAACAATTTAATTGTTAAATTGCACAGAATTGGTTGAGTTTATATCAGTTATATCTAAATGTTGTTTAAGTTTATTTTGAGTTTCTAAAAGTGCTTCTTGATCTAGCTGCCAATAATATGAACCGCTTGGTTGGTAATCATGTCCCTCCAATGTCATTGTTTCAAAATTTATGTTTTTGCCTTCTGTACCATAGGAAATAAAGCTTTTCATTTCACTAAAAGTCATATTAGTGGTCATGTTACTTCCCACGGCTTCTATTATATCATCATATTTTAAAATGGAATCTAAAGATACAGCTTTTTTAATAACTGCTTTAATAATATCTTGTTGCCGTTTTCCGCGTTCTATATCATTGTCTAATTTTCTTGTCCTAGCTAAAGCTAAGGCTTCTTCGCCATCTAATTTCTGTTTCCCTGGAAGTAAGTGTATTGCGTTAGCTTCGTCTGCAGAGTTTTGTTCTTTTAACTCATAAGGAACCTCAACATTTATGCCGTCTACAGCATTAACAACATCAATAAATGCCTCAAAATTAACCTTTACGTAATAATCAATAGGGATGTCTAGTAAATTTTCAACGGTATCTCTCGCAGCTTGTGTCCCACCATATGCATGCGCATGGTTAATTTTTGTTTCATATCCAACCTCAGGAATATAGACGTAAGAATCACGTGGAATACTTAATAGTTTCACACTTTTATCATCCTTATTTAGCGTAGCTACCATCAAAGTATCTGTTCTTGCATTGTCCGCATTTTTTCGAATATCGCTGGAATCTACTCCCATTATCAGAATAGAAACATTATCTACAGATGGATCAACTTTTGATTCTCTAAGCTCTGATTTTTCTATTCCATCATCTTCATATGATTCAGAAAGAACACTATCCGCTTTGGTATATAAATATGTTGCATAAACTGCTACACCAACAAAAGCAAGTAACAACGGAACTAATATAAAATATGCTCTTTTCTTAAGTTTCCTTTTTTTACGTACGACTACTCTTCTTTGGTTTTTATTATCCATTGCAGGACCATCCTTAAATATATTGAGTGAATGCTAATTATAATGCTTTATATCTTATAGTTAATTATAAACTAAATTTAATTCTACTATGAATCATTACATCCGTAAATAAGAAAGTGTGAACAGTAGAAGTTAGTGATAAAAATATATAGCTTAATACGATGCTGTACGTGATTCATAATAAAAAAGAGAATAACTTTTGCCCAATCTTATTTTTGAGTAATTTAAACTGGAAGATAGTAAAAAGTGAAAAAATCATTACGTTTTCCTAAAATGCATGTTGAGAAAAAGTATTCCCTTTAATTCTTAGGTGTATAAGATTTGAGGTGTGTTTTCGTCAAGGTGCGGAAAAAATAAAAAGGTCAAGTCGTTTAAATCAAATTTTTGTTTTACAAGAATAAAAATTTGATATTTCTTTAAAAAGTACAAGTTTGGTAATCTTATTGCAAATCACATCATTTTTGAACAGTAGATACAGGTAGGTCTAAATGCTCACGCAACTCGTTCTCAACCTCACTTCTACTTTGTTCATCTACTTGATAATACCAAAGGCCGTCGTCCATTTTACCGCCTTCACCGTCCATTGTTATTGAGTTTATCGTTAAATTTGTGTTTAAACCATAGCTAAGAAAACTTTTCATCTCATTGAAAGTTAGGTTTGTATTCATATTATCGCCTACTGAAGTAATAAGGTCATCAAGCTTTAGTACGGAAGAAGCCGATGCAGTTTCCTTCATAATTGTTTGGATAATTTCCTGCTGCCGTTTTCCTCTTTCAAAATCACTATCATATTTTCTTGTTCGCGCTAATGCTAAAGCTTCTTCACCATTTAATTTTTGATAACCTGGCATTAAATGTATAGCGTCTTGATTATCGTCAGAATCAAGCTCACTCATTTCAAACGGTACATCAAATTCAATCCCACCGATGGTATCAACCATTTCAATAAAAGCTTCGAAATTTAGTTTGACAAAATAATCAACAGGTACATTTAAAAAATTCTCTACCGTTTCAATGGATTTCCTATGTCCTCCATATGCATGGGCGTGATTAATTTTTGTATATCCATATCCAGGGACATTTACATAAGAATCTCTTGGAATGCTTACTATGTTTACATCTTTTTCTTCTTTATTAAAGGTTGCAAGCATCAGTGTATCGGATCTGCTATTGTTTTCTTTACGAGTTTCGCTATCATCCACCCCAATAATAAGTACAGAGACGTTGTCTTCTACTGGAGTAACAGTTTCATCTCTTAAAGCGGATTTTTCTCCGTCCCTACCAATTTTTTCAAATGAGTCGTCGGCTGCTTCTTGTGCTGTATTATAGACATGAGCACCGTAGGAAACGGTTGTTATTAGCAATATACTTAGGGGAATGATGATAAAGAAGAAGATTTTTTTGCGGCTTTTCGGTTTTTTATTTTTTACTCGAGATATATTTTCACTATTTTTCGACATATTTACACCTCATTAAACATACTATCTTTCATTTTACTACTATATGTACTTGGCGTAAATTACATTTACATTACAATATTGAAAGGTAGGTCACTTTTGATACAAGAGGAGTGGCTTAATGAATAGTGTACCCTAAATGTAAAGACATAAACTGCCAAATTTTTTAGTACAAAATATGGTTTTATTTCATAATGAAACGATAAATTAAATACTTCCTTACATACAATTGCTAGCTAATTTCATCGAACAAAAAACTACAAAATTCATTTCACTACCTCCAAACGACTTCTATCGATTATAGGTGTGAAGGAGGTGATAAACATGGCTATTGCAACTTTGACGGATTCGTCTCTTAGATTGGAATTTGACAATGGTATCGATGGAAATAGCGGGAAGCAACTCACAAAGGCTAAAAGCTTCAATAATGTGAAAACGACTGCTACGCCTGAGCAACTGTATACAGTTGCCCAAGCAATTGTTGGTTTACAAAAGCTGTCATTGCTATCGATTGAGCGTAAGGATAGCTCAAACATTGTCGAGGAGTAAATGAATAAAACGAAAAGGAAGGGAGGGAAAAAGATGAAGAAGCTCGAATTAAAATTTACGAACCAAGATGGTAAAACAGTCAATTATTCCATTGATCAGCCAGTGGAGCCAGTTGATACTGCAGCTGTTAACGCAGCTATGGATGAAATCTTGCAACAAAATGCTTTCACTTCTAGTGGAGGAGATTTAGTTGCTAAAAAAAGCGCAAGAATCGTGGAGAGAATTGTTGAAGAAGTAGATATGCAATAACAATTAGGTAAACGTATGCGACCAGTAGTCATCTGCTGGTCGTTTGCTTTACATTTCAAATTTACATGAAATAAACTATTGTTTTATTCTAAGGCGGGGTCTGGATATAAGATGGTATAAGAATCTCACTTTAAGAGTTGGAAGTGCAAGTGCTTGACAAGTCTCAGTGGCAAATAACATCATGTAAATCGCCGATGAATTTACGTAACAATCAGTGGGATAAGAGAAACTTGCTAGTAAGTGAAATTTAAATTTAATTCAGGCGAGTGTTGTGAAAAAAATGTATAAACTACACAGCTATCAATTTTTAGTAGTGGTTTTCCAGTATGAAAACGTGTGCTGTTAATAACAGGGTATGTATATTAACGAATATTTATTTAAAGTAGACAGATTTTAGGAGAAAGGAGGCATGGCATATGGATATGTGGATAGCATTTATAACCGAAGTTGGATTTCCGATGGCAGTGACCTTTTATCTGCTTCATCGTATAGAAGGCAAGTTGAATATTTTAATTGCCTCCATTTACGAATTGCCTAAAAAAATGAGCCAATAGTACTGCTTGCACGATAGAAAAGCAAAAGAGTTTAAGGCTTATCGTATCAACATGAACACTTTCGACTTAAATAATTGGCGATAAGCCAAGTTTTTCTACCATGCATGCAACAAACAAAGGGGGGTCAACAAGTTGACTTCGTAATTACAGATGGTTAATCGCACCAGTAAAAGTCCTTTCCTACTAAGGCATTGCCTCATATCGAAGCTCTCCTACATCATTTGATTCCACGTTTCGTTCATAACTATTTGTCTTTTTTAAGCCGTATTTCTTTCCCATTTCCCGGGAAATATCGACATATTTACAATACCTGTTATAAACAACTATTTATAAATGGAAGAAAAAGGATTAAATTTTTAAAAAAGTGAAGCGTGTTATGTTATAGGATTCTTGTTATAAGCGCTTCCTCATAAATGGTCCATGTAGTTTTCGCAAAGTTTGTGACGATATAGTGAATAGCATTATTGGAAAACAAAAAGATTATATTCAGTGCTGGATCGTGTGTCCATATACGATCATCATTTAGCTAGAAGAAGTGTTTTTTTTATTCTATGAATCATTGTTTGAACGAAGGGATTTATGGTTAACCAATATGAGTCATGCACAATACATAAAGGTATAGTAAAATGTGGAAGTTCATCGTATAATTTTCGACATCAATAATTGACAATAAGCAAGTTTTGCTAAACGCTTTAGAGTGGTTCTTTTAGAGGATCTTTCGCTCTATTAATAATAAGGGAAGACTTCTGGGTCATTCTACCTAATCGTTTTGGTTTGATTTCAACTTAACTACAAGTGTTATATAATATGTATAGGTAGCTGGTTAGGGGTGACATAATGAATACAGCAGAAGTTATTGAACGATTGCAACATCGAAAACCGACCATCCTAGGGAGGGAGCATTTTCGTGAATTTGCAGTTCTTATCCCATTGATTGCAGTAAATAATGAAACCCATCTGCTTTTTGAAGTTCGTTCGAAGCATATGCGGAGTCAACCAGGAGATGTTTGCTTTCCAGGTGGGCGGGTGGAACAAAGTGACAAAGATGAGTTGCATTGTGCCTTACGGGAAACATCGGAAGAATTGGGGATAGAGCAAACGCAAATTCGTAATGTAATTCCTTTAGACTATATTGTATCTGATTTTGGAAGGATTGTATTTCCTTTTACTGGGACTGTCGAGAATATAGAAACCATTAATCCTAACTCTGCAGAGGTGGCAGAAGTATTTTCGGTACCTTTACGTTTTTTCCTTGATACGAAACCAAAAGCTTATCAAGTGAGTTTTAAAGTGATACCGGAAGAGAATTTTCCTTATCATGATATTCAGGGGGGAAGAGATTACAATTGGAGCACACCGAAAATGGAGGAATTATTTTACTATTACGAGGATAGAGTGATTTGGGGTTTAACCGCAAAAATTATTGCTCATTTTGTAGCATTATTACAAGATGAAACATAGCTCTTAAATATAACGCGTTGCTTCGATTTGCGTGAGATCCTTCATTGACGAAAGAAATTTATTTTTAACTTTCTAGGATGGAGAAATGTGTAAATTTCAAGCATTTATAGTAGAAGTAAAACGATGGCGTTTTTCGTCATAAAAATTTGACGATAAGACACATGAGGCTGTAACGGGTGAAGAACCCACAAGAGGGAAAAATTATTTTATAGAATAGAGGGAATAAGGATGAGCCAAGCTCTAAAACTATCCGATTTAATCGACGAGATGGATATGCAATCTGATGATTCAAATGGATTTGTGAATAAGAAAACAGGGGAAATCGTATACATCATGAGAGAGTTTTTAAGTATGGCAGAAGATGGCGAAAAGGGTGATCATTTACCATCGTGGGAACAAAAACAGTTGAAATTGGCAGAAGATATTGTTTTTTCTTTTGAGAAATATCAAACCATTCCGAGTAAATATGATATGAATGAATACGACATTATGGAAGATTTTTGTCTAGCAGTAAAAAATGAGCGACATCAACAGCAATTGTTAACGGCGATACGAGGGAAGGGCGCTTTTCGTAGGTTTAAAGATAAAATAATCGCATTAGACCTAGAAGACGATTGGTATGACTATCATCATAACCGTTTAAAGGAAATCGCGATTGATTTTTGTCATAGGCATGAAATAAAATATGAAGATAAATAAGTATTGTAGATAAAATTATCTAGTAAGATTACCCCGAAAATGAAAGTCCATAAAAGATTTATAGTAGGTCATTATTTATGTTCTGGTTTTATCATTTTAATATCAATCTTCATGAAGACAACCAATGATGCTTGAAACCTAGGCATCATTGGTATATAAAATTTTATGGGTTAAACGACGGTGTTCAATCGACATAGCCAAGTTTTTCTAAAAGTAGCCTTTTAACCCTTTATTCCAAAGGAAAAAGCAGTTGTTTGATGATAGATTTCATTCGGCTCTAACATAATACTTGGTAAGTGTTTGTAGATAAGTGCAACTGGAGAACCCTGTGTTTCCAAACACACTCCTTGGTAACGAGAAAATGTTGTTTGTATTTGTTTATGTGATTCATGTAAATAGTTACCAGTGTATAAAATCATGCCAGGTTGATTGGTTGTAACGTGAAGTGTTCTGCCTGTTTTTTTATCGAGTAAGCATGCTTGCTTATCTTTTTCTTTCGCGAAACAAAAATAATGGTCATACCCATTACCGGCGATGCTGTTTTGTTCATGGTTGGCATTCATGCCTGTACATAATTGCTGGTAAGATTGAAAATTAAAAGCATGTGCGTTTGTAATAAAGCGCCCTGTTGGAATGAGGTCTTTGTTTAATTCCAAGCAAATATCGCTCTTCATTTTAGCATAATGCTGCTTCACTGTTTCGCCTTTACTTCCTCGCAAGTTGAAGTAGCTATGATTCGTTAAGGCGATAGGAGTAGCTTGATCCGTTGTCGCTTTATAATCTATCGTAAACGTATTTTCATTTGTCAAAATATAGCTGATCGTCACTTTCACATTGCCAGGATAACCATTATCTCCATCAGGACTATGGTGTGTCAAAATAGCACGAACATCCTTTTCTGTTTGCTCTGTAGTAACATGCCAGAGCACATGACTAAAGCCGTTTATACCACCGTGTAAATGATGATGCCCCTCATTTTTAGTAACAAAGTGCCTTTTTCCTTTCACTAAAAAGGAGGCATTTGCTATTCTGCCAGCAACTCTTCCGATTAAAGCTCCTAAATAAAATGGGTTGGCTTCATAATCTTGATAATGATTGTAGTGCAATACGACATTATCCAATTGTCCTTGTTTATCAGGTACGACAATTTCGGTGATGGCACCGCCATAATCGAGAAAGCTTATTTGCATATGATTATCGTTTATCAATGTTCGTAGCTTCCAATTCGTATGAACCGTTTTTTCTTTTATCTCCATTTGCTATTCACTCCATTATTGATTCAGCTCGTTTATAAATCGCTTGAAAGCTTGTATGCCAGTTTCTGTTTGTTTGAAAACGCCAGCATCTTCTAGTGCGCGAATAAACTTTTTCCCCACTTCAGCTTGTATAATTGTCTCTGCATGAAGCTCTAATTCAGCGTTGCTATAAGCGCGTTTTATTTCATGAGCCCAATCGCTGTGATAGCCGGCTAATTTATTTGGTTGATTATATAAAAAGCGCTTTAATTCACCTAACTCGGTTTCCAATCTCGCTGGCAAGACGGCAAGGCCCATCACTTCAATTAAACCAATATTTTCCTTTTTTATATGTTGCACATCTTTGTGAGGGTGGGAAATCCCAGTTGGATGTTCTTCTATTGTACGATTATTTCTTAAAACGAGATCCAATTCATACACATTCCCTCGCCATCTTGCTATTGGCGTTATCGTGTTATGGGGAATGTCATTTGTAACAGAAATGATTTCTGCAGCTTCGTCAGTATAGCTTTTCCACACGTCTAACACATACGCTGCACAGGAGATCAGTTCGTTTTTTTGCCTGCTTTGTAAACGGATGACAGATAACGGCCATTTTAAAATAGCTGCTTCAACTTGTGAAAAACCTTTTATCGAAAATGAACATATCGACTGGGTATGACTCATGGGAAATGTATGTCGGCCAGCTTGATAATGATCGTGACTTAAAATAGAGCCACCTACAATGGGAAGATCTGCGTTAGAACCTATAAAATAATGCGGGAATCTCTCCACAAATGCGAGCAACCTAGCAAATGTATGTTGGTCAATTTTCATCTCATGGTGTTCTTCAGACAACAGTATACTATGCTCATTGTAATAAACGTATGGGGAGTACTGTAAATACCAAACTTCGTCTAATAAAGGAATAGGAATGACGCGGTGGTTCGCTCTTGCTGGATAACCTGTCCGCCCGACATAACCTTCATTCTCTCTGCATAGAACACATTTGGGATAGCTGGTTGTATGTTTCCATTCACGTTCTCGTTTAATTTGTTCAGGATCTTTTTCAGGTTTGGACAAATTAATTGTTATTTCTATTTCTCCGTACGTTGACTGCGTGGTAAAATGGACATTCTTTTGTGTTCGTTTAACTTGAATATAATTACTATGCTTGCTTAATTGATAAAAATAGTCGGTGGCCGCTTGTGGCGATTCTGCATATTTCTTATAAAATGTATCGTGAATCGTTGAAGGCTTATCTAGAAAACAATTCATTATGTTCGCTGTTAAAATTTCTTTGTCATCAAAAACGTTTTCAATTATCTGCGCTTCGACAGCCCACGCTATCAATTGCTCTAATAAATCAGGAATCGTTTCATTTACCGTAAGCTGTTCATCCTGATTACATGGAATGTGGTAGGATTCGAGCTTTAATAGCGCCATTATTTGATTTCTTGCATAAACGGTGTCTAGCTGTTCGATTAAATTTTTTTGAACAGCCTGTTGGATAAGTTTGTTTATTAGTGTATCAATGTATCCCATGTCAACCTTCCTTTCCAAAGCGTAAAATATGCATGAAGCTGCTATTTGTTTGGTGCGATTTCCAATGAATTGGCACCATTAACGATAGATGCTGTATAGAAAGAAGCGTCGTAACCGATGGTTTGTCGATACGTGTTATTTACATTCGCTTTAAATGCGTCTATTTTTTCTTGAGCAACGATAGCTATAGCACAGCCGCCAAATCCAGCTCCAGTCATGCGAGCACCTAGCACACCATCCTGCTTCCATGCAGTGTGGACTATCGTATCCAGTTCTTTTCCCGTGACTTCATAATCTTCTTGCAATGATTGATGAGACAAATTCATAAGCTCTCCGAATGCGGATAAGTTGCCATTTTTTAGTTCTGTACTGGCTTGTAACGTACGAGCATTTTCCGATATAACATGTTTCGCTCGTTTTTGAATCGTAGGGGATGTAATGACATGCTTATAGGCGTGAAATTGTTGCAAGGAAACGTCACTTAAATGTTGAATAGGCAATACAGTTTGTAATGCGGTTAGCGCTTCTTGACATTCATTAAATCGTTCATTATATTTGGAGTCTGCTAATGTACGTTGCTTATTGGAATGGATGATAACGATCTCATATTCTTGCAAGTGAAGGGGGACATATTTAAAATCATTCGTTTTACAGTTTAATAGAATAGCGTGATCTTGTTTACCTAGCCCAATTGCAAATTGGTCCATGATACCACTATTTACTCCCATATACGCATTTTCAACTTGTTGCCCCAATTGAATGAAGGTAAGCTTATCGGCTTCGAAGTGAAACAGTTGTTGTAATAAAATCCCGGTTACTAATTCAATGGATGCAGAGGAAGAAAGACCTGCTTGGTTAGGGATATTCCCATAAAACATAATGTCAGCTCCGGTATGAATGGGGTAGTTGCTATTTTTTAACGCTTGAATCATACCTTTTGGATAGTTTGCCCACTGGTCTGCTTGTTGAAAGGAAAGGTCTTTTAAATCACATGCTATAATGCCTGATTCAGGGAAGTTCTCAGAGAAAAAGCGAAACTTTTGATCGGTTCTTTTAACACCAAGCGCATAGGTACCATAGGAAATAGCTGCAGGTAATACATACCCGCCATTGTAATCCGTGTGCTCGCCAATTAAATTAATTCTTCCAGGTGCAAAACAGATGGAAGATTCTGCTACATTGTTAAACGTATTTTTAAATGTCGTACGTAAATCGTTCATTTTTATAGGCCTCCTGTTGAATTTTGGTGATATAGTTTATTTATATAATTTAATTAAGTTAATTAAATTAATTAACTAACTAATATAAATGTACAACAAAACGATATGTTTGACAATAGGTCTGTATGTTTAAATAATAGAGTATTGTACCTTCACATTTTAAATTCAATATTTTCGGGGAATGCAGATGATGAAATGCGTTTTCATAAAGAATAATAGAAAATGGAATATAGAGGAGATGGCATAAAGTGAATCGTGTTTTTGAGAAAAAATGGATTGTGGTGGGCATTGCTATTTTTTGTTCCATCTTATGGGGCAGTGCTTTTCCTGTTTTGAAAGTAAGTTATGATGAGTTACAAATGGCAGCAGATGATACAATTGCTAAAATTGTGTTTGCAGGAATGCGCTTTTTACTAGCAGGTTTAATCATATTAATTGGTCTCTTCCTTGTAGATCGAAAGCGATTAATGGTAACGAAAAGGCAAATGCTGTTTTTGACGATATTTGGTATTATCCAAACAGGATTGCAATACTTCTTTTTTTATAACGGGTTAGCGAAAGTTTCTGGAATGCAAGGGGCGATCTTAGTCTCAAGCGGTACATTTTTTACCGTTATATTAGCTCACTTTTTCTATAGCAATGATCGGATGAATTGGAAAAAAGGTATTGGCTTAGCGGCTGGTTTTGCCGGAATTATTGTTGCTAATTGGGGGCAGGAGTTCCAGCTTAGCTTCCAATTTACAGGGGAGGGCTATATGATTTTAGCGGCATTAACAGGTGCCATTGGTACAATAATGGCAAAAGAGTTAGCCGTTGGTATTCATCCGTTTGCTATAACAGGATGGCAATTGTCAATTGGTGCTAGTCTGATGTTGATCTTTGGAGTACCACAGTTAGAAAGTGAAGCGATGACTTTCACGCCTTTAGGGTTTTGGTTGTTCGTATATTCTGCTGTATTGTCTGCGGCTGCCTTTGCTTTGTGGTACTCGATCTTAAAGTATAATAAAGCTGGCGAAATAAGCATGTTTAAATTTATTACTCCTGTATCTGGAGCCATTTTATCAGCTATCTTTATTCCAGCGGAGACATTAGATGTATATATTATTGGAGCTTTAGGGTTAGTGGCAATAGGAATTATTGCTGTCAATTATAAAGGGAAAAGTAGTGCTAAACAAAGGTTATCCAAATGATAGGCAATTGAAGTAGGGGTAGACTTTACCTTTGCAAAGCGTGTATAGGTTGTTAACATATCCGTCTGGCTTGGTGGTTTGCCAAGTCTCTTATAGGAAGGTATAAAGTTTTAAGGCTTATAGTAATAAGAAAAACCACAGTTTCCGCTAGAAAGATTTGGCGTTAAGCCAAATTTTTCTAACAGTATAGGAAAATATAATTTTATAAGGGCTATCGTATAAGAAACCGCCTCGTCTCGCATTAGGAGAACTACCATCTATTATGAAATATAGGTACAGAGCCCAAATGCGGTGTTCCATACGCTGCTAGGAAAACATCAGAAATATTTTCCAATAAGCCAAGCCTTTTTCATCTAACAATGGGAATGGTATAATAATTCACAGTAGATTCAAAAAGTCTGATATTTTTTTGCTCTATTAAAATAAAACGACGACGTTTTTCTAAAGAGATAAGTTGCACACAAATATTTTGCTATCATTTTGGAGGTTGCTATGCAACGAGGAACATTTCAGTTAATGAAATCAGTAAATAAATCAATTATTTTAAATAAAATTAGGACGTGCGAGCCGATTTCTAGGGCACAAATAGCTAAGGAAACAGAGCTGACTCCCCCTACAGTAAGTAGTATTGTTAAAGAATTACTAGAGCAAGGTATGGTTTATGAACAGAAAAAGGCCACCTCAATGGGTGGGAGAAGACCTACGATGCTTTATATTAATAAAACAGCCTACTATTTGGTAGGAGTGGATGCTGGTCCGGAGAAGATAAAGGCAATTGTTGCTGATTTGGGTGGTAGAATTTTAGGACGTATATCATATGTGTTAAACACTCCGATTACAGAGGCCTCCTTTCTAGATGTTATGAAACAGAGTATTAACGAGGTTGTACGTCATGCGAATGTGAAGATGGAAGAGGTTATGGGTATAGGTGTGGCGATGCATGGTGTTGTCGAGATCGCAACAGGCAGGGCTTTATATGCTCCTAATTTACAATTAACGGATATTCCGATAAAAGAAGCTTTAGAACAAGAGTTTCGTGTGACGGTAAAAGTGGAAAACGATGCGCGTGCAATGGCTCTAGGTGAAGCATGGTTTGGTGGTCATGGTGACTTAGGTAGTATGGTGACTGTTAATTTAGGGCGAGGCGTGGGCGCTGGGATTGTAACAGATGGAAAATTATTTCATGGTGCAAAAGATATTGCTGGAGAAATAGGTCATATGACGATCGACATTGACGGGGAAATTTGCGAGTGTGGAAATCGCGGTTGCTTGCAAACTTTTGCTACGGGTTCTGCAATTGCTATGCGTGCAGAGCGAAAATTAGCTGAACGAGGAGAAGTGCATTCTTTTAAACTCACTGCAGAGAGTGTATTCGAACTTGCAAAATCTGGAAATGCACTGTACCTAGATGTATTAGAAGAAACAGGCTTTGCTATAGGTGTTGGCTTAACCAATGTAATACATATTGTCAATCCAGGAAAAATTGTGTTAGGTGGAGGGGTTATGAAAAGTGAGGAATTCCTTTTACCTATTATTAAAAAGACAGTCAATAACAATGCATTGACAGAAGGTGCAAAAAATACAGAAGTGAAGGTAACGAAACTTGGGAAAGATGCTACTGTGTTGGGTGCTGTAGCGTTGCTTTTGGTGGAAATATTTGATTCTGTTTTAGGATAGGAAAACGACATGGCTTGTATGAAGAAAGCAACTTTTTTCATCGTGTTGCGCCATATTTACTCATGCTTGTATGATGTATATGTTGAAGATTGCTAATAATAGACAGGTTTAACTGCGCGAGGGCTGCGTATTTTTTACACGAAAGAAGGCATATATTTTTAAGTCTATAGTATAAGTAAATTGACGGCGTTTTTCACCATGATACTTGATGATAAGCTAAGTTTTTTTAAATAATCCCTAATAGATATGTACATCCCCTTTTACAATTGAAAAGGGGATGTCATGTAATAATAGGATAATTAGTCTTGGGGACTTTGTTGAAGAGAAAAACAGAGGATATTTTTTGAAAAATAAAAAATAAAGCAAGTCTATGGTAGTTAAGTCGAGCTTGCTTGTTTTAGCTGATAGATGTCTTTTTTATTCGTCCATACATCTTCTCGCAATACAGCAAAGTTTACATGCATGTTACTGATCTCTTTCTTCACATAACCAAATTCTTTTGCATTTTCTACACGCATTCCGTCTATTTCTGCTTTTAAATATTCTTGCCCAGAGAGAAGTGCAGTTAAGATATCTTTATGTTCATCAAGTATCTGTTCAATAGTTGTAATTCTTTGCCCTTGTTCATCCAGTTTTTGCTCAATAGTTGCGATTCTCTGCCCTTGCTCATCAAGTCTTTGTTCTTGCTGACTAAATCGTGATTCTAGATTAACGAAACGTTGCTCGAGGTTATCGAAGCGTGATTCCAGATTAACGAAACGTTGCTCGAGGTTATCGAAGCGCGATTCCAGATTATCAAATCTTTGCTCTAATGAATCAAAACGTGATTCTAGAGAACCAATTCGTTCCCCTTGTTCTTGTACGCTTGTAGATATTTGTTCCAGCATCGTAATGATCTTTTCTTCCATTTGCATGTATGTAGTCCCTCCTCTCTAAAATATAACACGATTATATCATATTGTGAGAAAGTTATAGAATAAAACAAGCGAATTATTCGTTAGTTCTTATTCACAAAGGATCTCAAAAAAATCACTAGGTAACAAAACTTTATCAATGATTTTTATTTGGTGATACAACCAGTGTTTTAAATATGTCATACATGAGTAAATCTTCTTTGGCTATTTTTAAACCAACATGCTGGATGTTTTCGAGTGTTTTACGATTAATATTAGCTCCTACAATATGAAGTCCAATTGGGTTTAAAATATCCATCAACTTACCAATCAATTTATGTTCACTTCGCATATGTTCAAGCATCAATATTTTACCAGTCGGCTTTGTGACTCTTTTCATTTCTTTCAAACCTTTAATTGGATCAGGTACGGAACAAAATACACAAGTGGTAATAACGGTATCAAATGTGTTATCAGGGAAAGCTAAATTTTGCGCGTCCATTTCCAGTAGTTCAAAGGTCCGACCAAGTTGATTTGCTTTTTCTTTGGCACGTTTTAACATGCCAGGACTGAAATCAATTCCTGTTACTTCAACGTGAGATGGATAGTATTCTAAGTTTTTACCAGTTCCGATGCCGATTCAAGTACTTTTCCCTCAGCTTGTTGAGTAACATCCTTTCGCCATGTTTCTTGAATCATATTATCCATGATATCAAAGACACCCGCTATACGATTATATCTTTTTCTAATCGTATTCGTCTGGTTATCATTCATGTGCAGAGCACTCCTTTCCTTCATTGTAACTTGTTTTAGGAACAGATGAAACTTGCAGGCTTATTTAGAATAGTAGATGAAATTATAAAGCTTTTGCCTTACAGGTAATAGTATAGAAAGTTATAAGCTAATGCTAAATCTTGGATATCTCCATCAGTCATTGCAAGGTGTAACATAATGCCTTTCATTGTATCTTAGGTTACCCTTTATAGGTGAAGAAAGTGTGAAGAAACTATGAGGAATTGGGGAAGACATAATACCAAGTATGCACATTTTAAACTGAGGGATAAAATGAGTAAACAAAAAATTGAAAAAGCGTTCGCTATTATGTGGCACAATTCGTGCATGAAAAAGGATACATTAGTCCGTTAGATTTATTAATAAAAATGGAAAGAATTACTCCGAAGCAAGTGGAAGATTGGAAGCGAAGCAGGGTTTCCTACCTAGAGCGAATGATACTTGGTAGCCTATCCAAACTGCAATTTATCTTGTAAACGTTAAAAAGTTGCTCGAGAACAGGAAATAAAGCCTTCTGAAACTATATATAAATCTTGGGACCAAAAAAGCATTTACGATTTTCAAAGTCAGGAAATCCGTATGCGGAAAGGCTATATGCAACGCATTATGTAAAAAAATAGATTTGTATCTGTATTATACTAGCGGCAACTATGTACATTTCATTCGTATAAAAGCCTTTACATTATTTAAAGTTTATTTTATACTAAAATTAACAACTGGTTATAACCACATGGGGAGGAGGGCATTTAAAGTATTGGAAAAAAGTAGTAAGGTACCTTTATATTTACAACTTATGGACGAAATCATTCAGAAAATCGAACAAGAAACATATGAAGAACATGATAAATTACCTTCTGAGCGCGAACTGTGTGATATGTATAAATTAAGCAGGATTACGGTTAGACAGGCGCTGCAAGAGTTAGAAAGAGAAGGTTATATTTATAAGTTACATGGAAAAGGAACATTTGTATCGGCTAGCTCCATTGAACAAAATTTAGTCAAACTGTACAGCTTTACAGAAGAAATGAAAAAAGTGGGAAAGACGCCGATGACCAAGGTTTTATCCTTTAAAGAGATAGCGATTGATACTAGAATTGCAAATAAAATGGGGTTAGAACCGTTGGATGAAGTATTCGAGGTAATACGTTTACGACTTGCAGATGAACAACCACTTATGTATGAAATTTCCTATTTACCAAAGAAACTGTTTCCACATTTAACAAAAGCAAAATTGATGGAAAAGCCCATGTATGATATTTTTTCACATGATTATCAGGTCCATGTTACGAGAGCAATTGAACGTTTTTCAGCAACCCAAATACGGGAAACAGAAGCTGGTTATTTAAATGCTCCAACCCAGCAACCAGCCATGTTAATTAAACGATTTGCCTATCACCACGAGCAACTAATTGAGTATACCATTAGCGTAGCACGAGGAGATAAATTTGATTATACAGTAGAACTAACGTAAAAAACCTCTATTGAGTTCATATTATACTTAATAGAGCTATTTCATAACACAACTGGTTATGACAACATAACCAGATGAATGAAGGAGGAGCAACATGTTTGGTTTAACTCAGAAAGAATTAGAAAAAGGCAAGGCAGGTCATACGGCTCAAGAAATTTATCAGCAGCCTGAAGTTTGGAATAAAGCATTACACATATTTGCAGAGAGAAAGGAGGAAATTCACAACTTTTTACATGCTATATATAGTAAGCATGAGAAAGTGCGAGTAATTTTAACTGGTGCTGGAACGTCAGCGTTTGCTGGTGACATATTAGTTTCTGAATTACAAAAACAAGATCAGGGAAAGGTGCAATTTGAAGCAATTGCAACAACAGATCTCGTTTCTAATCCGACTAACTATCTCTTCAAGGAAGTACCAACCATTTTGGTATCGTTCGCAAGATCAGGGAATAGTCCGGAGAGTTTGGCTGCGGTTAAGTTGGCAACAGATAGGATCGATCATTTTTATCAAGTAAATATTACATGTAATCCAGAAGGGAAGCTAGCAGTAAATACAAAGGATGATAAGAACAGCTTAACGATTCTTACACCGGAAGAAGCGCATGATCAAGGATTTGCTATGACAAGCAGCTTTACTAGTATGATGGTCATTTGTTATTTGGCTTTTTCTAAAGATACTAATGCAGGTGAGAAGATACAGACGGTTATTACTAATGGGGAGAAATTTATTGAAAGCGTTGTGAATACAGTAGATGCGGTGTTAGAGCATGGTATGGACAGGATTGTTTATTTAGGCTCTGGTTCGCTTGGGCAATTTGCTCATGAAGCAGCTTTAAAAATGCTTGAGCTGTCAGCAGGTAAAGTGGTAGCTGTTCACGAGTCTTCGTTAGGATTCCGTCACGGACCGAAATCTATTTTGAATGACAAATCCATCGTCGTACTGTTTACGTCTCAAGATGCTTATACACGAAAATATGATTTGGATATATTAAAAGAGTTATCCGGAGAACCAAAGGAGATTAAAACGGTTGCGCTTACTGAAATGGATAATGAGGAAGTAAGTCAATATGCAAACTGGACAGTGTCTGTTAATAATAGCAAGCAGTCACTAGAAAATGATTTCTACCTATCTTTACTATACGTCGTATTTGCACAAGTTTTAGCACTGAAAAAATCGATTCAATTAGGAATTACGCCAGATAACCCAAGCCCAGACGGATCCGTCAATCGCGTAGTGCAAGGCGTAACGATTTATCCTATGACATTCGCATAGTGAAAGGCTGGTTACGTGTAAATAAATATGGGCTACAGCAATAGATGCCTATTTTTGCAGGATTTTACTTTATGGTAAGAAATGAGGTTGGGACATAGGTGAAAGTACGTGTTTTCAAAATGTATTACTGCATCCTAAAAGCAATTAAATCGATATAGCAGTGGATTTCTACAGCAATTGAAAGAAAAATCTTATTTCTCAACCTTTATTTAAACAAATCGAAAGGATGAAAAAAATGACTACAAAACCAAATATTTTGTTAACAAGAATTGACAATCGTTTAATACATGGCCAGGTCGGAGTTACTTGGGTTAACCATTTAGGAGCAAATCTAGTCGTAGTTGCCAATGATAAAGTTTCACAAGACGAAGTGCAACAGAGTTTGATGGATATGGTGTTGCCAGATGTTATTCAGGCAAGGTACTTTTCTATTCAAAAAACCATTGATGTTATCCATAAGGCTTCACCAAGGCAAAAGATATTTCTCGTCGTTAAAGATGTTCATGATGCACTAGCTTTAAAAGAAGGTGGTGTACCAATAGATCATATTAATATAGGTAATATGCATTATGCAGAAGGGAAAAAGCAAATCTCTTCTACTGTCTCTGTTGATGAAAAAGATATTGAAGCATTTAACAAGCTGCATGATATGGGTGTAACTCTTGATTTAAGAGGAGTTCCAAACGAAAAAGGGCAAGACATTATGGATCTTCTTAAATAAATTACGCTTAAAGGAGGAATCAAACATGTTAATGGAAGCGATTTTAATTGCTATTTGGGCAGGTATTATTGGAATTGATTTATATGTAGGTTTAACCCATATGCACCGCCCTGTTGTTACCGGTCTAGTTGTCGGTTTAATTTTAGGTGATGTAACTACTGGTTTAATTGTCGGGGGTACATTGGAATTAATTTGGATGGGAATGGTTCCGCTCGCAGGAGCCCAACCTCCAAATGTAGTTATAGGAGGAGTTATTGGTACAGCCTTTGGCGTTATAGCAGGTCAGGATCCACAAGTAGCCGTGGGGGTAGCAATACCATTTGCTGTGGCGGTACAAGGATTAATTACATTATTTTTCACATTATTTGCCCCTGTCATGCATAAAGCAGATCAATTTGCTTTAGACGCAAATACAAAAGGAATAGAAAAGATAAATTATTTAGGTATTGCCATTCTATTTTCTTTTAATGCACTTATCGCATTTTTACCAATTTATTTCGGAGCAGAACAAGCTGCTGCCTTTGTTGAAACCGTCCCCCAATGGATTATTGATGGATTATCCATTGCAGGAGGAATTATGCCAGCTATTGGTTTTGCAATGCTACTGAGAATTATGATGAAAGTAGAGTATATTATGTTCTTTATCGTAGGATTTATTCTTGCGGCATATTTAGAATTACCAATATTAGCAATCGCTTTAATTGGTTTAGCGATAGCGCTATATGATTTTTATCAAAATAAAAATAAACAAGGTCCTGCGCCTAAAGAGGAGGAGATTACGGATGGCATCTAATAGTTATCATTATGAAGATACAACTTCTGCTCCGGATTTACAACCGAAGGAACTTAGAAAATTAGCATGGAGATCTTTATTATTACAAGCTTCATTTAACTATGAGCGTATGCAAGCAGCAGGTTGGCTTTACTCTATATTACCAGGCTTAAAATCAATTCATAAAAACAAAAAAGATTTAAGTAAATCGATGAAAGACCATATGGAATTCTTTAATACGCATCCATTTCTTGTCACTTTTATTATGGGTATTATTTTAGCAATGGAGCAAAAGAAGGAAGATAGAGAAGCTATTCGTGGAATTAAAGTGGCAACGATGGGACCTTTAGGTGGTATAGGGGATGCGTTATTCTATCTTACATTATTACCTATTACAGCGAGTATCGGTGCTTCTCTGGCGGTAAATGGTAATATTTTTGGCCCATTTGTGTTTCTAATCATGTTCAATATCATCCATTTTGGAGTTAGATTCGGTTTAATGAACTATGGCTACAAAACAGGAGTAAAAGCAATTGCAAAATTGAAAGAAGGAACACAGCATGTTTCACGTGCGGCCTCTATTGTCGGATTAACCGTTGTTGGAGGATTAATAGCTACGTACGTTTCATTTAAAATTGACTATACGTGGACACAAGGTGAATCTGAATTAAATGTTCAAACAGATATATTAGATCAAATCATGCCTGCTCTTTTACCTTTAGCCTATACACTACTCGTTTATTGGCTGCTTAAAAAAGGTCGTTCACCGCTTACTTTAATTGGATTAACAGTCGTTGTAGGGCTTATAGGATCTTATTTTGGAGTTATGTAGGTGTAGAGAGTAATGGAATTTAAAATTGGAAAGGGTGCACACAATGATTGGCATTATAATAACTGGACATGGTTCTTATCCTGAGGGGATGTATGAATCTATTCGTTTGATAGCAGGAGATGTAGAAGGGTTAAAAATAGTTCCTTTTCATGAAAATCAAGAACAATTGGAGCATGATTTAATAGTAGCAATGGCTGAGGTTGAATATGGAAGTGGTGTTGTTTGTTTTGCGGATTTAGCAGGAGGCACACCCTTTAACATAAGTTCTAAAATTGCTGCATCAAAGGGTAATGTAAGGGTAATTGGCGGAACCAATTCACCAATGCTATTAAGCAGTTTATTCCAAAGGGAACAAAACCTAGATGATTTTGTACAACATGCTTTATATGAAGGACAAACAAACATTAAATCGTTTGAAATCGCGAAAAAGAAAAAAGAAGAGGATTTGGACGGCATATAAAGCTTTTACACGATACGGTTTATTGCATAAGTAAAACAACAACGTTTTTCGCACAAAGCTATATCAATAAGCCAAATTTTTCTAAAATAACCTATTCATTCGTACCCAATTTAAAGGAAGTGTAAGGAATGCAATATTATATAAAGGCAGATCAATTTTTATTAGAAGATAGGTTGGAAGGTCCAGGTTATCTTTCCATTGATCATGGACGTTTTGGCGAATGGAAGAAAAGCCTTACTACACAAGCTAATATCGTGGATTGGAGCGGTTATACCATCGCTCCTGGGTTATTTGATACACATATTCATGGTGTCAATGGCTATGACATTATGGATGGGACAAAAGAAGCTGTGCAGCAAATTTCAGAAGCTTTGTTGCCGCTTGGGGTAACGCGGTTTCTACCAACGACATTAACGTCCTCTTCCGAAAACTTGGAACAATCTATAGCAGCGATTGTGGAGGCGACGGAGGAAGGGCTGTCTGGAGCGCAGTCAGAGGGGATTTATTTAGAAGGACCTTTTTTTACAGAAAAGCATAAAGGGGCTCAAAACCCTATTTATTTTCGTGATCCTGACTTAGAAATGTTTACAAAATGGCAAAAGCTTGCGGGTGGTTCTATCGTGAAAATTGCGCTAGCACCAGAACGGAAAGGATCTAAAGAATTTATTACTGCATTAACGGAAGCAAATGTAAAAGTAAGCCTTGGTCACAGCAATGCAGATTATGATTGCTGTAAAGCTGCTATTGGAGCAGGAGCAAATACATTTGTTCATTTATTTAACGGGATGGCTGGTTTTCATCACCGGAATCCGGGAGTAGCTGGATCAGCCTTAATGGCTAAACAAGCGTTTGTTGAATTAATTTGTGATGGGCATCATGTACATCCTGATGTCGCAGCTTTTACTTGGCGAGTGAAAGGCGATCGTACTGTTCTAATTACGGACTGCATGCGTGCAGGGCTTATGCCAGATGGAAGTTATCAGTTAGGCGAATTCCCTGTTGTAATGCGAAATGGGATTGCGCGGACAGAAACCGGTTCTTTAGCTGGAAGTACGTTAATTCTAAAGGATGCGATTAAAAACTTGAGTCAATGGTCTGATCGCACATGGGGTGAAGCTTGGCATTTAGCTAGTCTAAGTCCCGCTCATAGCTTAGGTCGTGAACAGGAACTAGGAAGCATACGTCCAGGAAAATATGCCGATTATGTCGTCATAGATGAGCAGTACCATATTCAAGCTACTGTCATTAGTGGCGAAATTAAATATCAAAAAAACAACGAGAAGTGAGGAGTTTTACGATGGGATATGTCCAAAACACAAAAGAAATGCTTATCAAAGCTAGAAACGAAGGATATGCCGTTCCAGCCTTTAATATTCATAATTTAGAAACAATCCAAACAGTTGTAGAAACAGCAGCAGAAATGAAGTCCCCTGTTATTTTGGCAGAGACACCTGGAACGATGAAGTACGCTGGTAGAGCATATGTACAAGCTATTGCAGAAGTAGCAGCCAAGCTCCATGATATTCCAATTGCCTTACACCTTGATCATCATGAAACATATGAATCTATTGTTGAATCTCTTGAATTAGGAACCAAATCGGTGATGATTGATGGTTCGCATCATACATTTGAAGAAAATATTGCTATTACAAAAAAAGTAGTCGAAAAAGCACATGCTTATGGAGCAACAGTAGAAGGAGAATTAGGTAAATTAGTAGGTCAGGAAGATGATCTAGTAGTTGAAGCGAAAGATGCGGCATATACGGACCCAGATACCGTAGTGGAATTTATCGAAAGAACCGGTGTCGATTCTTTAGCAGTAGCAATTGGTACAGGCCATGGCTTGTATGAAACCGAACCTCAACTTGATTTTAAACGGCTTGAAAAAATTAACGATGTAGCGACAGTACCAATCGTTCTCCACGGGGCCTCTGGAATATCAAAAGCAGATGTACAAAAGTGTATTGCTTTAGGATGTGCGAAGGTCAATATTTCTACAGAACTTAAGATTCCGTTTTCAGAAGGGCTTCGTGAGCATTTAATCGAGCACTCAAATGAAACAGATCCAAGGAAGTATATGACGCCTGCTAAAGAAAAAATGAAAGCTGCAGTAAAAGGTAAAATTGAAATTTGTATGAGTGCAGGTAAAGCATAAAAGGGAAGCAATAGAGGTAAGAAAATCTATGCTCTTGCCTCTAATTATGCAGATGGACTGGCTGGGTCTACTATGGAAACGATGATCGTAAAAATAAATCTTAAACGAAGGACAGATTTTGCAGCATTTTTTCATACGGTATAAAAGTATAATATTTTAGGCTTATTGTATAAGAAAAACGATGGCGTATTTCGCTATAAGGGATCAGGTCGTTTCTCTATAAAAAAACAAAGATTTTGCCATACTGAATAGAGTTAGGCTAAGTTTTAAAGATATGCATTGGAAAAGATCCCAATGAGGAGGAATAAATTTGATTTTGACGATTACCTTAAATCCGTCCGTAGATATTCAATATCGCTTATCAGAATTTAACATAGATACAGTAAATCGCGTTACGGATGTTAGAAAAACAGCTGGTGGAAAAGGACTCAATGTAGCAAGGGTTATTCGTCAGCTTGATGAGAAGGTTAGTGCTACAGGTTTTCTTGGTGGTAGTTTAGGAGATTTTATTAACAGCGAATTAAAACGATTAAATATTGAAAATGGCTTTATGCCAGTTGTTGGAGATACGAGAAACTGTATTGCAATGATTCATAATGGAAAACAAACGGAAATATTAGAGGATGGCCCAGTTATTCAGCAAGAAGAAGCTAGTCAATTTTTACGTCAATTTCGTGAGCAAGCGAAACAAGCAAATTGGATAACCATTTCTGGTAGTCTACCAAAAGGGTTACAGGAAAATTACTATGAGCAAATGTTGGCTATCGCAAATGAAGTTGGCATTCCGGTGTTATTGGATACCAAAGGTGATTTATTAGCACGTTCGTTGCAAGGGGATACAGTCCCTTATTTGATTAAGCCAAACCAAGATGAGCTAGCTGACCTGCTTGGAGAAGGAAAGCTAGATATAGAAGATGTGAAAGTAGCTGTTCAGTCAGCATTATTTGATGGAGTTGACTGGGTTGTTATTACGATGGGAGAACAAGGAGCGGTTGTAAAACATAAAGATAAGGTATATCGCGTACATTCTCCGAAAATTAATGCTGCTAATCCAGTTGGTTCCGGTGATTCTGTCATTGCCGGCTTTGCCACCGGATTAGCTAGACAACTTTCAGGTGAAAAACTGATCAGATTCGGTTTAGCTATGGGTGTATTAAACGCAATGGAAGAGCAGACAGGATATGTTGATATAACGAAAGTTGCTTGGTGCACAGAGCAGATGAAAGTAGAGGAATGGGTTTAAATGCAATGCTGCATATCAGGTTGTGCCAACTCCCGCTTCATAAGTTGATAAAATATAAAGTGCGATTCTGAGCGGGAGGTAACAACCTGTATATTTGTTCCACTATAGGAAAGCATAAAATTTAAGGTTTATAGTATAATAAAAACGATGTCTATCGTCATAAAGACGTGACGACAAGCCAAGTTTTTCTAATTAGCTATTTTATTTAAATTCACGTTTTAATGATTTTATAAGGCTGTAACAAATAAACAACATCATAATGGTAAAAGGTGAAGCTACTACAATGGAGATCGTTTTTACGGCATCTAATCCACCAGCTAATAAAAATACAATAGCAGATCCAGAAGAAATAATTCCCCATGTCATTTTAATTCGATTAGATGGATTTAAATTTCCTTTATCACTTAGCATGCCAAGTACAAAAGTTGCAGAGTCAGCAGAAGTAATAAAAAATGAAAAGATAAGTATAATTGCTAATACGCTTAAAATAGGTCCTAAAGGTATTTCGTTAAAAAAAGCAAACAGAGCCGCATTTACATCAGCATTAATACTATCTGCTAAGCCAGTATTTTGAAACTCATGAATGAAGTGGATGGCACTTCCACCGAGTATCGAGAACCAGACGAAAGAAATTAAAGACGGAACGACTAACACACCAATGACGAACTCTTTAATCGTTCTCCCTTTAGAAATTCTAGCAATAAATGAACCAACAAACGGTGCCCATGTTGTCCACCATGCCCAATAAAATACCGTCCATGAGCCGATCCAATTGTTTGCTTTTTGATCAAATGGTTCCATTTTCAACCCCATTGGAACGATGTTACCAAGATAACTTCCTGTAGAGCTAATAAAAATTTCTAAAATTTGTTTTGTTGGACCGATGAGAAAAACAGAAAGCATTAAAGTAAATAATAGAATTACATTTAAGCTAGAAATATATCTGATGCCGCGATTAACGCCAGTCGATGAAGATATTAAAAAAATGATTGTTGCAAAACTAATAATCATCAGCTGCGTACTAAATGTATTTTCAATGCCCCATCGTGCTTCCATGCCACTAGCTATTTGTAATGTACTTAAACCAAACGTACTAGAAATGCCTACTGCCGTAATAAAAACCGACAGTACGTCGATTGTTTTGCCTATGTTCGTATGAATTTTGTCACCTATAATAGGATAGAAAATAGAGCTGATCGCTGAAGGTAAACCTTTTCGAAAATGGAAATAAGCTAAGCTTAATGCTACGATTCCAAAGAGGGCCCAAGGGTGCAATCCCCAATGAAAGAATGTATATGTCATTGCATTATTTGCAGATTCTATCGTTCCACCTTCCCCGTATGGTGGGAATAAATAATGTTTTACTGGTTCTGCTACCCCCCAAAATACTAGACCTACCCCCATTCCCGCACTAAAAAGCATCGAAATCCAAGCGGTAGTACTAAAATCTGGTTTATCTGTATCTTTTCCAAGTCTGATATTTCCGTATTTTGAAAAAATTAAAAAAACGCATATGAAAACAAACAGAGATCCAACAAGCAAATAAAACCAATTGAAATAAGTGACTGCAAAGTCTAAGAAGATTGCCGCTTTTTCTCCTAACCATTGATTAAATACAACACCTACAACTACAAATAAACTACTTAACGCTAACGAAATCCATAAAACAATATTACGTTTCCACAAAAAATATCACACCCTCATCTCTTCTAGAATAGAGGTTCAAATCCAATAGCATTAAAAATAAGCTAACCTTTTATACCAGATATAAGTTGCTGTAAGACTGTCGAGCTGGAACGAGTCTATGAGGGAGATAACAGCACCTCAATCCGCCTAATAATCAGTGGAAATAAAAGAAATACCCGCTGATGGAAGGCTCTCTTTATACGAATGTATGACCCAACCTCTTTAACAGTCCCCATTATAACACGATGATTTGTACGTAAAAAGGTAAATTAACTAAATTTAACAGGGAAATGAAAATACTTGCATTATCGAACCTTTTTTGGTTGCTTGGTTGAAATACACTCCTTTCCTTTCTATTCAAATAAAACCAATTGAAAAATTCCTTATTATAACTATGTAACAATAGTTCAAGTACTATTGTTACATAGTTATAATAAGGAGGAGAGAAAGGAGAAGTGAAACCATTTTAAATAAAGAAGCCAAAGCAGTTTTTATAAACCAATTAGTGGGTTATGGTGACTTTTTAAGATTTGCGATATGGTATGTTTTTCTAACAGGGGAAATTTGATATGATATAGGAAAGTAACATCTTGAAACACAGGAGGCTTATAGCATTGTTTTCAGACATAATGTGGGGAAGTTTAGCAATGATACTTATCATTGCAATATATGTAACGATACAAAAAAGAAAACGAGCAGGGGTGAAAGGCATCAAAAGCGCGCTGACACCGATTTGTTTTTTCTGCATATCAATTGTAAATATCATTGCCTACTTCTTTGAATTTCTCGGTTTGGTGAGTTTTGGGATCACTGTTGCTTTGTTTATTTTAGGTGCATATTTTACTAAATATTTGAAGATACCTGCGAACTGATCTTTTAAAATAAATGTCTTGATAAATAAATGACCGCTGTTACCGTAATCGTACTGAAAATGGTGGAAAATAGAACGATTTGTGCGGCGAAATTTGGATGATTGTTATATTCTTGAGCGATAACCGAACTGTTCACAGCTGTGGGCATTGCTGAGGCAATGAACAGAGCTTGAGCGATAATGCCATCTAGTTGTAAGATACGTATAATACCAAGAGCAATGATTGGACCGAGAAGGAGGCGAATAGTTAAGCTGATATAAACTGTTGGCAAACTGGAGCTTAAACGAAGCTGAGCTACTTGAGCACCTAAAGTAAGTAGGGCCATAGCTACCATTGCATCAGCTATATAATTAGCTGGAACCCAAACGAAAGAAGGAATGGAAACATTTGCGATATTTAATAAAATTCCTGCTAGCATGGCGTATAATACGGGCATTTTAAAATAACTGAATAGTGCTCGTAGTTTACCAATATGGATAGATTGTAAGGAAAAAATGCCATAAGAAAATAGTAGAATATTTTGTAAGGTTAAGATAATGACTTGAATGGACATCGCTACAGGATCACTTTTAAACACCAAATCGTTGACAGGAACTCCATAATTACCAGAATTAAAGAAAAGAATACTATTAGAAAATGTAGTGGATTTTGATTTATCAAACCCTATAAGGCGCGCGGTAATTGTTGCTACGATATAGAGTACGGAAATTAATAATATAAAAAAGACGACTATTTGTAGTAAGAGCTGCCCTGAAAATGTTGTATCGTATAGTTTTACAAAAATAAACCCAGGAACAAGAAAGTAAATATTTAATTTTGCCAGCGTCTGTAAATCAAGGTCAAATTTCTTTTGTAAGAAAAAACCTAATCCCATTATAATAAAAACTGGTAAAATAATATCCTTTACTATTATTAAAAATGCTTCCAAATTATTTCTCCTTTCACAATCTACAATGATGCGGTTTTATTTTTTCTCACACATGTAGATATGTCAACTTCATTTTATGTAAATGATAAAATCCGTCCATTGTGGTGACATAGAACAATTTTAAGCTTCACTCAAACGTAAACAATTATTTCATTCGTAAAAGTTACTGTCAACTTCAATCCCAATTATATCATTCTGTGGTCTTAGCATGTTTTTTATTACACTATTTATAAGAAAGCGTTTCTGTAAAACGGTAAGCGTAATTTTCTGAAAAATTATTTTATCTAAGATCTTACTGTAAAAAAAGCTGGATAAAAGGCATAATGGAAACAAGGATAAGGGGAATGAGGGGGATGTAATATGGGGTTTAATTGGAATGGAGAGGTTGCAAAGCAATGGGATGAGCGTGCCGTTACTTGGAATGAACGTAGTAAAAACATGTGGGAAACCGGAAGCAGGCAGGCTGTTATCCCATTTTTGCGTCGTTTTCTGAGCACTAATCAGCATGTATTAGATATAGGTTGTGGTGATGGGTATGGTGCGTATAAGTTATATGAGCAAGGTTATCAAGTAGCTGCAATTGACATTTCTTCGGTGATGGTACAATATGCGAAGAACAAACTTCCAAATAGCATCCATGTATTGGAAGGAGATGTACAAAAGATTCCTTTTTCCACAAATACATTCGATGCCATTATGGCAATGAATGTTTTGGAGTGGACGGAAAATCCAAAGCAAGCGTTGCAAGAGTTAAAGCGTGTAGTAAAAGAGGGTGGACATATCTGTGTAGGAATATTAGGACCGACTGCAGGACCGCGTGCGAACAGTTATCCGCGCTTGCATGGGGAAACAGTCATTTGTAATACAATGATGCCTTGGGAATTTCAACAGCTTTGTACGGATATAGATTTGGAATATGTAGATGGATATGGTGTACCAAAGCAAGGTGTTAGCAAGGAGATGTATAACCATTTGCCGCTTGATTTACAACAGTCGTTATCATTTTCTTGGATATTTATGTTAAGAAATGGTGGGTAAGCGTATGAACGAAACAGAAAAAACGGTCATTGCAAACTATGAGCAAAATGAAAGAATGATGATTTTAGTTTTTGCGCAGTGGTGTGTCAATTATGATGTAGATGCTTTAGAAGTGTATAAAAAGGCGTATCCTCATCAACAAGCTAATAAAGTGTTGGAAGAAATGATGGAGGAGACAGTGCCCAAAGAAGAAGCTGATTTCATCGCAACAGAAACGGTACTTCAAGCGCTTCAGTTATTTGGAAATGATGATTTAGCTTTTGCCGTTCAGCAAGAAGTAGATAACCAAAACATGAATAAAGGAAAATGATCTGTTGGAACGGTTATTACTGTCTTGTCGCAAGTGTGCCATATACATTTTTACATGCGTGCAAACGATGAAAATATTGGGAAATGATCAACTTTAAGCAACCTCTATGCTATATTATTAGCTTTTGTTTAAAAGTAAGTAGATAGGAAAGTATCTAATGTTTAGCTTTAAGGTTGTCTTATACGGAAAACGATGATGCTATATCCCAAAAAAAATATGGTCGTAAGCCAAGTGTTACCAATAAACTTCGATACTTTTATAGTTAAAACCTTCTGTGTGAATAGCGAACCTACAAGTCGTATAATGGCTTTTTCCATGCGATCAATGGTGATTTCATCCATGAAAAAAAGAAGAAGTTATCAAACGGATAACTTCTTTTAGTATGCCAAAATTTTACTTTACAGGCACACAAATGTCACAATAAGGATGGTTATACATATCGCCAGTATATCTTTCCATTATAGGTTTGTTCGTTATTTGATAACCGTGTTTGTTGAGGTCTGGGAAAATAGCTTTGTACGCTTTGGCAATATCTTTAGCTGTGTGATTGATGTTATAAACAACGTATTTTCCTCCAGAAATCCAACCTTCGCGAATGGCTCTATCCTCTTGTAAAAGGTATTCCTCAGAGAGGGTGATACCCACATCAAATCGGCAATTTTTAGGTGATGTTTTTTTCGGGTTATCCTGAGGTATAGCAAAAATAGTTGCAGATGGAAGGAGACTCTTTTCCGTAGCCCATTTTTTTAAACGCTCCATTACTTGCCTATTTTCGCGACCATAGGGGCCGGTTCGTCGCATAAAAGCAATTCGTTGTTTTGGAATAATTTCTATTTTGGATTCCATTATACCTTTCTCCCTTCCTTTCCATTGTTTGTACAATACAAGTATAATTTGCTTTAAAATGTAAAACAACTAAATTTTTAAAAAATTTAATAGGGATAAAGCTATAACTTTTCACTCAAAAATGCTTCCTATTACTTGCAAACGTGACAAAAATAAAAACAGAAGGATAGCGTAAGGTTTATGCGTTATCCTTCTGTATGAAAAATTATTACGGTGAGGAAAATAATTTGATTAAGGCTTGTGTGCCGCTATCTGCTTCTCCTTTTGCTTCAAGCTCCTCGTAAAGCTTTAACGATAGAGCTAATCCAGGTGTAGACAGTCCTAGCTCTTCTGCTGATTCTAGTGCGATTTTCATATCTTTAATAAAGTGCTTTACATAAAATCCTGGTGCATCATCTTCTTTGATCATGCGTGGTGCAAGATTAGAAAGTGACCAGCTTCCAGCCGCGCCAGCTGTTATACTATCAAGCACTAACTCAGGGTTAAGTCCTGATTTTTTTGCATAAGCAATGGCTTCGCATACGCCAACCATATTAGAAGCAATCGTTATTTGATTCGCTAATTTGGTATGTTGTCCAGCTCCAGCTTCTCCTTGCAAAATGATGTTTTCGCCCATTGTTTGCAATAATGGGAGTATATCTTTGTATGCTTTTTCTTTTCCACCGACCATAATGGTTAGTTTGCCATTTTTGGCACCGATATCACCACCAGATACAGGCGCGTCTAATGCATAGCACCCTTTTTCTTCTGCTTCGCTTTCAATTTGTTCTGCTAGTTTAGGTTTAGAAGTTGTCATATCCACTAAGTAAGTACCTTGAGCTACATTTTTTAAAATACCTTGGTCGCTAAAATAAACTTCTTCCACATCACTTGGATAGCCTACCATCGTAATAATGACCTTGCAGTTCTTTGTTAAATTGGCAATGGAATCTTCCCAATCCGCGCCAGCGTTAATTAAGCTCGTAGCTTTTTGCTTTGTGCGTGTATAGATGGAAACGTGGTATCCTGCGTTCATAATTCGCTTTGCCATGCTCGCCCCCATGACGCCAGTACCTATAAAACCAATTCGATCCTCATATGTAAGCAAAATCATTCTCCTTTCCATTGGCACTATATATTACATTCATTCGACAAAAAATGGGAAAATCCTGTTATTCTATCTAGAAATAATGAAGGAGAGGACATGATATGAGGTGGAGAAAAAAATCTTTTCAAGAACTTGACCAACTGGAACTATATACTTAATTAAAGTCTCGAGTGAATGTATTTGTAGTCGAACAGCAATGCGCATATCAAGAAATAGACGCATATGATTTAAAAGCAACACATGTGCAGCTTCAAGATAACCAAAGTTTAGTCATATGCAAGAATACTTCCTGCTGGTAGTAAATATGTAGAAGCTTCTATAGGTAGAGTCCTTGTGACAAAAGCTTACTGGGATAGGGTATATGGAAAAGAATAAATGGAGGAAGCGATGAAATATACAGTGAATCATTTTAAAAACAATATTAAGATTCAAGCCCAACAGCATTTAAAGGCGTTTTATCAAGCATTTGGTTTTAAACAGGTATCCACTGCGTACTTAGATGATGGGATTTGGCATATTGACATGATTTGGGAACAGAAATAAAGCATGTCACTCTCTTTTTTTGCGCATAGTATTAAAATAAACAGGATATAAAAGAGGGTGAAAAGATGATTAATGAACAGCAATTAGCACATTGTAAACAAGCTTTACAAAATCGCCAATCCGAACTTATTTCCCATGTTCAAAAGCATATGGATTTAACTTTAGAATCCGTGCAACAATCAAGTGGTGAATTGTCCAATTATGATAATCATCCTGCAGATACAGCATCCGAATTATTTGAAAGAGGAAAGGATGTCGCGCTTAATGAGCATGCTGAAAAGGAATTAGAAGATATTAATAAAGCTTTACATGCAATTGCAGAAGGTACTTATGGAATTTGCAAAGAATGTGGCAATGATATCCCTTATGAACGGCTTGAAGCTCTCCCAACTGCAGACCGATGTATGGAGCATACCGTACAAGATTCATTTAACCAAACGCGCACCATGGAAGAGGAAGTGTATAGCCCAAATATAAATCCTGATAAAATAAGTGATGAGACACAAGTTGGCTATGACGCTGAGGATGCTTGGCAGGAAGTTAGCCGTTATGGTACATCGGAAACACCTTCTGATTTTTACGGTGATAAGGCTAGTTATAATAAAATGTATCCGAATAGTGACGAACAAGTCGGCTATGTAGAAGATGTGGAAGGATATTTAGGTGCATCTTCTGATGGGAAATATACGGAACCTGTTATGGACCAAACAGATGATGAGCATGAACGATAAAGAATAAGCAAATCTTTATCTTTTAACGAAAAAATTTTTTAGGTGCGGTTGTCTCTTTTTAACTTCTACAACCGGCATTTTTAACGCTTAAAGCTGGCTCTACAATGCTTTGTATTTGAGATAAATATAAAATGAAGTTTTAAAAATAGTCATAAATAAGATGGATGTAAGAAAGGCTCATTTTCTTTTGCGCGATAGATAAAAAAGGAAATAAATTTAAAATTAGTAAGCGCTGAGTTTTCTAAAAGTAAATCTTCATTTCTTGAAACCAAACTTCTATGAGAAACGTATTTTTATACTATAGGGGAGTAAAATTATTTTTAATAAAAGTATAAGACAAACTAAGGCAAGACAAGTTTTTCTAATTGAGAGGTGATTAGATTGCAGCAAAAAGGTTGTTTAAAATGCGGAAGTACAAACGCTGATCAAAAGGAAGTGGCTATGACGGGAACCGGCTTGTCAAAGGTGTTCGACGTACAAAACAATCAATTTTTAGTCGTTTATTGTAAAGAATGTGGCTATTCGGAATTCTATAACAAGAAAAGTTCTAAAGGAAGCAATATTTTTGATTTGTTTTTTGGGTGAAGATCAAAGTGCCCGTTCTCAATAACAGGCACTTTTTCGCTATCATTACAAAATTTAGAATATATGGATAAACTTACTAAGTTATTTAGTCACGTCCGGCTCCAGCGCCCAGCAACTAGGCGACTTCACTCCATTGCCCTAAGCTAAGTCATCATCGGTTCGCCCTAAATAGGAAGTCCGACTAAAGGCGGGCTTGCCGGAGGGCGCCGGCATACTCCTGTTGCAGGAACATGATTCCTAAAACTTTCGTTGATTCGTTCCAGTCGCTACGTTGCAAAACGGGCGCCCCGAGCCTTTGTTCCTTGTTTAATACTGCCAACTGTTCCATTGTCCAGTTGCTCTAAAATAAGTCATCATCGTTATACGAAAAAAAGAAAAACAAAGACTGTCCGACAGCCTTTGTTTTTCTTATTAATAACCTTGGAAAAAATCGCCCATTAATCCTCCAAATAACCCCCCGAGTAATCTTCCTATCATATCTTGTAAAAGGAAAGACATGACTACAAAAGAAATGAAATAAAAGGCGATTAAAACATAAACTCTATCGTAACCGTGTTCTTTTTCTTTTGACTCAAGTAAAATAAACGATGGTATGAATATAACTGGGCCAAGTAAACTAATCGGAATAAGCACACTGAAAAAAGGGATTCTAATCCAAGTAAGTAAAATTCCAGCTAAAAAAATAAGAAGAAAAGGGATTGTATAAATTCCAACTTTTGTTACTGTTTCTTGCAAAGTCATATGTTGTGCTGTTAATTTTGTAGAAATGAAAGTTAATATAATTATAAAAGCAAATAGTAGAAGATATTGTATAAATGGGATGATAAATCCATCTAAAAAGCCAATATCCAAAAAATAACTACCTACTTGACTCGTTACTACCACATAGAAGCTTATGGTTACTGCAAGTGCGAATAAAACGATGCTTATGATGGCAGGAATGATATCTTGCTGTGTGGCAAAGCGCGCCTTATGTGGAGATTTTAAGTAGTGCATGAAAAAACTTGCAAAATGTTTTCCTACTGTACTTACAGTTGAAGAAAAATCCCTATTGTTTAGTGTGGTATCAGATTGACTTTCCCCTTCTTCAGCTACTGCTGCTTCTTCAAGATTAAGATGTACACCACAATTCGTACAAAACTTTCCTTCTTTTGTTTCGTGCTCACAATTCGGACAGATCATACCCTTCCTCCTTTAATTGTAATGAGAGATAGGCCTCTATTATAACAGCATTAGGTAAATTTGGTAAAATAAACATTTCATGTTATTCATTTACCTTATCTGCATTTCGCCTCTTAAGTATCTCATTTCGACATATTCTTGGAAAACCCCTGCTCTTAAGACAAAAGGAATGAATTCGGCATAGCTAAAATTAAGAGAAAATGGATTGCCTTAAAAAGCAGGTTATGATCCAATTGGACCGTAACCTGCTTTATTCTATCCTTCTTCTGTTGTGTTTTCACTTTTTGTCTGTTTTGCTTCCAGAGTTAGCTTGGTTGTTTCTTTTTGCCCATCTCGGTAATATTCAACATCTATTTTCTCACCAACAGAAGCATCAGAATATAAAAATTTCCGTAATTCTAAGATGGATGTCACGTCATTTCCATTAATTTTAGTGATCACATCAAATTGTTGTAGCCCAGCTTTGTCAGCAGGAGATCCGTTTTCCACGTTTGCAATAACCATCCCACCTTTTACATCTTCAGGTAATTGGATGTCTGTTCTATATTGAGGTGGTACTTGTTCAATGGCTGCCGTACTAATGCCGATTAGTGGACGTTCAATTTGACCTTTCTTTTCTAACTGTTCCACAATTGGAAGTGCTGCGTCTACAGGAATAGCAAAACCAATGCCTTCCACTTCCTGTCTGGCAATTTTCATTGAGTTAATTCCAACGACGGCACCTTTTTCATTGACGAGGGCACCACCACTATTGCCTGGATTGATGGCAGCATCTGTTTGGATAACCTCGGTAATCCAATCTGCTCGACTGTCTCCGTTTGTATCGATGGGTACAGAACGATCAAGTCCACTTATCACACCTTTCGTTACGGTGTTAGCGAATTCCATACCTAATGGATTTCCAATGGCTAAAACATTTTCCCCTATTTTTAAATCTTTAGAAGATCCCATGTTTGCAACGGTAGTGATAGGATCACCATCAATTTCTAACACGGCTAAATCTGTTAACTCGTCTGTACCTAACACGTTAGCATTTAAGCGTTCTTCAGAATAATTTAAAGCGACTTCTACTTCTTCTGCTCCTGCTACAACATGTTGATTTGTAATTACATACGCTTTGCCGTTTTCTTTTTTATAAATGATTCCTGAACCTGTACCTGCTTCTTGGCTTTCTGTCCAAATATCTTGCTGTTGCTTATTAATAACTCCAACAACTGCTTTAGAGGTTTCTTCGATATTTGTGGACACTTCTGAATCCTCAGAGGCGAGCGTTTTGACGACTTCTTGAGCTTTGTTATTTCCGTCTGTTGAAGCGGATCCATTTCCGTTGTCTTGTGTCATTGGAATAATATTTGTAAACATTAACACTGCTATGATAATAACAGATACAACACCACCAGAAATACCACCTAAAATAAAATGTAACAAGGACTTATTCGCTGTTTTTTTATTTCCTGTGGTGCTATCATAGCTCGTATTTTGTTGCGTATTAGACTGTTCATCCGTTAGTTGGTGAGAATTTTGATTCTGGTTTAATTGTTGAGATGGAAGGTTTTCGTTATCGGTAAATCCGTTATGTTGATTCGTTTGTTCATTGTTTCTATCATCCATTTTCATCACCCTTTCAGACAGATTATAATGTCAGGCAAGAAACAGACATCAAAAGGCATCGAGGGGAGTAGGGGGGGACGCTCAAAAGATGTCTGTTTTTCGCCTTGTATGGTGAACGGTTCCTTCACAAAGAGTGAAGTTCCGATTGATACTTTTAGTATACCCGTTTCCTTGGGGAATCATTTGGTATAACTGTGGAATAATTGTGTAAAGTTTAGGTGGAATGATCACATATAAATCGCTGCTATTCCGCTTGTTATTGGTATACCCCTAAAAATAATTTATTAATCGTTCTTGTAAGTTAATTTAACTTGGTATGAGTAGTTTCTATTGCTGAAGATCAGTTTGAGGGTATGGATGACAGAAGAATGATTTCAATCTACTGTCTTTCATTTGTTCTTGTTCATGAAGTTACTTCATTAATGGTACAATAACTAAAGAATAGAAATTTAAGCGGAGTGGTCATTTGGACTTCCTGCTGGACAAGCCTAATGGAAAGATAACCGTAAACTTAAATGTCCTTTTCCATAAGAGATGTTTCGATTTGCCACAGACGTATTAGAAATTCTGCAAGGAAAACCCATTTTTAATGAAGTTTTCTTTTCGTTATGTGAAAATAGAGACAAAGAATGAAGAGAAAGGTGAAAAAAAATGAATCATCATATCGGAATTGTTGAAGATGATCCTAATATACGTAATATTGTTGCGGCCTATTTAAAAAAAGAAGGTTTTACAGTTACATTGTTGGAATCAGCTGAAGCTGCCTGGGAGCTTTGGAAAACAGAGCCTCCGGGTATGTGGATATTAGACATTATGCTTCCAGGAATGGACGGCTATGAGTTTTGTAAAAAAATTCGCATGGAAAGTGAAGTTCCCATCATTATTATTTCCGCGAAGGACGAAGAAATTGATAAAATCCTTGGTTTGGAACTTGGAGGGGATGATTATTTAACAAAACCTTTTAGCCCAAGGGAACTGGTCGCTAGAGTGAAACGATTATTTAAACGGTCGAATATTAGATTGGCTCATACAGAAGAAAACGATGCAAGAGTCACAGTTGACGAATTAACCATAGATAAAGAAGAACGGCGTATTTTCTTTCGGGATGAAGAATACGAGGTAACCACAAAGGAATTTGATATGCTACTTATTTTAGTAGAGAATGTGAACCGAGCTTTTTCGAGAGAAGAGCTGTTAATCAAGATTTGGGGCGATAATTACTTTGGAAGTGATCGTGCCGTAGATGACCTTGTAAAACGTATTCGGAAAAAGCTTCCTGATTTACCGTTAGAAACGGTATGGGGCTATGGATATCGTTTAAGAGATGAAGGAGAAACTTCATGAAGTTGCAATCGCAATTAAATGTAGCTTTTACAACTTTGCTTTTCGTTATTATGGCAATTACGGGGTATGTGATCTATTCTTTACTCTTAGATTTACTCATTCAAGATGAGCAGCGGCAGTTAAAGCAAAAAGGCGACTTAATTGTGGATGTGCTAAATGATCAATACGATAGCACGAGTGTAGAGAACTTAAATAGTTTGTTGGAAGATCAAGGTTTGCAAATGTTTATTTATGATAGGAATCAAGATGTGGCCGTTTCTCCTTCGCTTCCTGATAGTGTAGTTGCAGGTTTTTTTAAGAAAAACGACTTTTCTGATACTAATAAAGCATTATGGGAATATAAAGGTTCTAAGTTTGTCACGTCGCGCATTATTTTTAGACCTGAGAGTACAGGGGTTGAACTGATTCTTTTGACTCCTTTAAGTGATTTAGAACTCGTTCAACAAAGTTTTTTCTTTCGTTTGCTCATTGTGTTTTTCATTGGCGGTGCTATTGCAATTATTCTGAGCTATTTTTTCACACGCAAATTAGTCACGCCGCTTTCACAATTAAAAAAGCAATTGAAAAAAATTGAAAAACGGCAATTCCATTCCATTAAACGAATTAAAGCAACAGGCGAAATTAAAGAAGTCGAACAGAGTGTTTATGATATGGCCCAAGAGCTGGAAAGATATATTAATTCACAACAAACATTCTTTCAAAATGCGAGTCATGAGTTAAAAACACCTCTGATGACAATTCAAGGGTATGCGGAAGGAATTCGAGATCATATTTTTGATGCAGAAGAGGAAGAAAAAGGTCTTGAGATGATGGTAACAGAAGTTAACCGTCTAAAAAAAATTATAAACGAGATGATATTATTAGCTAAATTAGATAGTGAACCAGACGTTTTTACTCCAGAACGATTCCAGTTAAAACAAATAATGGAACAAGTGGTTGATAGGGCACTTCCAATCGTTAATGAGCAAGGTATTGAATTGAAGCATACCGTTACAGGGTCTCCAGAAATCACAGCGGATGCGGAGAAAATGTTACGAGCATTGTTGAATTTGACATTCAATGCCATTCGTCATGCCAATCAACAAGTTCAGATCGAGATGAAGAAGGAAAATAAAAAAGTGCTTATTCGTATAGAAGATGACGGAGAAGGTGTGCCTGAAGATTTAATTCCTCATATTTTTCACCGTTTTGTGAAAGGAAAAGGTGGAGAAACGGGGCTTGGACTTGCTATTGCTAGAGCCATCATTGAACAATCCAATGGAAAAATATCGGTTGGCCGTTCAGAGTTAGGTGGAGCTAAATTTGAAATTGTATTTGGAACAAAGTAGACGTTTTTGCTTTATAGTGGATATAATTTAGCAAGTTTCATAAGAGAGCATTTTTAGTAGCTTTGCTGGATGGATAGAGCGTAAAAACCGCTTGTATATTGGAAGTATTACTGTAACACGGAATGATCACATACACCTAGGAAGTTAAAAATTTTAGGTGTATGTGTCCTTTAACTTTCAATTAAGAACAATGCACTAACAAAATAGTTCTGTCTTTTCAGTTTGAAATATTTGCGCTGTATGCGCATCAATCATTCGGATAACGCCAGCTAATTTTGGAAAAGTGGGTGCATACACTAATTTATAATCGCTTTCTCCATCTTGAAACCAACGTAACTCCATTTGTACATCGTCGGCGTATATTTGTTTGACCGTTTGCTTAGAAAGTGTCGGTGTCGTATGGACATGCTCATATCGTTGTTTACATAACGGTTGATGATCAAAGCTACAAATCCGACCTGAATATTTCCCAACATCTATAGAAATGATATCGTGTAAAATACGGATGCTGTTATATTGCCAGCGGAAATCAAAGCAATAAACATCCTCTATTTCCCCCTCACCATCAATTCTAATCAATTGCTTGTGCGCTTCAGGATAAAGGTAGAATAATAACTGATACGCTATTTCTTCGGCTTGGTCTACGCCAATAGGTTTACTTATGTCTTTTGGAGGCAGTTCTTCACTCGTTATTTGTAGCAATCGATCTTGCTTATCAAAGCATAATTTCATAAGACAAGAATCTATTTCCTCGATATCAAAATCTGTTTTATTCTGAATGACATTTGGTAGGGTAGACCAAACCTCTATTCGTTTGTTCTTTGCTTGTTTTTTCTTCATTAGCTTATAACCCTTTAAACCAATGATATCGTGTAAATTCGTTTTAACTTTTTCTGGTTTATGAAAAGGAATTTGTTTTATAGCATCTTTTTGCACATAGATTTCTCCCCCGTCAGCTGGTATGTAGAATGCACGTTCAATTATGCTGTAAACGAGTCGAAATTTGCCATTATTGTTTATATAATATGTATCCATTGGAGCAATTAGTAATTCTGGTTCCAAATGGTGCAAGTATTGTTTCTTTGCTGCTTCAGCAGAGATCATGACATCAGGATAATGTATGTTCGTATTCTTATCATGAAAAGAAATAATCGTACTGATTTTACCGCTTTTCGTTAAAAATAATGTAACTCCTGTTTCAGGGAGAAATAAATGCAATTGTTCATCCTGATAGGCGAAGTGAACCGTGTATGCATTTCCTAATTTTAAAAAAGAAGCTAGTTTGCAATTTTTATACATCTCAGGGTAAAATGTTTTTACAAAATGACTTGCTTTTTCGATTAATTCATCACGTTTTAATGTGTAATTTGATGGTTTTAAAATTTCATCTTCTACAGAAAAGTAAAGCAGCTTTCCTTGATTATCCACGGTGAATACTGCTACGTTTTTGTTCGTAGTGTTTGAGAAAATATCATATTGCACGCCTGAAATAATTTCATCAGGTTGGTATGCTTTTCTCATGTTCATGTTTGTCGCTGGAATATACGATATCAAAGATTGGAATAGTTGATTTAAGGTCATGTACAAGCTCTCCTCTACGGTTACAGTTTGATCCCAGATATAAGGTGCTGTCCGTTTTCTTACTTTAAAAATGGGACGTTGTGAGCGCTGAATAAGTCAAAGTGGGATTTAACAGCATTTAAATCTTCAGTTTAATTAAAAGCCTTTACGTCAATCAATAATCCGTATGATATAAAAATCCCACTAATTGAAGTTTCATTTTATGTATACAATTAAACAATATTTTCCATATATAATCAATGATATAGGCAACTCGGCTTGTAACAACCATTGAAAAAACATGTTTTAGTAAGTCTAGCTGCGAAATGCTATGGTGCGCTGCACAATAGATGAAACGAGCCGTCTGCTTCGCATAAGCAAACGGCTCGTTTCATGGGCGCATTATTAAATCTTAGATACGGATTTGTTAAGTCTTTTTTCTACTATAGGAAAGAATACATTTTTATGGATTCTAGTATAAGCAAAACTACGGCTATCGCCAAGTTTTTCTGTTCGAATTCATTTCTTCTGTGGCTACTAAAAATACCCCCATGAGAAAAATAAATACAGCTCCCATAACGGTTCCAATACCAATTCCAGTAATGTAACTGTAATCGCTTACAAAGAAACCATAAAGAAAAATGGCGATACCGGTCAACAATATACTTGCTCCGACATATTTTGTTGCTTTTAACAGCTTTTCGTTTTTCATGTACCGTAACTCCTTTTAAAACGTAGTTAGACTGTATTAAAATGTAACAATGATTACGAGTCAATATCCAAATTTAAAGTATTTTCTTTATTATCAATCATGTTCACGAATTTGTCAAATTTAAATTTGAATTTGGGATACATATAGTTGACAATAAAAGGACTCATTCATACACTATAAACAAACAGTCAAACAACTATTTGATTATTAGGGGGATAAATTATGGGCGCTTCTAAAGAAAAACCAATCGACGTTTGCGAGACGTTTTGTTATGACGAGGATACGGTAAGCCGAATTCGTCCTAAAATAGATAAGATGGATGGGGTTGAACAAATATTTAAAGCGTTGGCTGATGCGACAAGATTAAAAATTGCTTATGCGCTTACACTAGAAAGAGAGTTATGTGTATGTGATATAGCTACGATTATTGGTGCAACGAAGGCAACTGCATCGCATCATTTACGTTTGTTAAAGAATATGGGGCTGGCGAAACATCGAAAAGAAGGAAAACTTGTTTTTTATTCTTTAGAGGATGAGCATGTGCATCAGCTCGTAACAATAGCTACAGTTCATGCAAAAGAAGGTGTCGATCGTGGAAGAGAATAAAAACGTTTATCGTCTGCAAGGGTTATCATGCACAAATTGTGCAGCAAAGTTTGAAAAAAATATTCGTGCCATTGAAACCGTTGACGACGTGCAACTAAATTTTGGTGCATCGAAAGTTATAGTGCAAGGCGAAGCTTCTGTGCAACAGTTGGAAGCGGCTGGAGCTTTTGATGATATTAAAGTCTTTCCAGAAAGAGAGCGATTAACGGAAGATAAGCAATCGTTTTGGAAAAAGAAAAGTAATTTGACGACGTTATTTTCCTTTTTATTCACTGCACTTGGATATGTGTTTTTCTTTCAAGTGGGCGAAAGTAATCTTGCAACAGTAAGTACATTTGCAGCTGCTATTCTAATCGGGGGTTGGAAGCTATTTCGTACTGGCTTTAAAAACTTAGCTAGATTTGAATTTGACATGAAAACGTTAATGACGATTGCAGTTATAGGTGCTGCTATTATTGGAGAATGGGCAGAAGGTGCTGTCGTTGTCTTTCTATTTGCTGTAAGTGAAGCGCTAGAAGGATATTCCATGGAGAAGGCTCGGCAATCCATTCGTTTATTAATGAATATTGCCCCAAATCGTGCAACAATTCGTAGGGGCGATGAGCTAATTGAAATGGATGTCAAGGATGTACAAGTGAATGATGTCATGGTGATTAAACCAGGTGAGAAAATTGCCATGGATGGCGAAGTTCTTAAAGGAGAATCGTCTATTAATCAAGCAACCATAACTGGTGAATCTATCCCTGTGTTTAAACAGGCTGGTGATGAAGTATTTGCTGGTACTTTGAATGAAGAGGGTTCCTTGGAAGTGCGTGTTACCAAATATGCGCAAGATACCACAATTGCTAAAATTATTCATTTAGTAGAGGAAGCACAGGCGGAAAAAGCGCCTTCTCAACAATTTGTCGATCGTTTTGCGAAATATTATACTCCAGCCATTATCGTTATTGCTATGTTGGTGGCTACGATTCCACCATTGTTGTTTAGTGCAACGTGGTCTGATTGGATCTATAACGGGCTAGCGGTATTAGTCGTAGGATGTCCGTGTGCGTTGGTTATTTCTACTCCTGTAGCTATTGTAACAGCAATTGGCAATGCTGCTCGACATGGTGTGTTAATTAAAGGTGGCATTCATTTAGAAGAAACAGGAAAAATAGATGTAGTTGCTTTTGATAAAACAGGCACGATAACCGAGGGAAAGCCTGTTGTTACAGAAGTTATTTCATTTGGAGATATGTCAGAATCAGACGTGTTAGCGCATGCAGCAGCGATTGAAACTTACTCACAGCATCCACTTGCTTCATCTATATTACGAAAAGCTAAAGCAGATAATGTAAATAACTTACATGCAGAAAATTTTCAGTCTTTTACGGGGAAGGGCGCCCAAGCAACAGTGAATGGCTCTATGTACAGAATTGGAAGTCCTTCCTTATTTCAAGGGAAAGCACATCTTCCTAAAGAATTGCAAATGCAAATTCGCACATTACAAACGCAAGGTAAAACGGTGATGCTATTTGGAACCGATCATCGTATCGAAGGCCTAATTGCTGTGGCCGACCAAGTTCGTAAAGGAAGTCTGTCTATCATTGAAAAGCTGCACCAACTAGGTAAACGAACGGTGATGCTTACAGGAGATAACCAAGCAACTGGCTCTGCGATTGGGCGCGAAGTAGGCATAATGGAGACAAAGTCGGAGCTTATGCCGCAAGATAAATTAATAGCAATTAAAGAATTGAAGCAGCAATACGGCAAGGTTGCGATGATTGGAGATGGGATCAATGATGCCCCCGCTTTAGCAGCAGCAGATGTCGGTGTTGCTATGGGAGGTGCTGGTACGGATACCGCTATGGAAACAGCTGATATTGCGTTAATGGCTGATGATTTAAGCAAAGTTCCATATACAATGGAGCTAAGTCAACAAACGTTAACGATCATCAAACAAAATATAGGCTTTGCGCTACTTTTAAAAGTAATTGCCCTTTTATTAGTTATTCCAGGATGGCTCACCTTATGGCTAGCTATACTCGCTGACATGGGAGCTACGTTATTAGTTGTATTCAATTCCTTGCGCTTAATGCGTGCCAAAAAGCAACCATAAAGAGATTGAACTCTTTATGGTTGCTTTATGTTAATGAGATGGATAGGAAATCGCTTGCGTTTGTAAAAAAGTTGCTGAAGTTCACAATTAAATATTGACAATCCGATACAATCGGAGTAAATTATAGCTTATTAAAAGATTTACTCATAATTAACTATGAACCTTTGCTGAATCTTGTTTTGAACGGGGGAACCACAGGAATTTGGTCGTAGAAATGATTTATTGCGGCCTTGGGGTGAATTCTCATAATAGAGAAAGGGGTGCTCTCCATCCCGAACCCGACAGCTAACCTCGTAAGCGTATGTAATATTAGGAGAGAGGTCCTAGGGAAATCGCGACCTTTGAGACCATGTGTTTTTGCTGGTCTTTTTTTATTTCAAATAATCGGTGTTGTAACACTCCCTTTAACAAAGATTTTGCAGGATGCATGGAAAATAACAGCGCCTTAGGGGACACTATAGGAGTGTATTGCGATTTTGCCATAAACATTTGGTGAGATCTAAGTTTTTCTAAGCAATGTGCGTAGGTATCTGTTCACTTATAGAAAGAGGTGGGGATGATGAAAAAAATTATCTCATTACATCCAATACGTGGAATTATTATTCATTGTAATCCGCCACAAATTTTAGCATTGACGTTTTTATTTTTTATTGTCGTAGGCGCATGCTTGCTAAAAATGCCTGTAGCTACGTATACGTCTATAACTTGGTTAGATGCTTGGTTTACGGCTACTTCTGCCATAACTGTCACAGGTTTAGTTGTTGTTGATACTGGCTCAACTTATACCTTGTTCGGAGAAATTGTCATTATGTTTTTAATGCAAATTGGCGGACTAGGTCTCATGACTTTCTCTGTACTTATTTTAATGATGATGCGTAAAAAGATTGGGTTACGACAAAGGTTGTTAACACAGGAGTCCTTAAATTTAAATCAAACCTCGCTAGGTGGACTCCTTCGTCTTGTGAAATTATTATTTATTTTTTCGATTACGATAGAAGCAATTGCTTTTATATTCCTTGCTGTAAAATGGGTGCCCACGTACGGTTGGGCTGACGGGTTAAATTATAGTTTGTTTCATAGCATATCTGCTTTTAATAATGCAGGGTTTTCGCTTTGGTCTGACAGCCTCTCGCAATATGTAGGTGATCCGTTAGTAAATATTGTTATTACAGGATTATTTATTACAGGTGGTCTAGGATTTACGGTTTTGGTAGATATTTGGGATAAAAAAGGATTTCATCGATTGTCTTTGCATTCTAAATTAATGCTCGTTGGTACGTTAGTTATTAATGTTACTGCTCTATGCATATTATTTGTTTTAGAATATAGTAACCCAGAAACGATTGGTAACTTTTCATTCGTTGATAAACTATGGGGGTCGTATTTTCAAGCGGTAACACCAAGGACGGCTGGTTTTAATTCTTTGGATATTGCTGCAATGAACGAATCTTCTATACTTGTTACGATGCTACTGATGTTCATTGGGGCAGGAAGTGGGTCTACTGGTAGCGGAATTAAAGTGACAACATTTGTTGTTATGTTGCTAGCAACGATGTCGTTTTTACGTGGAAAAAATGAAACAACAGCGTTTAAGCGAACAATAAAATCTCACGTTATTGTTCGTGCCCTTTCGATCATGATGATTAGTATTAGTTGTATATTTATAGCTATTTTCATGTTGACAGTCACTGAAAATGCGCCATTTCTAACGATTGCATTTGAAGTGATTTCTGCTTTTGGTACTGTAGGGCTATCCATGGGACTGACGGGCGAGCTTACTACTCTTGGGAAAGAGGTCATTATGATTATGATGTTTATTGGACGAATAGGACCACTTACCATGGCGTTTGTGTTTGCTAAAAAAAGGGAGTCGTCAATTCGGTATCCAGAAGAAGATGTGTTTACTGGTTAAAGAGAGGAGTATCCTCTCTTTTTCGAAGAATGAGGAAGTATAAAATTGGTTGCTTTTGTTGGATGCCGATTTAGCGGAATAGCGACGTACGGCTCTAGCACCCAGCAACTAGGCGACTTCACGAAATCGCTCTACGATAAGTTATCATCGGTTCGTGCCTTACCGTGGTTCATTTATGTCAGTTGATTCGTTCCAGTCGCTACGTTGCTAAACGGGCGCCCCGAGCCTTTGTTCCTATAGGGAAGGTGTAATAAAAGTGAAACGACGGCTTTCACCGTAGAGTAAAGATTTCACGATAAGCCAAGTGTTTGTCTCCATTTTTCGTGGTTATAATAAAAAGTTCAAGCCATTGCTTATGGAAGCGTGGTTTCTAACATAGGTAAAACAATAAACTTTATCTTAGTACCTTGCAATATTCAGTACTAAAGTATATTATATATATAGGTACTATTTAATGTATAATAGTGAGTGATAAAGTGTACTATGCCGAATATTATATACCTTCGTCACACCTGTGCAAGTTAATGAATAAAGATTTAGTTCGTTACATTGTTTTAAGCCGACTAAAAACGGATTTGCCGTAGGGCATCGGCATACTCCTGTTGCAAGAGCATGATTCCTAAACTTTTGTTGATTCGCACCACTCGCTACGTTGCTAAACGAGCGCCCTGAGCCTTTGTTCATGGTTTTAGTGCAGAAGGTAGAAAGTTAAATATAAGAAATGAGGTGCTTAAACTACATGAATGTTCAATTTAAAAAAGGTGCTCTGGAACTGTGTGTGCTTGCTTTATTAGATAAGCAAGATCATTACGGCTATGAGCTAGCAAATAAAATATCGAAAAGAATCGCTATTTCGGAAGGGTCTGTTTATCCATTATTAAGAAGGCTTGCAAAAGAGGAATATTTTACAACCTATCTACAAGAATCAAAGGAAGGGCCATCTCGGAAGTATTATTGTCTGACGGATAAAGGAAGAGACTATTTGCATCAATTGATTCATGAGTGGGTGCAGTTTACTAGTGGCGTAAATAAGTTGTTGCAGGAGAGTGATCATAATGAATAAAGATGTATTTATGAAAAAGTTAGCTGCAGGTATTAAAAAACTTCCTAAAGAGGAGCAAAAGGAAATTCTTCAAGATTTTGCAGAGCATTTTTCCGTTGGTGTGGCAGAAGGTAAAACAGAAGGGGAAGTTGCCGCTGCTTTAGGGGCTCCGAATCAGGTTGCTAAAGAGCTTGTAGCAACCTACCATTTGGAAAAAGTAAATCATAGTTCTAATGCGGGGGATGTATTTCGTGCGGTTTGGGCTGTTATTGGTTTAGGTTTCTTCAATTTAGTCATTGTATTAGGGCCATTTATTGCTTTAGTTTCATTGATTGCTTCTGGGTGGGTAATCGGCGGATCGTTTATATTATCTCCGTTAGCTGTTTTAGTAAATGTCGTTTTATACCCAGAGACGTTGCTTTTATTTGATGTATTTGTCTCTATTGCCTTAACAGGTATTGGCATTCTTATTATTATCGGCATGTACTATGTTACCCGTTATATGTTTAAGGCTTTTATGAAGTATTTACACTTTAATGTTAAAATGGTCAAAGGTGGTCTGAACAATGAGTAAATTGAAAAAACTTATTTTAGTTGCTATTATATTCATTATTATAGGGGGTGTTGGATGTTTGTTTACATTTAAATCATTAGTTAGAGAAAAAGTCGATATTACGGAAGAATTTTCTGCTGATGAAATAACAAATTTGGAACTTGATATGATTAATGAAGAAATAACTATTATCCCTACTGATGGTTCAAACATCGTTTTAGAACTGAAAGGGAAAAGTAACGAGCCAGATAAAAAATTTCTGGACATTGACAAAAAGGAAAATACGTTAAAAGTACGTAAAAAGTCGGAAAAATTCAAGTTTCGTTTTTTTAACCAAGGTGATTCACTGACACTTACGGTACATTTACCACAAAAAGCGTATGAAACGATCCAAGCTGATACGAAAAATGGAACAATTCACGGGAAAAAGTTCACTGTAAAAAGCTTACAAGCCTCAGGAGCAAATGGAGAAATTGTGCTGGATAAAGTCATAACAGACACGACAGAAGCTTCCACGCAAAATGGCGGCATTGAACTGAATGATGTAGCTGGAAGCCTGCATGGAGAAACAAGTAATGGATCAATTACTTTGACTGCTAAAACCTTGGATCAATCGATGGAAATGAATACCGAAAATGGAAGTATTGAGATAAATGTAGAGGAAGAACCGACGAATGTGACGTATGACTTGCGCACGGGTAATGGTGGTATCGAAGTGTTTGGTACGGATAATTGGAATGCTGTTGTTGGAGATGGAGAGCATGTTATTAAAGCGAGGACAGCTAATGGAAGTATTACCATAGCAAAATAATATCTAGTGCGTAATACTAATCTGACTTCGAAGGTTTATTTCTTAAGTTTTACAAACGAATGCAAAAGGATTCCGTTGCATATTCGCACAGAATCCTTATTTTTAGGCTTTATAATGGTCTAGTAAATTTCAAAATTTAGCATATGTGGATAAACTTACTAAGTTGTTTAACCATGTCCGGCGCAAGCGCCCAGCAACTAGGCGACTTCACTCCCTGCGCTAAGTCATCATCGGTTCGTACTAAATAGGAAGGCCGACTAAAGACGGGCTTGCCGGATGGCGCCGGCATACTCCTGTTGCAGGAGCATGATTCCTAAAACTTTCATTGATTCGCTCCACTCGCTACGTTGCTGAACGGGCGCCCCTAGCCTTTGTTCCTATAATCCTTGAAGCTAATCTTTTCTAAAAGTAGCTATTTGCTTACTGTTCTACAGAAGATAGTTCATCTTCTGTAACCCATTTGTGATTAGTAACCTCTTCATCGGTTGTTGTTGACGTATAATCAACCATATAAACGGTTGTTTGTTCTGCTGAATCAATCGTAGCCGTAGCGCCGTCCATACCTTTCATATGGGAGGCTTGAATTGTTGCCTCATCCCCTGGCTTCAAAGGCTCTTTACCCACATCTTTTAATTCTTCATGAATCACCCATTTGTGGTTTTTTACTTTTTCACCACCGTCTGTCGGGGTGTACGTAACGGAATATACCGTGGTGTCGTATGCACCTTTAATGGTTGCCTCCGCACCTTTCATTCCTTCCATATGACTCGCTTCAATAATCGCTTTACTATCAACAGGGAATTTAGGGTTTTCTGCTTCTTTTAACCCGTCAGGAACCTCCCCTGAGCTAGAATGCATCATATCCTTATCTTCTGCATCATTGGAGTTGTTTTCTTGATTTTTTTCCTCTTGTTGTTGATTGGTATCTGTGTTTTCTTTATCTTGTTCGTTTTCTTGATCCGTTCCGCAAGCAGCGAAAACAGTTGCGAATAGAGTTACCATTAGACTGAACATCCATTTTTTCATGTTCATGTGTTATAACCTCCTATATAGAAAAATACTTTCGTAGTAGTGAAAAAACTTTAACTAATAGCTAAATGTTAATGTATATTTATGAAATATTATCCCTGTTCTTATAAAAGAATATACATCATCTGTGCTTAAAATTGTTGTTTTTTTCCTATAACTCGTTCTTTAGGCTTTCCACTGTAAGAACCCCCACTTCAAAATTTGGGTGGTTTAAACAAATTTAAATGGAAGATTCCAGCGCTTACATTCCGTTTTCTTAAGGCTTTAGTAAAATGCTTGGTTATCAAACGGTGGATGGAGAACCTTCCGCTAAAATTGAAGTCATATATTAGGCTGCACGGCAAACTTCCGCACATTTAAAACAGGCTTCTGCACATTTTTGACAATGGTCGTGTTCGTGCTTTTTGCATTCTTCGCCGCAAGCTTCGCAAATAGTTGCGCATAAAGCAGTCAATTCAGACACGAATGGCGTCCCTTTCGTAAGTGCTTGTTCGACATAGCTGCAAATATCTGCGCATTCACGATCTAGACGAACGCAATTCGCCATCATGTTTAAGTTGTCCTCTCGTAAGCAAGCATCATAGCAATGATTGCAAGCAGCCATGCATTCATGTAAAGCTTGAATTAATTCCTCGTGTTGTTGGTGTGCCATATCTATCTTCCTCCTTTTAGTTCGTATGTTTCCCATGCAATGCGTTTTTAAACATGTTAATAGCAATGTTTTGTCAATGACTTAAAAAGGGGATTGTTTTATCCCGAATATAAGGTGCTGTAAGACTCGTAAATTGAAGATACGAGCTTGAGCAAGTGTAAGTAGAAAATAACGGCACCTAAATCCTTTTTTCGTAAGAACTTTTTACGTTATCCCTTTGGATGCTCTAATAGTGGAATGAAAGAAGCTTCACTTTAAAAAATTTTTGTTTGACAGTTACCATAGGGGGGTATAGTATTGTGGTATGAAAATTTAGTTTGTAACTTATATTAAAAAGAAAATGAAGTAGGAGGGGTATAATGAAACAAAATGAGGATCATAAGCACAAACATTACGGTCATCATCATCAGAACGACCACTCTCATCATGATCACCAGACTCATGCGCATCATGATAACACTGCGCACCAAGGTCATGGGGAGGGGCATCAGCATCATGGGCATCACGGCGGTCATGACCATGGAGATATGGTAAATGACTTTAAAAAACGGTTTTTTATTTCACTTATCCTTACGATACCTATTTTAGCTTTGTCCCCAATGATTCAAGAATTTATTGGCGTTGATTGGCAATTTCCATTCGATCAATATATTTTATTTGCGTTATCGACCTTTGTTTTTTTCTATGGTGGCTGGCCGTTTATTACTGGAGCCATTCGTGAATTAAATGACAGAAACCCTGGGATGATGACCTTAATTGGTTTAGCAATTCTCGTTGCTTATGGGTATAGTTCTCTTACAGTGTTCGGTTGGGAAGGAAAAGATTTCTTCTGGGAACTAGCGACACTAATTGATATTATGCTACTTGGGCATTGGATAGAGATGCGTTCGGTAATGGGGGCATCTAATGCGTTAGAGCAGTTGGTAAAACTCATGCCGAATGAAGCGCACAAATTAGATGAGCAAGGAAATGTACAAGATGTACCATTATCTGAGTTAAAAAGTAAAGATTATGTGCTCGTAAAACCGGGAGAAAAAGTTCCAGTTGATGGCATTATTAGGGATGGGAAATCTGCGGTAGATGAATCGTTATTAACTGGTGAATCTGTCCCCGTAGAAAAAGGGGCAGACGACGAAGTAATCGGTGGTTCAGTGAACAAGGAAGGTTCTCTTACCATTCAAGTAGAAAAAACCGGCGAAGAATCATTCTTGTCGCAAGTAGTCACGATGGTAAAAGAGGCACAAGAGTCGAAATCCAAAACACAAGATTTAACGAACCGTGCGGCAAAATGGTTGTTTTATATTGCCTTACTTTCTGGTTTTGTAACACTCATTATTTGGTTATTACTTGGGTATTCATTTGATGTGGCTATGGAACGGATGGTTACGGTTATGGTGATTACTTGTCCGCATGCATTGGGCTTAGCGGCGCCATTAGTCGTTGCTGTGTCGACATCCATTTCAGCAAAAAAAGGTTTGCTTATTCGTAACCGAGCTAATTTTGAAGGAGCGAGAAATTTAAATGCCATCGTTTTTGATAAAACAGGAACGTTAACAAAAGGTGAATTTGGTGTAACGGATATTGTGCCGGTAGAGGGACAAAGGGAAGTAGATGTACTTGCATATGCCGCAAGTGTAGAACAAAATTCTGAACATCCTATTGCAACAGGTATCGTTCAATCGGCGAAAGAGAAAGAAATACGTGTGGACAAAGTAACGGATTTCGAATCGATTACTGGTAAAGGGATTCAAGGGAAAGTGAATGGAAAGATAGTACATGTAGTAAGTCCGAAATATGTTCATAATAAGCAGCTCGAATATGATAAAGAACTATTTAACGAGATGTCGGAGCAAGGAAAGACGGTTGTGTTTGTTCTTGTAGATGAACAATTAATTGGGATGATTGCTTTAGCTGATATGGTGCGTGAAACAGCAAAAGAAGCAATATCTACGCTCAAAGAGCAAGACATTCTTTCCATTATGCTAACAGGAGATAATAAAAAAGTGGCGAATTGGGTTGCAGATCAGCTTGGTATAGATGAAGTATATGCTGAAGTGTTACCTGATGATAAAGCGAGCCAAGTAAAAGAAATTCAGCAGCAAGGATGGAAGGTTGCTATGACAGGAGATGGCGTTAATGATGCACCGGCATTAGCAACTGCTGATTTAGGAATAGCGATTGGCGCAGGTACGGATGTCGCCATGGAAACGGCAGATGTTGTACTAGTGAAAAGTAATCCAAAAGATGTTGTTTCTCTAATGGATTTATCGAGAAAAACATATCGCAAAATGCTGCAAAACTTATGGTGGGCAACGGGATATAATATATTTGCCATTCCTTTAGCTGCAGGAGTACTTGCTCCAATAGGTATTGTACTTAGTCCGGCAGTTGGTGCTGTACTGATGAGTTTAAGCACGGTCATTGTTGCGATTAATGCGAAATTGTTAAAAGCGTAAACGGATGTGTCATATACGATAAACCAAAAAATCTATACTTTTTTAGCATGTTAAAAAGCCGAACTACCCTACTCCCTGTAAGGTGGGTAGTATCGGCTTTTAGAATTACTGCATACATGTTATGAGATTAAACTGTGCAAAATCAATGTGTATTTATTTTGATGCTCCGCTTCTTGTCGTCTTCAGTTTTGGGTACATGAATATAAAGAATTCCATTTTTATAGTCGGCATGAATTGCATTACTGTCTACATTGTTTGGAAGAGAAAATGAACGTTGAAATGCTCCGTAGCTATGTTCGATAAAGTGCATTTTTGTATCATTGTCGTCTTCTGTCTTTAATTCTTCTTTTTTCTCGCCTTTAATGGTTACTGTATTATGGTCTACCTCAATGTCAATATGAGCTGGATCCATTCCGGGAATTTGTGCTTCTATGACATATTCATGCTTCTTTTCCTTCATATTACATGCAATCGGACTGCTGAAAAATCTGTTCCATGGAGAATGATTGAGAAGCGAAGTGTCGTTAAAAAAAGATTGAAACACATTATCTAATTCGTTTTTAACATGTTTAATAGGGTGTTGTGAATGATTTGTATGCATTGTTTTTTAAACCTCCTCCTGTTGTATTCTAGTTTAGTGTATGTATTTTATGAGAAATTATAAATAAACTTCTGCGCAACAGGAAATAACTGAATGTAGGGATTACAAAATATAACGTATTACATAGTTTTAAAATCCAAGGGGAGGTCTAGCGGTAAATAATGGAAGTTATTAAAATAAACCTATTGAAGCAAAGACAGAAAGATGCTATGCTAAATAGGTTGAAGTATTGTATTTCGATTTTTATACATTTATCCTAATTTACATTATATCATGTTTGAAAAAGAGGGTCAAGGAAAATGGGAAGGGGTTGCGGAAATGGAAGAAATGCATAAAGATTTGCTCCAAGAACAACAACGTGTAGATCGTATTCGAGGAGAAATTAATCAGAAAGAAAACAAATTATTGGAGAAAACTGCACAATTAAAAGAAAATGTCATCGAGTTAAGAAAGACATTTTGGGACGATGTAACTGTCAATTTGGATGAGCCGGATGATGTGATTGAAACAGAGGCAAGTATAAAACAACAAGCAGAACTGTTAGCACAAAAAGAAACCGTTCATGGCAGTTTGGCTAAAGAATTAACAACATTAAATAAGTTAAAAGATAATCCATATTTTGGACGCATTGATTTTAAAGAAGATGGAGAAGAAAAAGAAAAAATTTACATTGGCATTGCTTCTCTTATGAATAAAGAAGAGGAGGACTTCCTCATTTATGATTGGCGAGCGCCTATATCAAGCCTTTATTACGACTATGCATTAGGTGAAGCAAGTTATCAAACCTTAGCGGGCGAAATCTCTGGAGAAATTTCTTTGAAGCGGCAATTTATTATTCGCCAAGGAAAGATGAAGGCGATGTTTGACACGGGGCTTACTATTGGCGACCAATTGTTACAAGAGGCGTTAGGTAATAATGCAAGTACAACGATGCGTAATATTGTCGCCACCATTCAAAAAGAGCAAAATAAGATTATTCGTAATGAAAAGAGTAAATTATTGTTGGTGCAAGGTGTTGCTGGTAGTGGCAAAACTTCCGCAGCATTACAACGAATAGCTTATTTGATGTATCGTTACCGTAAACAGTTAAACCCAGAAAATGTGATGTTGTTTTCCCCTAATCCTTTGTTTACAAGTTATATTAATAATGTATTACCTGAGCTTGGGGAAGAGAACGTGAGACAAACTACCTTTTATCACTTTGTGCAAAAAAAAGTAGGAGATGATTTCTCTGTTGAATCTCCTTTTGATCAAATGGAGTACATGTTAACAAATAAACATACAATGACGGATCAAATACGTATGCGGGGAATTGAATATAAATCTTCTTTAGCATTTAAACAAATGGTGGATGCCTATTTGGCAACTTTACATGACAAGGGGATTTGTTTTCGCCCTGTTTTATTTCGCGGAGAAGTCCTCATTTCTAAAGAGGCGATCGCTGATTACTTTTATACTATGGAATCATCCATTTCTTTACCAAACCGAATGGAGCTAGTAGTGGATTGGCTGTTGAAGGAATTAATTAGCATTCAACAGGAGGAGGTTTCGAAGGATTGGGTAGGAGAAAAGATAGAGCTGTTGGATAAAGAAGCCTATGCTAAAGCGTATTATAAAGCGCAACAACAAGGTGCGGACAGTGTGGTAGATGAAGAGGCTATTTTAAGAAAGGCCGTCGTTCATCAAATGTTTGCTAGTATGAAAGCGGAAGTGCAGGACTTTGCGTTTGTAGATGTCGCAAAAACATTTGAACAGTTATTTAAACATTATCCAGAGCAAGCTGAGCTCCCTAAGTCATGGAAGGATATAGCTGCGCAAACAGTGAAACATATTCAAGCTAGCCGTCTGCAATGGGAAGATGTAACGCCATATGTGTATTTTAAAGGGCAGTTATTAGGAGATATGAAGGATCGATCCGTACGTTATTTAGTCATAGATGAAGCGCAAGATTTTTCAGTTTTTCAATTCGCGTATATCTCGGAATTATTTCCACATACGAGAATGACATTATTAGGCGATATAAATCAAGCTATTTATGCCCCAATATCGAAACAAAATCCGTTGCTTCTAAAAGATGGAGAAGAGGTAGAGCGCATTACATTAACAAAAAGCTACCGCCCTACAAAGCAACTCGTCCAATTCACGAAGCATTTTGCCCCGGGTGAACATGAAATTGAACCGTTTGAACGGGAAGGAAACAAGCCTAAGCTTATCTATGTAAACGAAGAGACGCAACGTAAAGAAGTGTTAAAGCATCAGATAAAGGATCTAATGAATGAAGGCTATGAAACGATAGCTCTAGTTACGAAATCTTTACAGGAGAGTAAACATATCTATGATGCGTTAACAGGGGAGGTTCTATGTACCTTATTGGATGAAGAAACGTATACATTATCAAAAGGAGTTTTGATCATCCCTGTATATTTAGCAAAGGGGATTGAATTTGATGCCGTTATTATTCCAGATGCAACGAATAGTAACTATACAAAGGCAGATCAAACTTTGTTTTACACGGCTTGTACGCGAGCAATGCATGAGTTAGTCATGATTGTTAATAAGGAACCAAATATGTTTATCCAAAAAGCACCTGTAAGCACATATGAGACGGAAGAATAACATAAAAACCGAGTGCGTGAATCTAAATGAAACTTGGCTGCTTGTACAATGGCTGAGCAGCCAAGTGTTTTTTTATTACTCATTTGCTGTTTTCTAGTGTTTATCTTTTAATCTGTATGGACGATGTAACGAAAAAATATGTACGGTAGCTTTCGTGTAGTAGATCATTCTTCCGGTAAATAGAATAATAGTTGTTGAATGATAAATAGCAATCGTTTTACAAATTGCTTTTCCACCGACTGTAAGGGCTGCAATGATACTTGTTAAAATAACAGAAATCAGTATGAAAGGGATGGATCCTTCTGAAGTACGGATCAATTTAGCGAGTTGAAATACAACAGCTGTAGAAGCTGCACCACTAACAATACCTGCGATGTCCCCAACTACATCATTAAATAAACTGGAAAATAATGGTGCTTTTTTAGCGATGAAAGCTGCTTCTTTTGCCCCTGTTATTTTCTTAGCTGCCATAGCATGAAAGTGTTTCTCGTTTGACGTAGCTGCAGCAAGTCCAACCGTATCTCCGGTAATACCGATTAGTATAAAGACAAATACAATAAACAAACTTAAAAGTAACCCCGCACCTTCCTGAAATAATGTAGATATACATGCAAACACAAAAGCCATTCCAAATGTTAATAAACTAATTCTACTGCTCCATTGTAAGGATTTCCGCATGAGTTTGAACAATTTCTTATCCTCCATTCCTAGGTTTTATCGTATAGAGATAAGTTACTGGAAAACGCTCCTGTTCGTTGTGAATTCGCTCCTGCTCGCGTGTAAATCGCTCCCGTTTGTCGTAACTTCGCTCCTGCTCGCGTGTAAATCGCTCCTTTTCGTCGTAACCTCGCTCATCCTGCGCAGAACTCGCTCCCGTTCGTCGTAAATTCGCTCATCCTGCGCAGAACTCGCTCCCGTTCGTCGTAAATTCGCTCATCCCCGCGCAGAACTCGCTCATGTTCGTCGTAAATTCGCTCATCCCCGCGCAGAAATCGCTCTGTTCGTCGTAACTTCGCTCATCCCCGCGCAGAACTCGCTCATGTTCGTCGTAACCTCGCTCATCCCCGCGCAGAAATCGCTCATTCGTCGTAAATTCGCTCCTACTTGCGTGTAAATCGCTCCCGTTCGTCGTAACCTCGCTCCTGCTTGCGTGTAAATCCGCTCCCGTTCGTCGTAAATTCGCTCATCCCCGCGCAGAAATCGCTCATGTTCGTCGTAAATTCGCTCTTGCTTGCGTGTAAATCGCTCATGTTCGTCGTAACCTCGCTCCTACTCGCTTGTAAATCGCTCCCGTTTGTCGTAAATCCGCTCATCCCCGCGCAGAACTCGCTCCCGTTCGTTGTAACCTCGCTCCTACTCACACGGAACCCGCTCATGTTCGTCGTAAATTCGCTCATCTATAGTATAAAAAAGTGTACGTTAAGAAGGGGCGCTCTCCCGGCTACCACCCCGGGAGAGCATGTTGAATTACCTGTACTACCATCTTTATTCCTTTAGGTAAAAAAAATAACCAAAGGAATAAAATTTACCTAAAACTAATAAAGTTGCATATATGAAACATATAATATTTCTTGGAGAAAATCAACCATTTTAATTGAAAATTTAAAAATAAATTCACTTCCTCCAACAATTTATAGGGAATACCATATAAGCAAAACTCGCTTCAGGCATAGAAATTTTACTGTAATTCTTTATCCAACTTGACAGCAATGAGGCTTTCGTATAGGTTTATAGTAATGATGAAACAAACGACTACATTCATTGACGAGAATGAGTAAGCGTAATGATGGTTCTCCAGAGAGTTGGCATTCTTGCTGTAAGCCAATGTTCCACTTATGTTGAAGATCCTCTCCGAGAAGAAAAGCTGATGCTGTAAGTAAGCTTTTCCGGAATCCTCACCGTTATCATAGAGGCGCGTATGAAATGTACGTTGATGAGTGCCGGAGAATATGGTTTACATCGATAACTCTGGAACCAGGGTGGTAACGCGGGTTTAAGCTCGTCCCTAATGATAATTAGGGGCGGGCTTTTTTGGTGCGCCCTGCATGGGCGAAAACTTGGTGGTGAAAGTCCACTACAGGCATGGCAGTAGGAACTGTTAGCGAAAGACAAGGTGGCTATCGCGAGGTAGTGGCTGAAGGAAGTCGGACGCAAACTCCTGAACTGACGAACAGAAACTAGATAGAAGGCTGAATTAGGTCGGATAAGGTTGCCTAACAAACTGAAGTCCAATACTGCCCGAAACCTATACAGTAAATCTAGCAGTTACATGGGAGGAAAGTTTTCGCTCTTACCGGGGGAGGTCTTGTGAGGGTGCAGTGGGAGTTGAATGATAACAAACCAGCACAACCAAGACGATGACGTCTTGGTGAATCACAAGAAGTCAGCAGAGGTCATAGTAATGTTACTTGACGAAACATGAAGGACCGAACAATAGTCGTTTTGAAAGCTCTAGGAGGTGTGTAAGGTGCGACAACTGCAGAAAACAGGAGAATCTGGCTATCGGCAGAGAGATAGTGTGGAACATGAAGGGTATGTCGAAGCGCATAGTGGCTTACATGGTGAAAAGAACAATCAAAATGGTGTATCCAATCTGTTTGAAAGAATCCTGTCAAGGAACAATCTCAATCAAGCTTACCTTCAAGTCGTCAGAAATAAGGGGGCAGCCGGTGTAGACGGTATGACGTGCGACCAACTACTTCCATACTTGAAGGAACATAAAGAGGAACTATTACTCCAGTTATATCAAGAAAAATACAAACCGCAACCCGTCCTGCGGGTTGAAATCCCGAAACCAGACGGTGGAAAGAGAAAACTGGGGATTCCGACAGTCATCGACCGGATGCTTCAACAAGCGATTAACCAAGTGCTCCAACCAATATTTGAACCAAAGTTCTCCGATAATAGTTTTGGGTTTCGTCCAAAACGTAGTGCACATCAAGCCATCATACGGGCAAAGTCATACTACGAACAAGGGTACAAATATGTGGTGGATTTGGATATGAAATCCTACTTCGATACGGTAAATCATGACAAACTGATGTATTTCGTGGAAAAACAGATAGATGATAAGCGCGTGCTTCGCTTGGTAAGACAGTATTTATTGAGTGGAATTATGATAAACGGTATCTTTGAGAAATCGGAAGAAGGAACGCCGCAAGGTGGAAACTTATCGCCGTTACTCAGTAATATTTATCTGAATGAATTAGACCAACGATTAGAAAAGCGTGGTCACAGATTCGTCCGCTATGCGGACGACTGTAATATCTATGTGAAAAGCAGGAGAGCAGGATATCGGGTAATGGATAATATAACGAACTTTCTTGAGAAGGATCTGAGTTTAACTGTTAACCGAGAAAAGAGTGCGGTTGGAAGTCCTTTGAAACGTAAGTTTCTTGGCTTCTGCTTATTAGCTACGAAGAAGGGTGTCAAAATTCGTCCGCATAATAAAGCGAAAGTGACCGTCAAAAAGGAAACTCAAGCGGATCACCAAACGCAATCGTGGACGACATCTCGAAGTGATTCTTAAAGAAATCCAACAACTTATGACAGGTTGGATAAACTACTATGGCATAGGGGAAATGAAAGGATTTATAAAGAATCTCAATGGATGGTTGAAGCGAAGAATTAGACAATATCTCTGGAAGCAGTGGAAAAACCCACGCACAAAAAGGAAAAATCTAATTCGCTTAGGTATCGATAAACATAAAGCTTATGAATGGTCGAATACAAGAAAGGGCTACTGGGTTATATCCAGTAGTTATGTACTCCATCGTTCATTAACAGATAAAGAACTGGCATCGAGAGGATATAAAGACATCGCTCTACAATACCAGTTCGTACACTCAAACTATTGAACCGCCGTATACCGAACGGTACGTACGGTGGTGTGAGAGGGGCGTAAAGTTACTTAACTTTTCCCTCTACTCGATTTGTCTCGCTTAATTTGACAAATCAAAAGTGATAAAAAAGTTAGGAGTGAATTGAGTTGGATCATCATGTAGAAGAGACGGTAGTTGAAAGGGAAAATCGGGTTAAGAAGTGGTGGCAGCAGCAGGATATATTTGCAAAATCCATCACACAACGGGAAGGGAAAGAAACGTTTGTATTTTACGAGGGGCCACCTACAGCGAATGGTTTACCACATGCTGGGCATGTGCTTGGTCGCGTAATCAAAGATTTTGTTGCGCGATATAAAACAATGCAAGGTTTTCAAGTGTTAAGAAAAGCGGGTTGGGACACACATGGCTTACCCGTTGAATTAGGTGTGGAGAAAAAACTAGGTATTTCCGGTAAACAAGAAATCGAAGCGTATGGTGTAGAAGAATTTATTGAAGCCTGTAAAGATAGTGTCTTTGATTATGAAAAACAATGGCGGAAATTTACAGAGGCAATTGGGTATTGGGTAGATATGGATGAACCGTACGTGACACTCGAAAATAATTATATTGAAAGTGTTTGGTATATTTTAGCTACCATTCATAAAAAAGGATTATTGGATAAAGGGCATCGTGTAACGCCTTATTGCCCAAGCTGTCAAACCTCGCTAAGCTCTCATGAAGTCGCACAAGGATATAAAAATGTTAAAGATTTATCCGTAACAGTGAAATTTCCACTAAAAGATGTAGCGAATACATTCTTTTTAGGATGGACGACAACACCATGGACGTTGCCAGGAAATATTGCTCTTGCTGTACACCCTGACATGGACTATGCTAAAGTTCAGCAAAATCAGCAAGTGTTTATTGTAGCAGCTGATCGTTTACAAGCAATATGTAAAGAAGCTGACGTGTTAAGCTGGCATAAAGGAAAAGAGTTTGTTGGACTTTCCTATCAACCTCCTTTTCCAATGTCTAAAGTAAAGCGTGGGTACCAAGTCATTGGTGCTCAATTTGTTACAAACGATAGCGGTACAGGTATTGTTCATATCGCTCCTGCGTATGGAGAAGATGACTATCATGCGGTGGAAGAAAATAATCTTGATTTTATTCATGTCGTTGATGAGACAGGTAGATATAAGGAAAATATGCTTCCTTTAAAAGGGCAATTAGCGAAGCAAAGCGATGTAGCGATTATTAAAATGTTGGCGGAAAAAGACTTGTTGTTTGCAAAGGAAAAATATGAGCATAGCTACCCACACTGCTGGCGTTGTGATTCGCCGCTTCTTTATTACGCTATGGAAGGTTGGTTTATCCGAACGACAGCTATAAAAGATACGATTTTACAAAATAACGAACAGATCGAATGGCATCCAGAGCATATGAAGCACGGTCGCTTTGGAAATTTTTTGGAAAATATGGTGGATTGGAATTTAGGAAGAAACCGTTACTGGGGAACACCATTAAATGTGTGGATATGTCAAGACTGTGAGCATCAAGTTGTTCCGAATAGTATCCAAGAGCTAAAAGCATATGCCAAAGATACAATTCCTGAATCGTTGGAGTTGCATAAACCATACGTAGACAAGATCGTGCTCTGTTGCCCGCACTGCCATAGTGATATGTACCGTACAAAAGAAGTAATTGATGTCTGGTTTGATAGTGGCTCGATGCCGTTTGCGCAATATCATTATCCATTTGCAAACAAAGAGTTATTTGAAAAACAATTCCCAGCAGATATAATTGCTGAAGGTGTGGATCAAACTAGAGGGTGGTTTTACAGCTTATTAACGGTTGCTTCCTTATTCGTCGGCAAACCTTCTTATAAACGAGTGTTATCTTTAGGACATATCTTAGATGAAGATGGTAAAAAAATGTCGAAAAGTAAAGGCAATGTGATTGATCCGATGCAACTGGTGGAAACGTATGGGGCGGATGCGCTTCGGTGGGCTTTATTAGCAGATAGTGCACCGTGGAACAATAAACGTTTTTCAGCAAATTTAGTTGCTCAAGCCAAATCAAAAGTGGTCGATACGTTACAAAATGTGTACGCATTTTATGCAATGTATACGGCTATTGATCAATTTGATCCTCATCAGCATGATAAAGGGGAGCAAACATTGTTGGATAAATGGGTTTTATCTCGTCAGCAGACAGTTGTTAATCAGGTGAATTACTATTTGGATGCCTATGAGTTTACATCTGCCGCGAAGGTTTTAGCGGAATTTGTAGATCAAGTAAGTAATTGGTATATTCGTCGTTCTCGTGACCGTTTTTGGGGTGAGGGAATGGGGAGTACAAAATTGGCTGCTTATCATACGTTAAGAGAAGTATTGATAACAACGAGTAAGTTGCTTGCACCGTTTATTCCGTTTGTTACCGAGGATATTCATGTAAAGTTAACAGGTGAGAGTGTGCACCTCGTTGATTTTCCTAACGATGACAATGCGGCGATTAAAGTTCAATTAGAAGAGGAAATGAGTGGCGTGGTCCAAGTTGTAGAACTTGCACGGCAGGCTCGTAACGTATCTAAAATAAAGACAAAGCAACCATTAGCCTCTTTAACAGTGGTTAGCGATGCGTCACACGCAAGCTATGTCTATAAATATGCGGAAATTATTAAAGAAGAAATTAATGTGAAGCGAGTGGATGTCGCAACAGAAATGGGTGAAAACGTGCGTTATGAAGTTAAACTGAATTTCCCTGTCGCCGGTCCGAAATTAGGAAAGCAGGTAGGGATTGTGCAGAAAAGATTGCAACAATTACCAGAAGACGCAATCACTCAGATAGTAAAAGGAGATCGAACATTAACGTTACCGTCTGGAGAGACGTTACAACTTGAGGAGGAAGATCTGTTAGTAAAGCAGGTGACAAAAAAAGGACTGGAAATGGCTGTAAACCCAACGTTTACCGTTCTTTTAGACACGCAATTAACGAAGCAATTACAGCAGGAAGGTTTAGCTCGCGAGCTTATAAGAGCAGTGCAACTCTATCGGAAAGAGTTGAATTTACCGGTTGACCAACGGGTAAATATTACGTTTGCTGCTAGTGAAGAAATGAAAACCGTCATTAAATCGTTTCAATCTTTGTTAGAAACGAACCTGCTCCTAAAGGACATTCATTTTGGAGAGCGTGCTGAGATGAAAAGCGTTCAACTAGAGAATGAGACCGTTCGAATAGGAATACATTAATCTTGGCAAAAAATCCAGGGAAAATCTGCCCTGGATTTTTTGTGCCATAGTGTTAAAAAATTTTTTCATCTATCTCGTAAACTTATTATAAGCACCATGTCTTACGGGACCGACATATTCATTGAGTTTCCAGCCATGCTTAATCGCCGCTGTTACAAAATCTTTTGCTCCCTTTACAGCATCTTTTACAGTACGTCCATGTGCTAGGTTAGCGGTAATAGCAGCAGCAAACGTACATCCAGCACCGTGGTTGTAGCTTGTGTTGATTTTATCTTCTTCTAATACCGTAAATTCATGCCCATCATAGAAAAGGTCAATTGCCTTCTCGTGATAAAAAGCTTTGCCACCTTTAATAACGACATTTTTTGCACCTAATTCATGAATTTTTACAGCCGCTTCTTTCATATCATTTAGCGTTGTAATAGTACCTGTTTGAGCAAGTTGACCAGCTTCAAATAGGTTAGGTGTTGTTATGATAGCATGAGGAAGTAAGCATTCACGCATCGCATCCGTGTTTTCTGGTTGCAAAACTTCGTCGTCTCCTTTACAAACCATAACAGGGTCAAGGACGTAGTTTGGTATGTCGTAGTCGGCAATTTTTTTCGCACCTAATTCTATAATATCAACGGAGCCTAACATTCCGGTTTTCATTGCATCGACACCAACGGATAGAATGGTATCTAATTGTTTCTCCACAATGGATACATCAATGGGGGACACGTTATGGCTCCATCCGTTTGGGTCCATTGTTACGATGGAAGTAAGGGCTGTCATGCCATACACATCATGTTCTTGGAATGTTTTTAAATCAGCTTGAATGCCAGCCCCGCCGCTGGAATCAGAACCTGCAAGTGTTAAAGTTTTTTTCATCGTCATAGCTATCGCTCCAAACGTGTAAATTATTCGATATTTTCTTCTATCTATATAGGATATAACAGAAGTTGGGAGATGGAAAGTAATAGATACTAATGGGATTGCCTCCACTCATTTGATTATGTTTGAAGCGCATGTTCAAGAAAAACTGCTTAATAAAAACTTGTTGAAGGATTATTCGCATAGGATGCTTTCTTACTGCTTATACTAAAAGGAATAGTTTCTCCTATAGTACGAAACAAAAGTCGCTTTAAAAACCAGTATCAATGTACATAAAAAAAGTGCTGGAAATATGGGGCTATAACTATGTGGAGGGAAACTTCATACATATTCGTTTGTCGTTTTATTGCTTCATGTGAAAACTATAGTGTATGATGGAATTGCTCAAGAAATTTGGGATAATATGGAGGGGATTGTGTGAATGCAAAACGTTGGTGGGCTATTTTAATAGCTGCGGTTTTATTGCTTGCTTCGCTGGGGTTTCGATTTATGGGGAGCATAGCAACTACTAATTTTGAAGACATGTTTAAATTAGATGATAATCAATTTGAAGAAGAAATTATCGAAGAAGGTGTAGGAGACAAAATAGCTGTTCTTGAACTTAATGGAATTATTCAAGACACAGCGCCAAGCCCAGTGTTGAATACTACTTCGTACAACCATAAACGCTTTTTGGACATGTTAGAGCAGGCGGGAGAAGATTCTACCGTCGATGGTATTATCTTGCGCGTGAATACTCCTGGCGGTGGTGTTGTGGAAAGTGCGGAAATCCATGACAAGATCATTGAAATTCAGGAGCAATATGAAAAGCCTATTTATGTTTCGATGGGGAATACAGCCGCTTCTGGAGGGTATTATATCTCCGCACCAGCCAATAAAGTAGTTGCGCACCCAGCAACGGTAACAGGGTCCATTGGTGTCATTATGGAAGGTTATGACCTTTCAGGCTTAGCGGAAAAATGGGGAATTGATTTTAATACGATTAAAAGTGGCGAATATAAAGATATTTTGTCTTTCTCAAGAGAAATGACAGATGAAGAACGAGAGATTTTGCAGACAATGGTTGATGATATGTACGCAGATTTCGTAAATGTCATTGTTGATGGAAGAGATATGTCTGAATCCAAGGTAAGAGAATTAGGAGACGGTCGCGTATATACTGGAAGCCAAGCGAAAGAAAATGGGCTAGTAGATGAACTAGGCTCGTTAGACGATACGATTGCTTATATGGCAGAGGACAATGATTTTAATGATGTGCAGGTTGTAAAATACAATCATGCTGCTGGTTTTAATGAATGGCTGGGAATGTCGGTACAATCGATGTTTACAGATGAAGCAGAATTCCTCGGTATCATGGATATGATCCGTCAATCGAACGCACCGCGTGCTATGTACTTATACACTAATTAAAGGGGGGATAAAATGAGTGATCTTACTGTTGCAGAAGCGTCAGAATTCGTACCAGAAACGAGGAGATATGCTGGCTTCTGGATGCGATTTTGGGCGTATCTCATTGATTTAGTTGTTCTGTTTAGTATCAATGGCATTCTTTTAACCCCGCTTAAATTTATCAATGATGGAGAAGTCGTTGATATCGGTTATTGGACATTAACGGGGATTCTATCAGCTATTGTTTTTTACGTGTATTTTCTGCTAATGACAAAAAAGTTCAGCCAAACGATAGGAAAAATGATCTTAGGTATTAAAGTTGTACGTCAAGATGGCGGACCTTTAAGGTGGAGTGATTTATTCTTTCGCGAGGTCATTGGTCGATTTTTTTATCGTGTGTTTCAAATTTTTGCGCTCTTGTATATCGTCGTTGCTTTCTCGCATGAAAAGCAAGGTATTCATGATATGATAGGGAATACGAGGGTGGTATTTGTTGACTGATGTAGAAAAAACATACAGGCAGTAAAATAAGTTACGTTTACTGCCTGTATGTTTTTCTATTCAATATATAAGTGGTGCCACAGACTTCTTCACTGTGGTTTTTTAATGGGAGTATAGAAGGTGTTGTGAAAATTCATTTCAAATCAGGAGATGTAAGCTGTCTAAGTGGAGATGGAGAGTAGTACCCAATAGATGCCTTTAAGTCATATCCTTAGGCTATTAAGTAAAGCGTGAAGGGTAAAACAAATTTCTCGCTCATGGAAGGTTCATATTATGCTCATAATTGAACAAATGAACTGAAATCTATTGAATTAAGCTAAAAAAATTCTCATTTTTACGTGTAAATTATCAATAATAGGGAATCTAATAATGATAACATTGTATAGATCTCTGTGAAATTCAATCACAATCATCTACTATATAAAACTCGGTGAAAACAATTAAAGAGCAAAACAGACAAATATTTGTCTGTAGTTTGTCATACTTTTGTCATAGCTTTTTTCTCTTTTTTATACGAAAATAGTTTATACTAATTATTATGTGAGTAAATCACTAATTATTAACTTTTCATTAAAAGAATGTAAAGTTAAAAAGACAACGAAATAAATGACTAATTGATCATTACTGAACAAGACGGTTCATGCCGTTAAATTAGGAGGGATTACCGAATATGATGGATTTGGATCCGGTGTTAATGAGTCGATTGTTAACGACAATCACTTTAGTTTTTCATATTATTTTTGCAACCTTAGGTGTCGGGGTCCCATTGATGATTTCCATTGCTGAATTTATCGGGATAAAGAAAAAAGACCCGCATTATACCATGTTGGCAAGGCGATGGGCCCGAGGATTTGTTATCCCAGTAGCGATTGGAGTTGTAACAGGTACGGCTATTGGTTTACAACTATCTTTGCTTTGGCCGGAGTTTATGCAAGTTGGTGGGAATGTCATAGCTTTACCGTTATTTATGGAAGTATTTGCTTTTTTCTTTGAAGCTATTTTCTTAGGTATATACATGTATACGTGGGATCGTTTTAAAAAGCCGATGACACATTGGTGGTTATCATTACCGATAGTTATTGGTGGGGGAATGTCTGCCTTCTTTATTACTACCGTCAATGCGTTTATGAATACACCAGAAGGGTTTGAAATTGGTGGAGATGGGTTTGCGGCGATCAATCCGCTTGAAGCGATGTTCAACCCAGCGACACCGACAAAAGTGTTTCATGTGTTGGCTTCTGCTTATTTAACGGTAGCAGCTATTTTAGCAGCGATTGCGGCGTTTGGTTTGTTGCGGAAAAAAACAAAAGAATACCATAAAAAAGCATTGAAGCTGACTGTAACGTTAACGTTTATTTTTGCGATTTTTACAGCAATTGCTGGAGACGTTTCTGCTAAGTTTCTTGCTGAATATCAACCAGAAAAACTAGCAGCAGGGGAATGGCATTTTGAAACAGAGGGAAATGCTGACCTGATCTTATTTGGTTGGTTAAATGAGGGTAATGAGCCAGAAGGTGTCATTCGTTTGCCAGGATTACTGAGCTTTTTAGCCTATAGTGATTTTAACGCGGAGGTTACTGGTTTAGAAGAGTTTCCTGAAGCGGAGAGACCGCCGTTATGGATTCACTATATGTTTGACTTGATGGTTACGATTGGCGTTTTCTTACTAGGGATATCATTCCTTTATCTACTCCTATCGAAATTAAAACGATGGAATGAAAATAACAAATTCATGCTTTGGATGCTCGTTTTAAGCGGACCCTTAGCGATGCTTGCTATTGAATTTGGCTGGATTTACGCTGAAGAAGGTAGACAGCCGTGGATACTACGAGGATATATGACGGTGGAAGAAGCAGCGACGACGTCACCATATGTCGGTTGGATGTTTGTGTTGTTTTTACTCCTTTATATTGCTTTAGGAGTTATCGGAGCAGTTGTGCTGCGTAAAGTCTTTAAAAATAATCCAGTTGAAGACGAATTGGAGAAAAAATATCCGACCATTGAAAAGGGTGATAAATAATGAACTATGAAATAATTGGGATTTCTGTATTATGGCTCTTTTTATATGGGTATTTAATTGTTGCTTCGGTTGACTTTGGTGCAGGGTTTTATGCGTATTATGCGAAAGTGACAAAGAAAGATCATATTATGAACCAACTGATATCCAGATATTTGTCCCCAGTATGGGAAGTGACCAACGTGTTTTTTGTTTTCTTTTTCGTTGGTATTGTTGGCTTCTTCCCAGATTCAGCTTATTATTACGGTACAGCTCTGCTCGTGCCTGGTAGTATTGCGATTATCTTGTTGGCAATTCGTGGTTCGTTTTATGCATTTGAAAATTATGGTTCGAAACAAAGTAATCTGTATATGTTTCTATACGGAGCTACAGGTTTATTAATTCCTGCGTCTTTATCCGTTGCGTTAACGCTTTCTGAAGGTGGCTTTATTACTGAAGAAAATGGTAAAGTAGCTTTAGATTATTTAGCATTATTTACAAGCCCATATTCTTGGAGCGTCGTTTTCTTAGCGATCGTTTCGGTATTGTTTATTAGTGCCGCATTTTTGACTTTCTATGCGGCGAGAGCCAATGACGTTGCGGCATTAAAACTTGTTCGTAAATATGCACTATTTTGGGCTACGCCGACGATTATCGCTGCCTTGACAACATTTATTGCCTTAGGCCAGCATAATGAGCGTCATTACCAAAATATGTTCAATTACTGGTGGATGTTTGGATTATCCGTTGGCTTCTTTATGATTGCCATGTGGTTAATCTATGAAGGAAAACGGTATGGACTAGCGTTTATTAGTGTGATGTTGCAATTTTTCTTTGCTTTCTTCGGGTATGGTGTTAGTCACCTCCCGTATATATTAGATCCATATATTACGGTTTACGAAAATGCGACACATGAGTCGACAGGAATTGCCTTAATTATCGTATTTATTGCGGGGCTATTCCTTCTCATTCCTTCATTAATATTGCTCATGCGCTTGTTCTTATTTGATGCTGATTATGTAAAAGGGAAAAAATAGGGGACTTCGAGCTTATCTCCCTTTGATCCCCTCTTTACAAGTACAAGTACTATTAGGAAACGATGGCGTTTTTATGTCATAAGAATTTGGACATAATCCCCGTTTTCTAAAAGGAAAGTTAAAAAATTAGGTGCTGTAAGATTTCCATTCCTTAGCTTTGGCGGCTGTATGGATTTGGGAGATTAACAGCACCTAAATTGTCATTTGTTCCACTATAGGAGAGTTTATAGTATAAGAAAAACAAAAGAATTAGCCATTAAGACTTGACGATAAGCCAAGTTTTCACGCTTTCGGTACGCTATAAATTATTGCTTACACAATGCGTTTGCCTTCATGTATAATGAAGATGAATCATAGCTCTACAGATGAAGGAGCGTCTACATGAATCAGATAAAAAATTATTTATATGAAAATAAACAAAGTGCGATCTATTTGCTGCTGCTTTCCCTATTAATGGGCGGTTCCATCATTGTACAGGCGTATTTACTTGTCACTATCATTGATGGTGTTTTTTTGAAAGATTGGAGCTTTCAAGAAATTGTTCCATTATTAGGAGTTCTATTCTTTATTTTACTAGCTAGAAGCTTCATTCCTTTTATAAGCGGAAAGATTGGGATACGCCTTGGTACAACAGCGAAAAGCCATTTTCGTAAGCAGTTGCTTGCCCATTTTGCTAATAACCCAGTCCAAGCTTCTTTAAAAGGGCAATCGGGGCAAAAAGTTAGTCTTATGATGGACGCGATTGATGAAGTGGATAGTTATTTTAGCAGTTATATTCCACAAGTCATTCGCTCATCTGTTATTCCCCTCATCATTTTAATTGTTGTATTTACGGAACATGTGAATTCTGGCCTCATCATGTTGATTACCTCCCCGTTTATTCCGTTGTTTATGGTGATCATTGGTATGCAAACAAAAAAGAAATCGGAAGAGCAGATGGAGGAGCTAGCTGCTTTTTCTGGTCGATTTTTGGATACGTTGCAAGGGCTTGTTACGTTAAAATTGTTTGGTAAAGCGAAACAACAAAAAAAGGCAATTCAAACGAGCAGTTTACGATTTCGAGATGCAACCATGGAGATATTAAAAGTAGCCTTCACTTCTTCGTTTATGCTTGAGCTTATTTCGATGCTAGCAATCGGGTTGGTTGCTTTAGAAGTGGCCTTACAGCTTATCGTTTTTGACGGGATTTCTTTTTTCACTGCATTTCTTGTACTCGTTCTGGCACCAGAATATTTTACATCCCTTCGTCAGTTGGGAACGGCATTTCATAATGGGAAAAGCAGCATGGGAGCTGCTAAAAAAGTAGCAGAAGAATTGGCGCTAGAGGAGGATTCTGCTGTTATTTGGGGAGAAAAGCCACTTTCTAAAATAGCGGGGCCTGCAAGTTTGGAATTGCAACAAGTTACATTTCAGTATGGGGAGGACGCGTTTACGCTACATCCTATGAGTACAACTTTTGCTCCAAAATCTAAAAACGCTATTGTAGGAAAAACAGGGTCTGGTAAATCCACGCTATTGCACCTTCTTGCAGGAATTGTCGTGCCAGATGCAGGAAATATATTACTAGGAGGTAACCCATTATCTGCATACAAGGAAGCAGATTGGTTCGCGCAACTGAGTTATATTTCGCAACATCCGTATATATTTGCTGGAACGATTGCTGAAAATATTGCCATTGGCAGTCGGGAAACAGCAACACGGGAAGCCATCACACGTGCGGCAGAAGAAGCGGGGCTAGCTGACATGATTATGGCTTTAGAAAATGGATATGATACCCATGTTGGTGAAGGTGGGAGAGGGCTATCTGGTGGTGAGAAGCAACGTTTAGCTTTAGCCAGAGCTTTTTTAAAACAACCGGCAATTGTTTTATTTGATGAGCCGACGACTGGGCTTGATTTAAAGACGGAGCGTATTCTTCAGGCTTCCATTCAAAAATTGTCGGAAACAGCAACTATCATTACCGTTGCACACCGCCTGCACACGATTAAAGATGCGGATCATATTCTATACCTTGATCAAGGACGGTTAATTGCGGAAGGAACGCATGCACAACTGCTGGAACATGCAGAGGGCTACCGGAAGATGGTAACCATACAGCGAGGAGGGCTGCAGCGATGAAAGAATTAACCTCTATCATGCGAATGATGATGAAAGAAAAAAAAGATATCGTCCTTTCTATCATATTGGGATTTATTGCTGGTTTGGCTGCCGTGCTGTTATTTTCTGCTAGTGGTTATTTAATATCAAAAGCAGCATTTGCCCCGCCTTTTTACACATTAATGCTTGTCATTGCATCTGTGAAATTATTAAGCTTTATTCGCGCGTTTAGTCGTTATGGTGAGAGATATGTATCTCATCGAGGTACGTTTACGATGCTTAGCCAATTGCGGATGGCTTTTTATGAAAAATTAGAGCCATTAGCGCCAGGAATCTTCCAGAAATATCGTAGTGGGGATTTGCTATCTCGTATTGTCGGTGACGTGGAGAGTTTGCAAAATCTCTTTTTACGTGTTGTGTATCCGCCGATTGTATTGGCGCTCGTATTTATGAGTACCATCTTTTTTACAATGTTTTATTCTATCGAAACAGCAGTAATTTTGTTTGGCGGATTTTTACTCACTGCGATCGTGATACCAGCTATTTTTGCGGCACGTCAACGGACTATTGATAGTAATGTACGCTTAAAAAGAGCGGCTCTTTCTACAGAGGTCACGGAATTACTATACGGATTTCGCGATTTGAAGATTTATCAGCAGTTAGATGATAAAGAACAACAGTTACTTCAAGCTTCTGATGCTTACATTACGGAGCAAGAACAAGAAGAAAAGACGACGTTATTTAATCAGTCGTTAAATCAATTCGTCTCCTTACTTGTAACAGTAGCCGTATTAGCAGTAGGTGCCTATCTCATTGATACAGGTGAATTGGACGGGATTTTTCTTGCTATGCTGATTATGATTACGTTAACTGTGTTTGAAGATGCGCCAGCAATGGCTGTGTTCCCGATTCATTTTAACGATAGTCGTCGTTCTGCCAAACGGTTATTTTCCATTATGGAGCAAAAAGACGGACAGGAACAGGAGCACGTTTCGGTTGCCAAAACGTTAACAATCAATGAGCCACCAGAAATCACATTGGAAAATGTTAGCTTCACATTTACTGGAGAAGAGCGGCGAGCTGTTGAACAGGTAGATGTTCACCTTCCTAGCGGTTCAAAAACAGCACTTGTAGGGGCAAGTGGTTCAGGGAAGTCAACGCTTATGCAGTTAATGCTTTATTTGGTTACACCGGAGCAAGGAAGGGTCATGATAAATGGAATAGAATTAGCGCATGTGGATGAGGAAAGTATTTGGCAATTAGCGAATGTTGTTTTACAAGAGAATCATTTCTTTTATGGTACTATTCGCGATAACTTATTGCTGGCTAATGATACAGCTACCGATAAGGAATTACAATCCATTTTAGCTATGGTGCAATTGGAGCATTTTCATTTAGAGGATAAAGTGTATGAACGAGGAGAAAACTTGTCCGGCGGTGAAAAACAACGACTTGCTATCGCCCGAGCGATGTTAAAAGGCGGCTCATTTTGGGTATTGGATGAGCCGACATCCTCTTTAGATGCGGTTACAGAGCAAGCCATCTATGATCACTTATTCAGGCAAGCGGCAGATGACACCGTTGTGCTCATTAGTCACCGTTTAGCAGGATTGGAAAAAATGGATCAAATCATTGTCATGGATGAAGGGAAAGTCGTAGAAGTTGGTACATTTACAGAATTGATGGAAAAACAAGGGTATTTCTATGAAATGAAGGAATTGGAGAATAATTTGTTGTAACTCACATAAAAACCATGAAGAGGTGGCGGCTCTTTCATGGTTTTTAATTATCCTAGAGGGAAGTGAAAAATTCGGCTCTATACTACATGTGGTGTTGTCCTCTATAACAATGGGCTTCCTGCATTGTGCAAAAAAATACACTCATTCTCCTTTGTTGCCCTAAAGTAAAATTAGTAGAGCTACTTCAGATTCACCCCTTTTAAAAGAAGCATGTGAGTTAAAGGGATATAGATAATGGTTCCAAAACAAGTGATGAGAAGAAACTGGAGGGATGTCAGGAATGGATGCGTGCTTCCCATATTGGGGGCATTTCATCGCTTAAGAAAAACGTTTTTACGTGTTAGAAACAAGAGACCTTACAATCGTTTATGTATCCATTTAATAATGGTTATATCGAAGGCATCAACAATACGATAGAGGTTTTAAAGCGAGATTCATTTGGTATTATAGTAGCAAGAGGTTAGAAAGGTTCTAGTTTGAGATAGTACATAGCAGAGGAAATATGCGAGACTCTTGCGGAAAAACGGGCGACCGAGACCCCACAGCGTGGTTTGCGAGGAAGTTCGGGCGTTCGAAAGCGAGTGTATTGCTCTCTGCGACCTTAGCAAAAGTGATATTTTACACTATAGGAAGTATAAAAGTTAAAGGTTTATAGTATAAGAAAAACTACGCCTTTCGCCATAAGACTTGGCGACAAGCCAAGTTTTTCTAATGGAAAATGAGCTTTTAACAAAGAGATGGTGGAGTGAACATCACACCAGGTCCATTTGATAGGAAACCAGAAATTTTAGAAGTTATTAGCTTAATGGAAAAGTGGCTACCTTAGCCAAAGGTCAGTAATAAGTTTATTATTCCCATGATAAAGTAAGTGAAAAGTGCTAAAATAGTATGCAGAAAATATAGAAAATTAGATGTCTTTTACGGGTCAGGAATTAATTGTAATGGATAAAAAGGGTTTTAAATCGTAAAGGTGGTGATTAATATTGACTCGCTTTAAAAAAATAGGAGTTTACCTTTTCTTTTGTGTTTTTCTGCTTAGTATTTTTTTTAACTATCGCTATTATCAAACCATAAAAGAAGAAGAGCAACAATTCGCATACTTATTTACGGATTTTTATTATGAAGTCGACGAGACAATCGATAGCTTAGAATTCCTTTTAACGCATGACCCTGAAGGGAACAAGCTAATAGATAGTATGGTTTCTTTTTTAAACCAACTTACTAGAATAGATTTTATGTTACGTAGAGTTCCTTATTATTTTTTCTCAGAAGGTGGCGTTTCAAACAGTGTAGGCGCAGCAGCCAACTACATAGAAAGAGGTACAAAACATAAAGGTCAATTTATTCCGCCATTTTTAGAGGATGGAAGATTAAATGGACAAGAGCGGGCATTTTTACAAGAATTAAACTCGTTTTTACTACAAGTACAGTATGCCTTAAACGGCTTAGAAAAACGTTCGGATGTTCCAATTCGTGATCTGGATAAGGTTCGATTTGACAGGGTTTTAACAGAGAATGTGTATAATGAGATTTATCATTACCGCTTTTTAGAGGCATATGTAAAAGAGGGGAAGGAATCAAATTAAAACAGTTCATGAAGGTATTTATTCTTATCGTTGGTGCTTGATGTGAACGAAAAAGCCTGAATGTTTCACGACTTCAGGCTTTTTTGCACTGTAGGAAAGCATAAAAGTTAAAGGTTCATAGTATAAGAAAAACTCCGCCTTTCGCCATAAGACTTGGCGGCGACAAGCCAAGTTTTTCTAATCGTTCAATCGTAAATAGTTTGGTTTTCTGTCTGTTCCTTCTTTATTTGAAAAGATACAATCGTACTTTCTCCAAGTATACTAGCGATGGATAGGCCTTCTCCAAAGAACCGCTTTAAGCGTAAGTCTGTGTTGACAAGCCCAACTCCTGATTTACTAGCCGATTGTTTAGATAAAATATGGGCTAACTTTGCTTCATCTATGCCGACTCCATTGTCCTCTATGGATATTTCTACATACGTTGCATAGTTTTTAACTCTTATCCAAATAGTTCCACCTTGAACGCGATTCATAATGCCGTGACGGATGGCGTTCTCTATGAGAGGTTGGATAGTCAGAAAAGGAACTTTAATCTCTTCATGTGTATCTATATCCCAATCCACTTGTAGCCTGTCTGAAAACCTTACTTGTTCAATGTACAAATATGAGCGGACCATTTTCAATTCTTCTTCAAGCGGAATTAATTCATTCATATTTTTAAATTTGAACTTATTTCTAAGAAAATGGCTAAATTCATTTAGTAAATCTTGCATTTTTTCAACGTCAATGATGCTTAAACTAGCTATGGCATTCAATGTATTAAATAAAAAATGCGGTTGAATCTGTGCTTGTAGCCAAGCCGTTTCTAATCGTAGTTGTTCCTGAGCAGCTTGTTTTATGCTCGTTAATGTTTCAATTCGGGATCTGATTTCCATCGCTTCCACCGGTTTTGTTACATAGTCATTTGCTCCAGCTAGAAAACCGCTACGTATATCATCTGTCTCTCTTCGTGCTGTTAATAAAAGAATAGGCAGTTCGGTTAAAGAATATTGTTTGCGAATCCTTTCTGTAAGCTCATAACCAGACATTTGTGGCATCATCACATCGGAAATAATGAGATCCCATTCTTTCTCATTCAAAATGGCAAGAGCTTGCTGTCCATTCATTACAGTAGTAATCCTATAATTTTCTTGGTGGAGAATTGTTTTCATTACTTCTAAATTAACTGGATCATCATCCACTATTAAAATGTTTGCTTGTCTAGCTGTTGGGTTATTTTTTCTTTTAGCTTCCGTTGTTGAAGCAGTTTCCGTTTGAAGGGCAGAAGACTCCGTGTGAAAATAGGTCGTTTGGTCCAAGAACGTTTGTGTTTCTTGGTAAAATGAATCTACTTCTTGAGCATTTGCTAGCTCTAAGGAAAAAGTAAATGTAGATCCTTTACCTAAAGTGGAATCCACTTCTAATGTCCCACCGTGAAGCTCAACCAATTGTTTCGTTATGCTTAATCCAAGTCCAAATCCGCCTTCAATCCTAGTTTCTTTGGCGTTCGCTTGTTCATAAGGTTGAAATAGTCGTGTTAACATTTCCTTGTCCATACCAATACCCGTGTCCGTTATGGAAATGATGGCTTTTTCACCTTCGACATATGCATGGATCGTAATTTGTCCTTCATTTGTGTATTTCACCGCATTGTGGAGTAAATTAAAGACGATTTGAATAACTCGGTTCTCATCTGCTAATACCTTTGGGAAGTTCAGTGGTATTTGTTGAACAATTTTAATCGGTTTCCCTTCTATGGTGAACCTTAGCATGTCATTGACTCCTGCAATAATGGAAGCAATGGAAATAGGTTCTTTTTTTAATCGATAACTCCCTTGTTTAAGACTGGTTACGTCAAGCAAATCATTGAGAATGAAGTCCATTCTACGCCCAACGGATAAAATAGTTTCCAGTTCTTTGACGCTTCTTTGTTGTAAAGAGAATTGCTCTCTCTCTAAGATTGCTTGCGACATATTTAAGATGCCGTGGAGCGGATTTTTAAATTCATGCGACGTATTTGCTAAAAACTGATCCTTATGTTCATTCATACGCTGCAATCTGGACGCCAATTTTTTCGTATCAGCGTACATTTTAAAATAATCTTTAAACCATACACTAGCAAAACACCCCATGGCAATAAACAGATCAAATGGATAATGCGGTACAGTAACGCCGCTTTCTCTCCAAATAATAGTCCAGATAAAATGGTGGGTTAATGCGGTTAATGAAAAGAGCAACAAAACATTTACTTTTGGATCGCTTGTAAATTGACGCCAAATGGCTATTACAGAAATGATTGTTGCGATTCCAATAAATAAAAGATAAACCGGAAAAAGGGATATAATTTGTGTCACATTTAAAAATAATGTTATCCCTGCCGTACCAAGCAACATAATAGCGTAAATAGGATAGATTCGTTGCCAATACGGTAAAGTTCGATGCTCGGTACAGTTTATCAAAGCATAAAAAGTAAGGAGTAGTAGAGTGTTTGCTAAGCGAAAATCCCATTCCTGTCCCATATAAATGAATTGGTGAAATAATTTTTCATCACTACTTAATAAACTTCCCATCATCGCGCTAAATACTAGAATGGAGAAGAATAGTAATCTTTTTTCTCTGTTTCCAAGGAAATATAGTAACAGGGCATATACTACATGGACTAGAAATACAATGGCTGAAGCAATCTGCATCGTATAGGAAAATTTAATGTCTGTTAAAATGGCGTCTTCTGAACCGAACTTCATCGAACGAACAATCCCACTACTTCGTTTGTCCGTAAAATTTGCTGCCTGTACCCAAATATCAACCTTCCCGTTTTCATCTGCTGTAAACGTAGCTGAGTAAGGGAGGTTTTTAGATAGATATGTTTCTTTCTCTTTGCCTACTTGTCCAGATTCATCGATGAGTCGCCCATTCACAAAGATTTTAGAAGCACTTCGTATGCTAGAAACGCGCATACTGTAATTGATATCTTGGTTAGGATCTACTTGTACTTGCAACCGGTAGGTACCGAATCCATATGGAGATTGTAAGGCTTCATTCCATTCACCTGGAACTTGTATTGTTTTTGGTGTTTTCGTTAACTGTGAAGGTTCATTCCCTGTGATTAGTGCTTGTGGATAAAACTCCCAATTCCCATCTAATAAAAGAATGTCATCACTGGTAGCATCCCAATCTCGTAAATCTAATTGCCCATTTTTAATAGATAGCTGTTCTTGCGATTGGAAAATGTTTGTCCATAAAAAGCGTGAACCAGACAATAAGATGAGGAAAAGAATAGTAATGGATAAAAAATATTTTTTTCTCCTTAGAAAACGAGTTAATTTGTTGCTCAAGATAGATGCTCCTCTAGTTTATAATGTGCACGGAATGGTTATCACCACATTTCTTGTTCGGCTACTTTCCATACTTTTACATTAATATCTAAAATCTATTATAGCTATAAAATCAATGTGAAGCATTACATCTGTAAATATAATTCCTTCTTTAGGAAATTTACATCCCTCTCTGTGCGATAGGGAAGAAGAATACTTGCTTTTAATCGTTTAGGTAATCGCCTTGTATCGCACGTTGGGAGCCACTACATACTATGAATGATACTTGCAGGCGAGTTTTTCCAAATTCAAAGTGCTGTGCAAGACCCCTGGAAGCTACGCTACGAACTGGGAAAGTTTCAATGGGAGATAATAGCAACATCTAAGTCCTCCAATCGTTCAGCAACTGTAAAAGTTTATTAGTATAACAAAAACGTAGCGTTTTTTCGCCATAAGATTTGGCGACATGCTAAGTTTTTCTTTCTGTACGAACAATCAGTGGGAGATGAAAGAAAGCCCTTTACTTACTGATTTTTATAAGAAACAGCGTTCTTCTAAGGCTACGAATCCCACTTAACATTTTTCTAAAGATGGAGAATTGAATAAGTGGTTAAGCTAAGTTCAATAAAAAACAGCAAGTGTAAAACATGCCTTGCTGTTGAGTTATTTTAGAGCTGTTATTTATATAGTGGATATGCTGTCCATTTTATATCTTTGCCTATTTTTTCAATGGATACGTCGGTGAATTCAATGGATTCTTCCATTGTTTCAACTCCATCCCCTTCCAAAAAAGTAGGGGCATTTTTTCCGCCAATTACCTTTGGTGCCATGTATAGAATGAATTTATCTATGAGCTTGCGTTCCAAGAAAGCGGCGTTGATGGTGCCGCCTGCTTCTAAAAGTAAAGAAGAAATGCCTTGTTCTCCTAAATAGGTCACAATGTTACAAGGATCTATCACCTGAGAATCATTTGTTACAATAACTTTTATTCCTTCTGCTTCTAATGCGTTTCGCTTTTCGATATCATGAATGGACGTTGTGAAAATCCATGTTTCTGCTTGCTTATCTTGAATGAGTTGGTAATGCAGTGGTATTTTTAATGTTGAATCCATCACAATACGAATTGGGTTTCGTCCATTTGGAATACGGGCTGTCAGCGCAGGATCATCTTTTAAAACGGTATTTATTCCCGTTAAAATAGTTACATGTTCGTGGCGTAATTGATGAACATCTTTTCGTGCTTCCTCCGATGTAATCCATTTGCTATGAGACGTATGTGTGGCTACTTTCCCGTCCATCGTAATGCCTGTTTTTAAGGTAATAAATGGTCTTTTTTGTTCCATAAATGTATTGAAAACTTCATTCATTTTGCGTGCTTCTTCTCCGCAAACACCAATTTCTACATCAATACCCGCTGTTTTTAAAATAGAAGCCCCATTTCCACACACCATTGGGTTTGGGTCTAACGTGGCTATGATGACTTTTTTAACACCTGCCTGAACGATTGCTTCAGCGCATGGTCCCGTCCGACCATGGTGAGAGCAAGGTTCTAATGTAACATACAACGTGCTTCCATGAGCTTGTTCGCCTGCCATACGCAAAGCGTGTATTTCTGCATGGGCTTCTCCTGCTTTTAAATGCGCACCAATGCCAACGATCCGACTATGATGAACAATGACACAACCGACTAACGGGTTGGGATCTGTTTGTCCTTTCATAGCACGAGCATGATTCAAAGCTATGTTCATATAAAATGCATCTGTGGTCATTGTAATAAAGCTCCTTCTGGTTGATAATGTCCAGACTTTGTCACTTTTGTTTGTAAATAGTTACGATTGTACTCTGATATATCCCCCCATAGTGGAGTCCTACCGTGTATAGGCACACCTGCTTCGTTAAAAGCGTCCAGTTTTTCAGGGTTGTTGGTAATAACGGTTACAGGTTTTTGACGTAACTGTTTTAACACACGAAGCGCGTCCATGTAATTTCTGGAATCATTTACAAAGCCTAAGCTTTCATTAGCTTCGACTGTATCGTAGCCATTTTCTTGCAAGATATAGGCCATTGCTTTACTAAACAGTCCAATACCTCTGCCTTCATGATTGGCCAAATAAAACAGCGCACCTGAACCATTTTCTTTTATACGCAACATGGCTTCCCTTAATTGAAATCCACAATCGCAACGCTTGCTACCGAAAATATCCCCAGTATGGCATATCGAATGCATCCGCACAAGCGCATTATCTGCTTTACCGAAATCACCATAAACTAAAACACTGGATTGCTGCGAATCAGCTAAATTTGCAGAGGATAATTTCTCAATAATAGATTGATAATCATTCGTAACTACTTCAGCGTTCAGCCAACAATACCAATGAAATAGGCTTGTCTCTCCGTGTAAATTCACAGGGAGTTGAATTGGCCCAACTAAATATATTGCTTCGTCACCATTATCTATCCGCTGAATTTTATCTTTCAAAATAGAAAAAACATGAGGAGTTAGCTTCTTTTGTTGTTCCATTTTATAATCTCCCTTCGTATCTTTTAAGTATAATGAAAAAGATAAGCTACTTCAACGGTTCGGATTTAAAAGTCGTTCGCCCCGCGCGCGGAATCCACTCCTGTCCGTCGGTAATGCGCTCCTCCTCGTGCGTAAACCGCTCTTGTCCGTCGGAAAAGCGCTCCCGTCCGTCGGAAAAGCGCTCCTCCTCGCGAGGAAACCGCTCATGACCGTCGAAAAACGCTCCTCCCCGTTCGGAAAACGCTCCCGTCCGTCGGAGAAGCGCTCCTCCTCGTGCGTAAACCGCTCCTGCCGTCGGAAAAGCGCTCCTCCTCGTGCGTAAACCGCTCCTACCATCGGAAAAGCGCTCCTCCTCGTGCGTAAATCGCTCCTGCCCGTCGGAAAAACGCTCCTCCACGTGCGTAAACCGCTCCTGCCCGTCGAAAAGCGCTCCTCCTCATGCGTAACTCGCTTCTGCCCGTCGGAAAAGCGCTCCTCCTCGTGCGTAAATCGCTCCTGCCCGTCGGAAAAGCGCTCGTAAACGTAGAAAACTCGCTCGCCTCGTGGAAGAGGAAACGGAACCGCAGCTCTGGCAAGCTTGCTCGGATGTGACATTTAAATAAAAAAAGAGTACTAAACATCATCCGCTGCTTAATACCCTTCTGCGTACCCATTATTTCCGACAATACCGTAAAAAACAAGCTTTGTAATGTCTTCTGTTATGGGTAAAATTTGTTGAAACACTTCTTTACGTTGAAAAGCTTCTTGAAAGATTTGTAAATAAACAAACAATGCTTCGTTCGATATGTTTTGGTCGATATAGCCTTGTCGTTTCCCTTCTTCAAAAAAATCCATCATCATGGGCACTGCTTTTTTACTGTATACATCTTGAATATAACTATCTTTTCTAGAATATATCTCCATAATTTTTTGGTAAAAGTTATCATTTATCTGTTTTGCTGTTTGGCTTTTATTAAAAATAACCGCCTTTATTTTTTGTGGGAATGTATCATTGCTCTTTATTAACTGCTCAAAATTTGCTAACTCACGATCTATATAATAGTTGATGACTTCATCTATTAGAATGTCTTTGCTGACAAAATAGTTATAAATGGTAACTTGAGAAACATCTGCTTTACTGGCAATTTCTTTTATCGATACTTTTTGTACCCCGTATTCCATAAACAGATGAAGCGCTGCTTGTAAAATATCCGCTTTTTTCATTTCACGCCTTCTTTGAAACCCATCCATGTAGTTCACCTCAACACTAGTGTAATAAAAAAATGAAACAAAATAATAAAAATATTTCATATCTTATTGTGAATGTATTATAAATTGTATAATATGAAATATATAAGTAAATTTATTTCATATTATACACTAACATGAACATAAGATGAATTGCTTTGTATAAGGAAAAAGTTCAAAGAGATAACAGTAACAAAAATATGATATAGGAACCCACCATAATTTGTAGTTAGTGTAACCTATGGTAAGTGTTAATTCTGTAGGAAACCCTCATGGATTGCATGAGGATAATCACCATATACTATGAAAAGTATATGCAGGAAGATTTTTATATAAAGAATGGAGTCCGTTCACTATAAAAGCGTGGTGGCAACCTGAATTTTCCCATTAACGAACCACGATCTGGATAAGGAGAAAAATTGCTATTACAAAACGTTCTCCACTATGGAAGTATGACTACAAATTGGTTGCGTACCGTGTACTTGCTTTATAAACCTGAAGGGAATGATAAATGATGACAGTTTTACAAACAAAAAGTTTAACCAAACGTTTTGGAAAGTTCACTGCCTTAAATCAAGTCAATATAGACGTGAATGAAGGGGAGGTATATGGATTTATTGGACCTAATGGAGCAGGAAAATCGACTGCAATTCGTGTTTTGTTAGGGATTTTGAAAGCAACGAGTGGGGAAGCACGCATTTTTGGAATGGATGCTTGGAAAGATGCGGTGGCAATTCATAAACGGACGGCTTACGTGCCAGGAGATGTGCATCTTTGGCCAAATTTATCTGGCGGTGAAGTCATTGATTTATTTATTCAATTACGTGGTGGTGTTAAGAATAACCGTAAAGAAGAACTTATCCAACGTTTTGATTTAGATCCTAGCAAAAAATGTCGCACCTATTCAAAAGGGAATAGGCAAAAAGTTGCGTTAATAGCTGCTTTTTCCTCAGAAGCCGACTTATACATATTGGATGAGCCAACATCTGGACTCGATCCATTAATGGAGCAGGTTTTTCAATCTTGTGTGATGGAAGCAAAAGCAGCAGGAAAAAGCGTCTTATTATCTAGCCATATATTATCAGAAGTGGAAAAACTTTGTGATCACGTTGGAATTATTAGACAAGGGGAAATCATTGAATCAGGCTCTCTTCGTGAAATGCGACATTTAACGCGTACAAACTTACTAGTGGAAACGAAACAGCCGATTCTTGATTTGGAAAAACAAATTGGCGTCCATGAAATAGAAAAAGAAGGCGTTGAAGTAACATTCCAAGTTGATACAGAAAATTTAGATCAAATTATTCGGTATGTGAGCACGTTTGGAATTACAAAACTAGAAAGCGCTCCGCCAACTTTGGAAGATTTATTCATGCGGCATTATGAAGGAAAATGAGAGGAGGGATTGTATGAGTCACTTACTGTGGAAACAAACGGGGCGCTTATCACGCTTTCTTTTTAGGCAAAATCGTATTAGAATGCCTATTTGGATTCTTTCTATCGTTATGTTAACGTTAACGATTGCTGTATCGTTCACGGATTTATATGATAATAAGGCAGAAAGACAAGCAATTGCTGAAACGATGCATAATCCAGCGATGACGGCGATGGTAGGGAAAGGATACGGATTAGATGACTATACATTTGGGGCGATGATGGCTCATCAAATGCTATTATTTACAGCGATTATCGTTGCTGTTATGAGTATCTTGTTAGTAACCCGCCATACCCGTGCAGAAGAAGAGGATGGACGGATGGAGCTTATCCGATCACTTCCCACAGGGCGTTTAGCCAACTTGGTTGCCGTGCAAAACTTTGCCTTAGTAATAAATCTACTATTAGCTTTGATAGTAGGTATAGGGTTGTTTTCGCTTCGAATAGAGAGTATCGATTTGCAAGGTTCCTTATTATATGGAGCCTCACTCGGGGCAATTGGCTATTTTTTCGCTGCAATTACCGCTGTTTTTGCGCAGTTGTCTGAGAGCTCTAGAGGTGCAAATGGATTTGCTTTTTTACTTTTAGGTATGGCGTATATCGTTCGAGCAATTGGAGACGTCAGTAATGAGGCGTTATCTTGGTTCTCGCCATTAGGCTGGATTTTAGGTGGAGAAGTTTTCGTCTCCAATTATTGGTGGCCAGTGCTGATTACCATTATGGCTTCGTTCTTCTTATGGTTACTCGCTCTTTATTTACATCATATTAGAGACATGGGTGCTGGCTTTCTACCTGCAATAGGTGGGAGAAGGCAGGCATCGAAATGGTTGACTACACCTATTGGATTGTTTGTTCGTATTCAACGCACAACAATGATTGCCTGGGCAATCGCTTTATTTGCTATAGGTGTGTCTTACGGTTCAGTACTTGGAGACTTAGACTCGTTTTTTGCTGATGTAGATATGATGCAACAAATGTTAAATCCGGTGGAAGGATATACGTTAATGGAGCAATTCATTGCTATGCTGATGAGCATTATGGCAATGATCAGCACGATCCCCGTATTGCTTGCTATGTTGAAAATCATTAGTGAAGAAAAAAAGAACCGTACGGAACATTTCCTTAGCCGTGCTGTTTCTCGTCCGCGTTTAATCGGTAGTTCCCTAGCAATTGCGTTTATCGTAGCGTTTATTATGATCTCTCTTGCCGCAGTTGGCTTATGGAGTGCAGGGGCTGCAGTTGTAGAAGACGGATTAGACTTTATAGTTGTGTATAAAGCTGCTATCGTCTATTTACCTGCTATATGGGTCATGCTTGGAATTACAGTGACGTTAATTGGAATATCAGTGAAGTTTTCAAGTTTTGTTTGGGGTTATTTGTTGTATTCGTTCATTGTTGTTTATTTAGGAAATCTCCTACAATTCCCTGAGTGGATGATGAAGCTATCTCCATTCGGACATATTCCTCAACTACCTATTGAAGATATGGATTGGGGAGTGACCGTAAGTTTAACCTTGATAGCGGTTGTTTTTATGTTCATCGGTTTTATTGGCTACCGAAAGCGTGATCTAGAAGGGTAATTTTATAAGGCGGCTTTCATTTTAATGCTTAATATTTGTGCGCGATTTCATGACAAAGCTGTCCATATAGCTTGAAGTAAGCATTCATATGCATCCAAATAAAAACTATATTGCCTATAACGTAACGTCATATGCTACTGTATATGTATATAATACAATGAGCATTTGGTATAATTAACATAATGCCATGAAAGTTGTTCGGCTTTTTCATGGATAATGAAGTTGAGTGCTTATGGAAGCTGGAGGTAGCATTACATATGGAACATCATAAACGTCGTTTTACATCTTTTATCACTTTAATTCGTTCTACCAATATCCCAAAAGCCTCCCTTATTATGGGGCTTGTAGGAAGTATAATTACAACAATCGTTGGTTTAAGTATACCGTTGTTAACGAGAGAGCTAGTAGATGGTTTTTCTGTAGCTACCTTAAGTTGGACGCTCGTTGTTGTCATCGGGATTGTATTTATTTTGCAGGCCATTATTGATGGTGTTTCCACCTATCTATTAGCTGCAGTAGGGCAAAAAATTGTTGCCAGGCTTCGTGAACGCATGTGGTTAAAGCTTATTAAATTACCAGTGAGCTACTTTGATCGAACGAAAAGTGGGGAATCCGTTAGTCGTGTAGTCAATGACACTGGGATTGTGAAAGATCTTATTTCCCAACACTTTCCACAGTTTATCAGCGGGATTATTTCGATTATCGGCGCGGTTGCTATTTTATTAATTATGGATTGGAAAATGACGCTCATTATGCTTATCTCTGTACCTGTGACAATTATTTTTATGATACCTCTTGGGAGAAAAATGGCGTCCATTTCTCGAAGCCTGCAGGACGAAACAGCAAATTTTTCTGGAGATATTCAGCAAACATTAAGTGAAATACGACTGATGAAAGCTTCTACTGCAGAGCCATATGAGGCGAAAAAAGGTGTCCAAGGGATTGGCAAGCTACTTACACTTGGCTTGAAAGAGTCAAAAATTTTAGCTTTGATTGGGCCATTGATGTATTTTATCATTATGGCAGTAGTTGTCCTCATTATTGGTTATGGAGGAATTCGTGTAGCTAATGGAACCATGTCAACGGGTTCGTTAGTTGCCTTCCTACTTTATTTATTTCAAATCGTGATGCCGATTACGTCGTTTGCTATGTTCTTTACCCAATTGCAAAAAGCACAAGGGGCTACAGAGAGAATTATTTCGATTTTGGATTTACCTGAAGAAGTCGATCGAGAAGGCTTTGTTAAGGAAAAGGTGAGTGAACCGATTCATGTGCAACATGTTTCGTTTGCGTATGAAGGGAACGATACGGTGCTTGAAGATGTATCGTTTACTGCAAAACCAGGGGAAATGGTTGCTTTTGCTGGTCCTAGTGGTGGTGGAAAAACAACTTTATTTGGTTTGTTAGAAAGGTTCTACCTTCCTACGTCAGGCGATATTTTGATTGGGGATCATTCCATACAAACGATCTCGCTCAAAGATTGGCGAAAGCAAATTGGTTATGTTTCTCAAGAAAGTGCTATGATGGCTGGAACGATTCGTGAAAATTTAACATACGGGCTAGAAGAAGTAGAAGCTATTTCAGATGATCAGCTATGGGCGGTAGCTAAAATGGCGTACGCCGATGAATTTATTGCTGCATTTCCTGACCAATTGGATACGAAAGTAGGAGAAAGAGGTATTAAATTATCTGGCGGGCAACGACAACGTATCAATATTGCTCGCGCTTTTCTAAGAGATCCACAAATATTGATGATGGATGAGGCTACTGCGAGCTTAGATAGTCAATCGGAAAGAATTGTCCAACAGGCGTTAACAAAATTAATGCACGGAAGGACAACGTTTGTTATTGCGCATCGATTAGCGACGATTGTAAACGCAGATAAGATTATTTTTATAGAAAATGGCAAGATTACAGGTATTGGAAAGCATGAAGTGTTATTAGAGCAACATACTTTGTATCGAGAGTTTGCTGAGCAACAATTAACGAATGGCGAAAACAGTAACTAGCTAGTGTGTAAGCTTTTTAAGCTAGCTCACTGATGGTGGGCTAGCTTATTTTTGCACTATAGGAAACTAATAATCAATCATGTGGGCATTACATTTTCCCCCTAGCTATTTGTCTCCTCCAATGATTGCACTTCTATTTTCTTTCCAACAAACGGAAGAAGCGTGGTGGAAAGAGCTATTATCCAAGCAATGAGATTGCGATTATCGATTAAGAACACAGCCATTAAAGCATTTGTAGCAATCGCAAACGTGGTTATTACACGAATAACATGGATTCTTTGCAGAATAGATCCTCCTGATGATATGTTTTATATGATATTGTAGCAAAAGAGCAAGAGAAGTTCGAATTGCAAACAATACGGATTATCTGTAGTGGGAGAATTGTCTATAATAACCAGATTTATTAATAAATAGTGACAATTCTCTTCGTTCATGTCGAAATGTTGAAATAATTTAAGTAATATATTGCATGTTTGTCGAAAACATAGTATGATGTATGTCATCAGCGATATATTGCATATTATATTGTTTAACTATTTTAACATCGGGAGAGAACATAATATATGGATAAAAAACTATCTTTTTCTAGTTATACAGCAATAGGCGTTATGTTGTTTGCCTTGTTTTTTGGAGCAGGTAATTTAATTTTCCCCGCCCAACTTGGTCAACTGGCAGGAGGTAACATTTGGCAAGCAGTAGCTGGATTTCTGATTACAGGAGTTGGACTACCTCTATTAGGTATTTTAGCTATGAGTTTTTCAAATAGTGAAAGTCTACAGGATTTAGCTGGAAGAATTCATCCTGTTTACGGTGTTTTATTTACATCTGTTTTATATTTAACAATTGGGCCTTTTTTTGCAGCACCACGTACAGCTACAGTTGCTTATGATGTTGGTTTTTCATCTTTTACGGCTGAAGAATTCTCACAAATCGGACTATTTATTTTTTCTTTTCTATTTTTTGTTATAACGATGCTATTTTCACTATATCCAGCAAAAATTGTCGATTATGTCGGTAAACTGTTAGCTCCAGGAATTGTTATATTACTACTTGTATTATTGACGTTTGTTTTTGTTAACCCGATGGGGCCAGCTGAAATGCCGCAAGACGGTTATGTGAGTGGAGCGTTTGTTAAAGGGTTTTTAGAAGGTTATAATACGATGGATGCACTGGCATCACTTGTATTTGGGATTATAGTGATTAAAGCTATCCGTTCCTTTGGAGTAACATCAAAAACAGAAATTATGCGCACCACAGCGAAGGCAGGAACTGTTGCAATTGCGTTACTTGCTACTATTTATGTCGGAATTGCATATTTAGGAGCTACGAGTACGAGTGTCTATGGTATTTTTGACACAGGTGGCCCCGTTTTAAGTAGTGCAGCAACACATTATTTTGGAACAGCTGGCATGATTTTACTTGCGATCGTTATTACGTTAGCTTGTTTAACAACGAGTATTGGCTTAACAACTGCGTGTTCGGAATATTTCCATTCTTTATATCCAAAGTTAAGTTACCGGAAGTTCGTATTACTGTTTACGATTGTTACTTTTACCATTGCGAACTTTGGATTAACTAACATTATAAAATATTCGATACCCGTTTTAATGCTGATATACCCACTTGCCATTGTATTAATGATATTAGCGTTTCTATCACCATTGTTTCATCATAAAAGAGCCGTTTATGTTTCCGTCACTTTAGTGACATTTGGCATTAGTTTGGTTGATGGTTTGAAAACATTATGTGAGACGTTAGGCATCGCGTACTTTCCGTGGTTAAAGCCAATTATTTCTTTTTATGAATCGATGTTGCCTCTTTATAATCAAGGGCTTGGCTGGCTATTACCTGCTTTTATCGTATTGATTATATCTGGAACGGTTTTGAGATTAGTAAAGCCTTCTACGGTTCATGCTTCTTAACGTCCATGTTTCGTTATAGAAGGTATATATTTCTGATAGTAAAGCAAAACCACGCCATATGATTTTGCACAAAGCTAAGTTTTCTAAACTTGTACTATATTATGTTTAAAGAGTGTGACTCAGCAATTTTGAGTGGTTTTTCCATTAAGAGCCAATTCGCTATTATTCATATGTGAAAATGATCTGCTTGCAAAAATATGCGAGCAGATCATTTTCGTTTTTATCCTGTAGATAAGATGCTGTAAAATTCCATTTTAAGAATTGGAAGATGGGAGCTAGGTGTAAGTAGTAGAGAACAAAATTTATTTATTTTTCGTAAGCGGCCTTTAGGTCATATTTTTGAGCAATTAAATAAGCGGTGGAAGATAAAAGAAACCTCCCACTAATTAGCAAAGAAAGAAGGCTTTCGTTATGAAAAGCTATGACAAATAGCCGATTTTTCTAACATAGAGGATTGCTGTTGCAAATAGTAAAATGCTATGAGGGGGAGATGCGGTCATATTGAGGAAGGTGAGCCAATGATAATGGACGAATATATGCACCTGAAGGGTTGGCGTGAGCCAAGTTCATGATTTACTACGTGTTGGGTTTACAGTTGACTACGCCTTTGTCAGGTATAGATGAGTTTCTTTTATATCTCCTGTATAAATTTATTGTGATGATTCAATTTCGTCTATCGTTCGTAACCAATTCTCTTTCATTATTGGTGATAATGCTTCTTTGTTACTATTTTTTATTAGTTCAATAATTTTTGCATGCTCTTCGATCGATTTTTCAGTTAAAACAATGGAGTTATGAAAAAATAATCGTCTGACATGCGCTTGCAGATGTGCAATAATTCGCTGGATGTAAGGGTTGTTTGCTATATCAACAATGATTTGATGAAACTCTTCATCGATCTTTAATGCGGCATAGTAATTTTCGGAATGAATGGCTTTTGCAAATCTGTCGTTCGTTGTTTCTAGCAAGTCGAGGACATCTGCCGTTAAATTGTCTACAGCTAATTCAGCAGCTAAAGCTTGCAAAGCAGCTAAAGGCGGTAGCAAATCTTTCATCGATTCTTTTTCCACTTCGGTTACTTGTGTAGCTTTTCCAGGAAACATTTGAACAAATCCTTCTGTTTCCAATAGTTGCAGCGACTCTCTCACTGGTGTTCTGCTAATCCCCAATGCTTGCGCTAATTCTGAATCATTCAGCTTTTCACCAGGCTGTAATGTACCATCAATAATCCATTGCTGTATTTGATTATATGCGCTTTCTTTTGCTGATTGTCGAACAGGTTTCGAATGATTTACAGGTATAGGCATCTCTTTTCCCCCTTTACCGAATAAATATATTGTATAATCAATAGTATACATTAAAATAAGAAGTCATGGAAATATACAATATATTTGTGTTCTTTTCCCTTTTTGAAAAACTTTACTTGTCGAAAGTCGTATGGCGGAAAAACGCTGTCGTTTTTCTTATACAATAAAGGAGGCTTTATTTTATGGATGCTTACGAACAGTCTGTACAACGTGAACTCGCGCAGTGGCGAAAGAAGATGTATCAAAATCCTAATCTGTTTCATCAAGTATCTAAAAAAGCGCAAACGAAAATAAATAGTTGGATTCCTGCTAAGGTGCAACGTTTTATTACAGAAAGCATTAAAAATATGGTGAAAACTATGCTAGTAGGATCGCAACTTACGACTAAAAAAGCGCTTATTCCAGAAAAAAGTTTATACAAGCAGGATGCGCTCGTAAAAGAAAAATTAGAAAGCTATCGCAAAACAGCTACGATTGAGGGGGCTGGAACAGGAGCAGGAGGTATATTTCTTGGTTTGGCAGACTTTCCACTCTTATTGTCTATTAAGGTGAAGTTTTTATTTGAAACTGCGGCTATTTATGGTTTTGATACAAAAGAATACGAAGAACGGTTATTTATGTTACATGTTTTCCAGCTTGCCTTTTCTCGCGATGAAATGCGAAAACAAACGATGTATACGATTGAAAATTGGGAGCAGGAAAAACATAAGCTAGTTGAAATGGATTGGGAAGTGTTTCAACAAGAATATCGCGATTATATCGACTTGGTAAAATTACTGCAAATGGTGCCAGGGTTTGGTGCGATAGTCGGTGCATATGCTAACTACAATTTATTGGACCAACTAGGAGACACGGCGATGAATGCATATCGCTTACGTCTACTGTCACTTCCGGGTGGTGGGTCTTTCATTTCTAAACAAGAATAAAGGAAATAGCAGTTGGTATTTGGCTATATAGACAGATTCTTTTCAAACATGTAAAATAAATGATATTTTGATGCTATCGATAGTAGAATTAGACAGAAGGCGTCGTTTTTTTCCATAAAGAGTTGGTGCTAAACCAAGTTTTTCTAACACGATAGGAAATAAAAGTTTACAGGATTATCGTATAAGAAAATGACAGCTTTCGCCATATGACATGGCGACAAGTAAAGTTTTCTAACCAAAGTAGAAGGGGTTTTACGTGTGAAACAAATACAAGCGAAGAAACAAATGTCACCTTCCTATGATCCTTGGGAAGCATATTTAGATGTGGAACAGCATGGAAAGATGACATTATCAAACATTGAATTTACTACAACAACGCTTTGTAATATGCGCTGTGCCCATTGCGCTGTTGGCTACACATTGCAAGCGAAAGACCCAGAAGCATTGCCAATGGAATTATTGCAGCAAAGGCTTGATGAAATTCCCCATTTGCGAACATTAAGCATAACGGGTGGCGAACCAATGATGTCCAAAAAATCGGTGCGCGAACATGTTGTGCCACTATTGCGCTATGCTCATCGTCGTGGTGTGAAAACGCAAATAAATTCGAATCTGACGTTACCATATAGTAGATATGAAGCTATTATTCCGTATTTAGACGTTTTACATATTTCTCATAACTGGGGCACTGCCGATGAGTTTGCGGAAACAGGATTTGCAAAAATGGAGCGAAAACCTTCGTTAGAAAACCGGAAAAAATATTTTTCTAGAATGGTAGAAAATGCACAACGATTATCCGAGGAAGGTGTCATGGTATCAGCCGAAACGATGTTAAATCGTCGTACGTATCCATATTTGGAGAGCATACACGATCATGTTCTGGAGATGGGTTGTGCAAGACATGAAATTCATCCGATGTATCCCGTTGATTTTGCAAGCAACTTAGAAACGTTGACTTTGGATGAAATTCGTACTGGAATAGAACGATTACTTAATCATCGAAACCAAGAAGTTTGGATGTTATTTGGCACATTGCCGTTTTATCCATGTAGCTCGTCACAGGCTGATTTAGAACTGCAAAAACGTATATTTAAAGCGAAAAATGTTTCGGTAAGAAATGATCCAGATGGTCGTTCTCGCTTAAATGTGAATATATTTTCCGGGGACATCATTGTAACGGATTTTGGTGATGAACCGAAGCTCGGAAATGTACAAACGACTCGTTTACCGGAGGCTTATGAGCGCTGGATGGCAACCGAAACGGCTACATCTCTTAACTGCCATTGTCCTGCTGTAAAATGTCTTGGCCCCAACGTATTGGTAAAGAACACGTATTACAAAGACGTTGATTTTCAACAGCGGCAAGCAATGATTAAGCGATAAGAAAATTGTATAGGTAGTTTTGAACTACATGATAGGATAAGGAAATAGGTCGATCTTTCGCTAAAAAGAGTAGGCGATAACGAAACATTTGGATGACATAAATGACATATACTGGAGGGGGATTGGATGGAAGTATGGGATCTTTATGATCGGAACCGAAACAAACTGAAGGAGATACATACGAGAGGGAAGCCAATACCTAAAGGGAAATATCATTTAGTTGTTCATGTTTGGATACAAAATGATCAAGGAGAATTGTTGCTTTCCAAACGGCATCCAGGCAAGTCATATGGAGGTTATTGGGAATGTACAGGTGGCTCTGTGATCGCTGGAGAAAATAGTTTGCAAGGTGCATGTAGGGAAGTAGCTGAAGAATTAGGTTTGCCTTTGCAAATGGAAACTGCGCAGTTACTTCAGCATGAGGTTAGAGAAAATTATCATCTTGACACGTGGTTGTTTTTTTCGAATATTGCCATCGAAGAACTTACCCTGCAACCGGAAGAAGTTATAGATGCGAAATGGGTGACGAAACAAACCTATCAACAAATGAGGGAACGAGGACAAATTGTTCCAACCATCCACGATTTTTACGCCTTAGTACCCTCCAAAAAACCTAGATATTGCTAAAACATTTAACAATATTTTGGTGTTGGGTATATACCATTAAAATGTAGACCCTGCTTCATTCGCGGAGTGTTGTTTTTTATTTTACTTCTCGGACTTTACTAAACAAAAATTATAAAAAAATGACGTACTTGACTACAGTAATCGTGGTAACTTTGGCATCATTTATTTTTTTCGCTTTAACATATCTTTTTAGTGAAGACGAATGGGGAATTATGGGTAATTATTTCCTTGCGATTGTCATTGTAGTAGGCGCTTTGATTGGAACATTCCTTCCATTTATCCATTCAAAGTATAGATGAAATACAGATTAATGGAAGCAAAAAAAGCACGGTACTTATGCCGTGCTTTTTATGTTATAGGAAAGGGGGACAGAAAGTGGAATAATTGATCACTCCTTTATTGTGCTTGTAAGAAAGATGCAAAGCGTAGCTATACATATCAGCAGTTAAACCCCACAAATCCATAGGAATGATAGAACCCCTGCTACGGTTGCCCTTTATTGGCATATTTCTCTTTTTTACTGCAACGATATTTTCACTTAACCTGTATGTCTAATTTCCTGTAATAGCTTATATACATAGTAGCAAGGAAAACATTATGTTGTGGAGGTAAGGTTGCTTTATGTTATGGGATATTTTGCAAGCATATGAAAAAATCATTCATAGCAGTATATCGATTATCGTGTTACTAACTTTTTTCTTCTTACGCAAACGAGCTACTCGTTATTTATTTGCATTGTTATTGAAGATTAGTAATCATACATTGAACGGCATTTTTGTTCAGTTGCGCGCTTCTTTTGAAAGGCCTATACAAGGGCTTATTCTCATTATGGGCATATATATCGCTGTGATCTTATTTCCATATGTTCATCATACAAACACTTTTTTTCTGCAAGTGATTCGTTCTGCCATTATTTTTATATTTGGCTGGGGATTATTTCATCTATCTTCTTCCTCCTCCTTGCTCTTTGCAAAGTTGAATGAAAAATTTCAATTTAATATCGACTCCATTTTAATCCCTTTTTTATCAAAGGCAGTGAGGTTAATTATTGTGGCTATCTGTTTTAGCATTATTGCCCAGGAATTTGGTTATGATATCAATGGATTTGTCGCAGGTCTGGGTATTGGTGGGTTAGCTTTCGCACTGGCTGCTAAAGATGCGCTTGCTAATTTCTTTGGTGGGATCATCATCATTACGGAAAAACCATTTACGATTGACGATTGGATTTTAACTCCAAGTGTAGAAGGGACGGTAGAAGATATTTCTTTTCGTAGTACAAAAATACGTACATTTGCTCAAGCACTCGTTACCGTCCCCAATGCAACGCTAGCCAATGAATCCATCACAAATTGGAGCAAAATGGAAAAGCGACAAATTACGTTTAATTTACGGGTGACTTATGATACACCAAGAGATAGAATGGAAAATGTGATTGCGCAAATTAGAAAAAAACTGTTAGCAAACGAAGCGATTCATAAAGAAACCATTTTTGTTCATTTTGATCAATATCAGGAAAATGGTTTAGATATATTCTTATACTTTTTCACGAATACGACGGATTGGGGAGCGTATTTGCAAGTTAGAGAAGAAGTGAATCTAATGATTTTAGATATTTTGGAAAAAGAACAAGTGACCATCGCGTTGCCTACACGAAAATTATTTGTCACAAATGAAGCGGATAACTTTTTGACGCATGTAAGGGAAGGGGAGGAAGGTTAGGGCGTAGTATAAAAGCTTTGAGGCACAACAACAAAGTGAGGTAAGTGCCTCTTAAAATCATTATATTGATTCGACTAACTTAAGTCATATTCATAGGAGAATGGAAAACTTCATCGGAATGCAGTTGTGATACGAGAACAACTACAAGCATGAGACCATTTTGGCTAAAAATGCTGAATATGGATATGGGTTCTAATGGTTGTGTTGCAGCAATTTGAATGCAGATAGAAAGAATTGTACGACTTACACTTTCATAATGGCAAATGTGAATGGGTAAGCTTAAGTGGGAGATAACAGCAAGTCAAGATCTTTTAGCCTATTCGTTTAGGTGTGAGATCACTTTATCCTTGCACAAAAGTAATAGCTACTTCTTCTATAGGTGCTTGTTGATATGCTGGAATCAATCCTTGCTTTAAAATGGACGTTTTTGTTACCTGCTTATACGGGTAAGTGAATGCTGTTGCTGATGAAAATGGCAGTTGTGATAGTTGAATTGTCTGTTTATCTTGCCACGTCGCTTCTAGTAGTTGGTTTGTAAAACCTTTCAATTTAGCCGATAAGGGAATACCTTTTTTAAAGAAAGGGTGCGTGTTTTCTCCTGGTTCATTGAGGCAAATAAATAAAGAAAGATTATCACAAAGCTGCAATAAACCAAGATGGATAGCTAATACTTCTTTATCAAACTGTTTCAGGATATTTATTATTCGTTGTTGTCTGCTTCTTTCTTGATTAACAAATTGTTTACTATAGTAGAAGTATCTTTTTCAAGAAAACGCGTATAGTGTAAGCTGCATAACAAACCTGCATACAAATCTGCAGAAGCGACTTTTTCGATTCCAGCAGTATATAACACGGTCTTAGCTGGTGTTGGAAAATCTGTGAAATTGTGAGGTGCTTGCGATTGGTCATTCCAAAATGGTTCTTCATCAAACGGTCTCCATCCAACATCATGTTGTTGGATGGCATAAATGGCAGAATCGTGGTATGGAGATTGCGGTAAATATGCTTTGTTCCAATGTCTAATCATACTTTCAGATATGCGAGCATGTTGATCTTGCTCTATGAAGATAAAGCTATTTTGTTGCTTGCGAATAATCAATAAAACATCCTCCTTTTTAATTGGAAGTAAGAAATGAATGCTTTTATTATATATTCCTCATTTTACACGAAAGAAAACGAACATAATGAAAGCGTGACTATCGTATCATGAATTGCCATAGCTCGTAATGGGGAACTAACATTTACTATGAAAAGTTCTTGCAAGCGGTTTTTTGCCAGAAAGTATAAATTTTTTAAGTTTATAGTATAAGAAAAACGACCACTTCCTTTACAAGGTTTGGCGGTTAGCCAAGTAACATACAAATAATTACAGCTTTTATGTTTCATGATAGATTTGGGATTAACTCTAGTTCTTCTAATGATTTTGTGTTTATAACAGAATTGGTATAATAATCGTTTTTCAAGTTCTTCAATTATTTTTTTAATTTGTTATGGTGATTTTAGAAGGAGCTTTTTGAACCCAAAGCTATTCCCAATTGGATGTGCTTTTAGGAAGTGCATGTCAATTCTACACGAATAAGATTGACAAGAAAACATTTTGCCTATACAATTACTTACTATAAATAACTTTATTTTAAAAAGTAACTAAAAGGGGTGCAGTAATGGAGACGAAGTTTTTTGATCATTCGGTGGCTCATGTAAACGAAGTTTCGATTTACGTGACAAATTTAAAGCATTCACTTGCATATTATCAATATTTGTTCGGTTTTTCTTTATTAGAGAAATCTCAACACCAAGCTGTACTGTCAGCAAATGGTGCTACTCCGATATTAACTTTGGAACAGCCAGAATCTGTTTTATCGAAACAACAGGGGAGAACAGGGCTGTATCATTTTGCTATATTGCTTCCAAATAGAAGTGATTTGGCATCATTCTTACAGTTTTGTTTAGAGGAACAAATTCCTTTTGGGGCCTCAGACCATCACGTTAGTGAAGCGATTTATTTAACGGACCCAGATGGAAATGGAATAGAAGTGTATCGTGATCGCCCATCAAGTAGGTGGAAGTGGGATGATGATCAAGTAATGATGACAACGCATCAGTTAGATACAGCTGGATTGTTGGCGGAACCATCTGGTAAATGGAGAGGTGCACCGAAGGAAAGTCTGATAGGACATATACACTTACATGTAAACAATTTGGAACAAGCGAAAGCGTTTTATGTAAAAATATTAGGTTTTACGGAAGTAGCCCATTATCCAGGAGCATTATTTTTATCGACTGGTGACTATCATCACCATATTGCTATTAATGTTTGGAATGGAGAAAAAGCCCTTCCACCAGAAAAATATAGTGCTGGTCTAAAGTATTTTTCTATTGCATTTCCGAAAACGCAAGCAATAGATATAATTCATGATCAGTTAAAGAAAAGGGGATGGCATGCTATTCGAGCAAAGGATGGGGATGGTTTATACGTAGACGACCCGTCTGGAAATGAAATTTATCTATCCTGAATATAAGTTGCTGTAGAGAATAGGTGTTGGAGAGGATTAAATTAAATTTAAACAATCAGTGAGGGACAAGCGACTAGTAATTAGAGATTTATTGTAGAACAAGCAAAGCAATCTTTGCTTGTTTTTTAGGTGCTATTAGAAAGTATGGAATTTCTATGGTTTATAGTATAAGCAAAACAATGGCGTTTTATCGCCAAGTCTTTCTAATAACGTTTTTGCTACATATACGTTAAAATGTGTAGTGGTTATTAAAATGTGGAGAATAAGAGTATAAACGGTAATGTAATTATTTTATAAGCTGTGAAATGCTACATATAGTACATCAATACGTTACATTGTACAGCTACTTAGATCAAAAGATGGTTGTGAAATTGATCACTACCCCTTAACAGAAAGACATACTAATTGACAGAAAAGGAAGATCACATTTATGGCGTATGTTCTATTGATTGTTGGATTTGTTTTATTAATAAAAGGTGCTGATTTTTTTGTAGATGGTTCGTCAAATATTGCCAGACTACTAAGAGTTCCACCAATATTAATTGGTTTAACTATTGTTGCATTTGGTACAAGCTCTCCAGAGGCAACGGTAAGTATTATTGCTTCATTACAAGGGACAGCAGACGTATCGATGGGGAATGTTATTGGGAGCAACATTTTTAATATAACACTTGTGGTTGGAATCGCAGCGGTATTGTTTCCAATTAAAGTAGAGAATGAAACAATTCGAAAAGAAATTCCTTTTACTTTGCTTGCAAGTGTTGCTTTATTAATATTAATTAATGATAAAGTATTGCAAGGCCTGAATCTAAATACAATATCTCGAAGTGACGGGCTTATATTTCTATTGTTTTTATCTGTATTCATGTTCTATGTCATTGAAGTAGCGTTAAAGAGTCGTGAAAATGGAAGTGAAGTTAATGCTGTTCAAGACGTTAAATGGGGAAAAAACATTACAATTACCATTCTTGGGCTTTTAGGCATTGTCCTCGGTGGTCAGATGGTTGTGGAAAATGGAAAGGACATTGCTTACTCATGGGGAATGAGTGAAGCTCTTGTCGGTTTAACCATCATAGCGATTGGAACCTCCCTACCAGAACTAGTAACCTCCATTACAGCGGCTTTAAAAAAGGAAAGTGAAATAGCTTTAGGAAATATTGTTGGAAGCAATATTTTTAACATTTTATTCGTTCTTGGAACTTCTGCAGTTATTTCTCCTTTAGAAGTCAGCGGGAAAATTACTATCGACATTTTGATAATGATTGCTATCACCGTGCTACTACTTATTTTTTCTCGCACAAACTTTCGCATCGATAAACGTGAAGGCCTTGTATTAGTTATAGGCTATATCGTTTATACGGTGTATATCATAGTAAGAAATTAAACAAAGGCAGGAAGCGTTTCTAAGTCGCTCGTCAATCCAAGAAAATCTCTCCCTCCATGCAAAAATTCGCCCGCCCATCGCGTGAAGTGATAGCGGGCGCACGCTTGCGAAAAATTTTGCCTTTGGAATGGAAAAAGGAGAGAGGTATATCAAGAAAGTTGCGCCCAGACATTAGCGGTACGAGCGTGGATTCAGCAAGTCACGCGCAGAAGTGAGCAAGAAACACCCGCTTTTACATTTATCGTCGGCTATTCAAATAAACGTAAGTGTAAAAAAGCTTATAAATGTTGGTACCACTGTGCTGCGGATTCTACTTCTTGTAATGTTAATTGGTGACCTTGATTTTCCCAATGCAAATGGACATTTGCGCCAGCATCCTTTAATATTTTTGTTAAGTCTTTTGATTCTTGTGGTGGACAAATAGGGTCATTTATTCCTGCAGCGATAAACACATGTTTATGAGCTAAATTTGGTAAAGCTATACCCCGACGTGGTACCATAGGATGATGGAGTATTGCACCACGAAGTGCATGTTGATAATGAAAAAGTAAGTTTGCTGCGATATTTGCGCCGTTGGAGTATCCGATAGCAATGATGTTATCTCTATGAAAGGTATATGTTTCCGCCGCTTCATCTAAAAAGGTATTTAATTCCTTGGTTCGAAAAATAAGGTCTTCTTCATCGAAAATTCCTTCGGCTAAACGCTTGAAAAAGCGAGGCATGCCATTTTCAAGAATATTTCCCCTTACACTTAATACATTTGCCCCTTCATCTATTCTTTCAGCTAATGGAAGCAGATCCTGTTCTGTACCACCAGTACCGTGCAACAATAATAATGTAGGTTTTGTAGGATCGTTTCCTTCTTGAAAAATATGTTTCATCTTTAATCTCTCCTTATAAACGCTTTCCAGCTTTTTTTAATACGTCGATAACAACTTTTTTTTGTTCATCACTTACATCCATAAAGAGTTCTTCAATGACTTGCTGATGCTTTGGAAAAATTTCATCCATCAGTTGCTTTCCTTTATCTGTAATATCAATATAAACGACACGTCTATCTTCTTGGGAATGTTTTCTTTGGAGCAATCCTTTTTCCTCCAATTTATCAATAACATACGTAATGGAGCCAGTTTTAATCAGTACACTTTCAGATATTTCCCGAACGGTTTGTTTTCCTTTATGATAAAGCGTTTCAAGAATAGTGAATTCAGAAGTCTTCATGCCATAATTCTTCATATCTTCCATAACATAGTCTTGTAACGCTTTTGACGCTTTAATTAATACGACAAAAGCTTTTAGCGATAGATTTTCTTTCATAGTTGTTCATTCTCCTTATCTTACGAAATATATTAATTCATATATTCTTAATTAAATATAAAAGATTTGCCAACACGTGTCAAAGCATATCGATTATCGTTGTATGGTTCAGAAGACGTGCTAAATTCCTGATTAGAAATTTTAAACAGGTAAAGCGAGATGAAACATAATCGATGAAGGCTAAATGTTAAAATGATATTTAATTTTATGTCAATTTTTGTTGTGGAGCAAGTGAAAACATAAACGAAGAGAATTTTTTGACTAATACGATTCGTACAATATAATCAAAGCTTGTTGTGTAAATTTAGTTTATGTAAGAGAGATATTGCTTATTCAAGCAATATCTCCGTCCAGTGTTCCATAGCCAATTAACGTTTTTTCTTTGCTTCTAATTCATTTTTTCTCGCGACAAGTTCTTGAAATTCTTGCTCCAATTCGTCTGAAGGCTCTATGCTTAATTTTCCTAGTATCTCGGTCATTTTTGTTTCAATAACCATTCGTTCCTGCTCGCTTGCGTCTTCTTTTTGTTGTGAGGATGCTTGCTTATACGCTTCATAAGTGCCTGCGAAAATCTTTATGGTCTGATCTTCGAAAGCGAAGATTGTAGTTGCGACGGTCTGAATGAATCTTCGGTCATGGGAGACGAATATGACAGTGCCTTGATATTCTGTTAACAGCGATTCTAAAGCTTCCACAGCTTCAATATCAAGAAAATTAGTCGGTTCGTCAAGAATAATGGTGTTAATATTGCTTACAAATAATTTAGCAAAAGCAACCTTGACTCGTTCACCTCCACTAAGGACAGCTACTTGTTTATGGACATCATCGCGATAAAAATGAAGCCTTCCTAATACTGTACGGATTAAAGTCTCGTTTTGATGGGAGGTCTCACGTACATTTTGTAAAATAGATTTGTTCGTATCAAGTACATCTAAATTTTGACTAAAGTAACCGATTTTCATAGCTGGAGAATGGTGGACTTGCTCTGTTGGTAGGAGTAACTTTTTTATCAGTGTTGTTTTCCCACTTCCGTTAGCTCCAATGATCGCTACCTTATCGCCACCTTTTATTTGGAAGCTAACTTTATTCCATAATAAACGTTGATGTACTTCTCCTGTTACATCTTCAACTCGTAAAAGATTTCTCCCTAAGATTGTTTTTTCATTTGGCAACTCCATTTTAAGAGGGGGAACTTCCCGAGCTTTTTCTACTTTTTCTAGTTTTTCAATGCGTGTTTCTATTGCTTTAGCGTTTTTGCGTAATTTTTTTTGTTTATTGGCGAAATAAGGCTTTGCTCCTGTAATTTTCGCTTCTGAGTTGCTCGTTTGCTTTGGTTTTTTTGTTGCCCGCTGTGCCTTTTTTTCTTTTAAAGCGAGTGCTTCTTCTAGTTGTGATTTCTTTTTTATATAGGTATCATACGCTTGTTCTTGCTGTTGTATTTGTACTTCTTTTTGTTGTTGATAATCAGAATAGTTGCCTTTGTATGTTGTAAGAATGCCATCTTCTAGCTCCCAAATGTTCGTACATATGGCATCTAAAAATTCCCGATCATGAGAAACGATAATGAAGGCACCGGGCCAGTTTTGTAAGTTGGCTTCTAACGCTTCCATATGGGAGGTGTCTAAATTTGCTGTTGGCTCATCAGCAAGTAAAATGTCTGCTTTTCTTGCTAGTGCTTTGCTTATATATGCTTGCGTTATTTCACCGCCACTTTTTGTTTCTTTCGTTTCTTTTAATTGTGGTACTAAATCAATCGAACCGTACAGAGAAAGATGGCTCGTTTCAGCCGTCATTGTTTCTGCAAGTATTTTTAATAGCGTTGTCTTTCCACAACCGTTTTTACCAACTAAACCAATTCGATCTCCTCGATGCACACGTAATGCTTCTATGGATAGTAATTTACGATCTTTAATATAGTATGAAATCTTTTTTGCATCCAATAGTAAATGCATAGGATCGCCTCCTGTGTAGATAGGTTCATGTAAACCGAATAATTAGCGGAAACAGGAGGTTTTTTTGCACGATAGGAAAGTAGAGATGTTAGGGATTGTAGCATAAGCGAAATGATGGCGTTCTATCGTCATAAAGACTTATCGCTAGCCATGCTTTTCTAACATGCTATAAGGTTTCCACCGATCGAAAATGGTAGTTTCTAGTCTTGTTTATAGAATAAACCTACTTTCATAGCACAAAAAAAGCCTCCTGAACTTTTCAGAACAGAAGACGAATGTAAAGACAGTGATAAATAAACACAAGCCTGTATATGTAAGCTGGTAATATCTACATATAAAAAGCAATGTGAAAAATTTTATGCCAATTACAAAGCGTATCATCCTATTCTGAAAGGCTTGAAATGCATACAAATTGAACAGACTTCTGTTGAAAATGCTGCATGTTGAACAATTTTTCAGTAAATAGGATTAATACTTCATGTAATTGGGTCACCCTTTCCGTAATTTGTTAATTCCATTATATAGAATTTTTGCTATTTTGTCTAACTGAAATGGAAAGTTTATTCACTTTATTTATGTTATCTTAAACGCAGCAAGCCATCACTTTTCATAAAAGTACTGATGTAATAGTACTTATGCAAAGTATAAAGATTTTAGAGTTCATAGTTTAAGCAAAACGACGGCGTTCCTCCGTCTTAAGAATTGGGGATAAACCAATTTTTTCTAAGAACAATAGCACAAGAAAACGGTAGCCTTCTTAAATTATATGATCCAGTATGCTGTAAACGACGGCACCAATAATGCATAATCCAATAGATGTAGCGCTAAGCAGGTATTGCAGGCTTCCCTTTATATGCTTCCATTCTATATAGGTGCGAAAAGCGAAAAGGATAGCCATACTTATAAAGATAAATACTCTAAATTCGTGATAATCGATGATGGTTATTGTAATGATGATCAGAATTAAAAAGTTAAGCGTTTTTTCACCGTATCGATGAATATTATTTACGTATTTCTCTTTTGATTCATCATCATCGTTTGCGTTCATGTTCAAGCTCCTAATTAGTCGTTTTTGGATAATAATATGAAGAATAAGTAAAGAAAACATAATGATGTAAATCATTTTTAGACACCCTTTTCCGGTTAATATCTATAAGTTGGCGTTAGTGATTTTCATTCAAGATATAAGTTGCTGTAAGACTTTTACTTCAAAATTGGAAGATGGGAGTTGGAGAAAAAGGGGTAAAAGAGTCCCTTCCTACTGGTTGAAGATTTCCTTTATACAGCAGCTAATTTCCATATATATGTAAATTAATTATAAGATAGAATGGGAAAGGATGGCAATAGGAAAAAGTGCATGCGTTTAAATGAATTTAAACGTTTTTGATTGAATTTGAATGAAATGTAGTATATGATAACAATGAATCCAAGCTTGGAGTGATAAACTTGTTAACGACAGATCGATACGCTAAAATAATGCAATTATTAGGGGAAAAGCAATCCATTAAAATACAAGATGCTATGGAAGTAACGAAAGCTTCTGAATCAACTATTCGTAGGGATTTAACAGATTTGGAATCACAAGGCAAATTAGTGCGAATTCATGGAGGGGCTACCTTACCTGAGCGTAAATTACAAGAATGTAGCGTAAAAGAAAAATCCACCAAAAACCTTCAAGAAAAAAACAAAATCGCGCAAGTTGCAGCATATCTTGTTCATGAAGGTGATTGCTTATTTATTGACGCTGGAACAACAACATTGCAAATGATTCCATTTCTTAGAGAAAAAGATGTTGTCGTTGTAACAAATGGTCTTTCCCATGTCGAAGCTTTAATACAAAACGGTATCGTTACCTACCTTACGGGTGGATATATGAAAGAAAAAACAGGAGCGTTAGTAGGTGTACAAGCCGTTCAATCCATTCATCATTATCGTTTTGACAAATGCTTTTTAGGTGCTAACGGTTTTCACGTGAAGTTGGGCTATACGACACCTGACCCAGAAGAAGCAATGGTGAAAAAAACGGCCGCGAACCATGCCTTACAAACTTATGTACTAGCAGACCATTCCAAAAAAAGTAAAGTAAGTTTTGCAAAAGTACTTGATTTGCAGGAGGCTACTTTAATAACGGAAGAACTGCCTCAAGATGAAATGGAACATTTTACAAATGAAACAACAGTAAAGGTGGCAGAGTAATGATATACACATGCACCATGACTCCGTCCGTGGATTACACAACATATCTTGCATCATTTCAAGTAGGAGGGTTAAATCGAGCAAATGCAGTGAATTACTATCCTGGAGGAAAAGGGATTAATGTATCAAGAGTGTTACAGCAGTTTAATATCCCGTCCACAGCGCTTGGGTTTGTTGGTGGATTTACAGGAAAGTTTATTACACAAAAGTTGCAAGAAGAAGGCATTAAGACAGACTTTATTCAAACGAAGGAAACGACTAGAATAAATGTCAAAGTAAAGGCGGAGGAAGCGACAGAATTAAATGGACCAACGCCATTCATTTCTGAAAAACAGCAGCGTGAACTATTAAAAAAGATAAGTCAGTTTAATAAACATGATTGGCTTATCTTAGCGGGAAGCATACCAAGTACGATATCATCTGCATTTTTAGAAGAAATTGCTAAAACATGCAAACAATTAGGAGTTCGTCTTATAGTAGATACGTCTGGACAACCTTTGCGACAATTAATGACAACGACACCATATTTCGTAAAGCCAAATGAGCACGAATTAGGTGATTTATTTAACAAAAAGATAACCAGCGTAGATGAAGCTATCTATTTTGGCAAACAACTGGTGGAAAATGGGATACAGCACGTCATCGTATCTTTAGGTGCAAAAGGTGCAATTTATTTGACCGATGACTGTATCGCTGTAGCAGATCCTGTGCAAGGTGAAGTAATTAATACAGTTGGTGCAGGTGACTCTATGGTAGCGGCTTTTATCGAGCAAATGACAGCAGAAGCAAGTAAGGTCGATGCTTTCCGTTATGCAGTAGCAGCTGGGAGTGCGACAGCTTTTAGTAATGATTTATGTGACCGACAGCTAGTAGAGAAGTTAGCTCAAGATGTTTCCGTTCATATATATACAGACAGGAAGTGAAAGTATGAAAATCACCGAGTTATTAACAGAAGGGATAATTTCATTTGAAACCGGGAAGTGATTGATGAGTTAATTCATCAGTTGGTTCAAGTAGGGTATTTAACGGACAAAGACGTCTTTCGTGAACCAATCTTACAACGATGGAGTGGCTTTTTCAACCAACTTAATGTACGATATTCCTGCGCAGTCGCCCATCACCACGAAAATTGCTTAGTATTTTATCTAGGAAAAGGAAGGTTTTATTTTGAGAGGAATCCCTCACCGATTCTGATATCAAAAATAGAAGACGCATGGATGACTAGGTTAGAAAGGTAAGAAAAGGGGGGAGGAAAGGTCAGCAACTGGTTGATTCCATGCTTCTCAATTGAGGTTGATTATAGTATGCATTTATTTTCCCTTGATAAACAAGATGGAAAATACCTGCATCCTCCAAGTCATGAGGAGTAACTAGGGGAGCTGGTTTATTAAACTTGACTACGTTGCTCTCTTGTAGGACTGTAGCTACGAATTGTGAGCAGAAAAAAGCATTTTTTCTATTAATCGGGCGTTTAAGAAGAAAACCAAATAAACCGATGAAATTGTATCGATAAGCATCTTTTTCTGCATATATGTTCTGAATATATTGGTTTATTAGCTGCCACTGTTCTTCTGTGATAGATATGGAATAAATAACGCCGTTTGCATGTTTAAATAAACCTTCATGTATATTTTCTTTTACAAAACCGCCTATGAATGGATTTTTAGGAGCTTTTCTCCCAAAGCTGTAGACGTGCTCAAGTTTTTCATCAAAAGCTATAGAAGCATGATTGTATGGTTTTTTTGTATACAATTTAATAAGTCTCGTAAGCCATGAATTTGTATCTGTAAGTAATAAGTAGATTTCTTTTTGTTGCACAATCATCTCTCCTATCTGTATGTATGCTTTTTCTGTGCTATCAGTAGTATTATTTTATACGAAAAAGATTGCGATTTGGATTCTAAAAATTTTATATTCATAGTCGTACTGTGAAAATTCCGTTCTTTTATAAGCGTTTTGTTTTAAAATAGCTTCATAACTACTAAGAATTTTATGTTTACAAGTTCCTTATAAGTTCATGCTAATTATAATCAATATGAAACTATTACGAAAGATGCTTGAGCTATATAATACTCTAAGCCTTCCGATGTATGGATTCAATGATCTAATGATGAGTACTGTTTATTATTTAATAGTTAACTATAGTTTATACCTTGCTACTAAATAATGCAAGGTAGTGATCTGGATTTCTTTTCTATGTGTACAGAAAAATGGTTCACACAAAAACGCTTCATTTACTACTAAAATTGCATACAACATTACATATATATGTAATAATTTGCTTAGGATTTTCGTCCAAAATGTTCATCTGGCACTAGGCATTCTGCTAATAAATAGAATATGTGATGATTCAATGTAACAAACTATCTTATGTTGTGATTTTACCTTTTAGGTGACTAACCTCGCTATCTTCAAGTTGGCGCTTATCAGATGTCGCCAATAGCTAATGGAATATTATGATTTAAAGTACTGAACAATGAAGCTTGTTGCAAAAAAGGTCAGAGTAGTTCCGTTTTTACTCCGACCGATGAACAAAAAGCTCTTTTACACAACAGGAAAACATAAAATTTTAAGGAAGTGAAGCTCCTCTAACTAGCGATAAAGCGTAGCTCGCATTTAGAAAGCCAACTCGTGCAAAATCACAAGTTAAACTAAATGGATTTTTTACACTACAGAAAAGTATAAAGATTCTAGGGTTTATAGTATAAGCAAAATTAGGCTTTCCGCCATAAGACTTGGCGGGCGAACCAAGTTTTTCTAACTATATAACTTTACGATAAGCTAACCCTACCTAGAATTTTTTTCTTTCACTGCTTTTGTCATCTGACTCCAAATGGATCCTTTTGCTTCTCCTCCATCTTTAATTCGTGCTAAAGCCATTTTTGCTTGCATGCGTACTTCAAATTCAGGGTCGTTCACTGCGTCTTCCAAAGCTTCTATAGCAGCTTCATCGCCTCGTTCATATAAAAACATTGCAGCACGCCAGCGAACTAATCTGCTTTTATCTTTTAGTGCCTCGATCATTGCTGGTATGGCTTCGGAAAAACCAAGATCAGATAGGCAATCACCTGCCGTTCGCCTTACGTTAACAGCCTTATCTTTTAGTGCTTTATATAAATATGGAAGCACTTCTTTATCTTCAATCATACCTAAATAGGCAGTAGCTAACCTGCGAACGGACGCTTTTTCATCCTCGATCGCTTTATTTAAAACAGGTAAGTCTGCTTTGGAGGGTTCCATGCGGTCTAGTGCAGCATAACGTTTTTTCCAATTGGGGTAATCTAACATCTCCATTGTTACTTTTTTATGGTAGGAAGAAATAAATGACGCATCATTTGTTTTTGCATATTGAATGAGATCATGTATCCGTTTGTCATCATAGCTTGCAGTAATTTCTTCAACGACTTCTTCTCCCACAGCCTCTATCTCGCCATAGCGGGGATTTTGCTCAATCCATTTGCGCTCTTCCAACATATTATTAGATGCCGTTGAGGCTTCCATTACGGCGTTCATAAATCGCTCTGGTAACCCAAAACGCTTTTCTGTGTTTCCATCTGTTACTTTTACTTGCATGGGGATGTAGCGGAATAATTGCAAATATACTTGAACTTCCCCAAAAGCTTCATCTGTATCTAGGAAACTTGTAGGTGTAATATCATCATTATCTTCTGCAGAGCCTAGAACTTCGCTTACTTTGGGTAAGATGTCCTCCCAAGCTACACGCGGATTTCGTTCTAAAGCGATAAAGTCGACCACCCTATAAATACCTTTTACTCCGTTAATTTGAAATAATTGCTGTATATAGGCAGGTGCATCCTGTAAGTCATCCTGAAGCGTGTAATTGAACGTTTCTCCATCTTGTAATTGTTCATTCACATTAATTTTCATGGAATATGGACTAGGGGTCGGTTCGATCGATGTGATTTGCATGTTATAAACCTCCTCAAGTATGAAACTTTTTATGAAGTAAAAAATCTAAAGCGTGTAACCATATTTCTAAATAAATCTTAACAAAAAAGCAAATTATAATCTTGTGCAAGGGCTTCTTCATGGATTGTTTATTCAGTTGGTATTTCTCTTTTTCTATTGTGCTCCTTTCCCATTTAGATCTAAAATGATGCCGACTCTTGAACGGGGATTGTTCCAGAAGCTTAGATACTGGATAAAACTAGCGCTGCAATTATATGTTATACTAATAAAGTTGTGTCTTAGTCTGTCATTATGAAATGAATGATTTAAAAATAATTCATCACATGCTACTTAAGAAATGAGCTAAGATGATAGTTTGCCGAGCCGTTTATGTAAGCACAACAAGTTAATGCATAGGGAATAAGTTTCTTGTAAGGGGGAAAAACAGATGGAAAAACTACCAATGAGTGCCTCGAGAACGGTTCAAACAAGACTGGTTTTACCGCCAGATACGAATCATTTAAATACGATATTCGGTGGTAGAATCCTAGCTTATATTGATGAAATTGGTGCGTTATGTGCCATGCAGCATGCTAAAAGTACAGTAGTAACCGCATCGATTGATTCGGTAGACTTTTTATCACCAGCTAAAGCTGGAGATGCTTTAACGATTGAAGCTTTTGTTAGTTATACAGGAAGAAGTTCGATGGAAATTTACGTTAAAGTAACAGCGCGTGATTTAATTAATCAAAACGAACGGTTAACGACAGAGTCATTTCTCACGATGGTTGCAGTAAATGAGGAAGGTAAGCCAGTACCAGTGCCGCAAGTATATCCAGAAACGGAAGAAGAAAAGATTTTGTATGAGTCGGCACCATTTCGTAGAGAGAACCGAAAGCTAAGATATACGAGTCGAAATAAATAAATAAGTAAAGAAAAAACTGTTGATTTCTTATGGATTGACAGTTTTTTCTTTACTTATTTATAGAAAATTGAAAGAGTCTTATGGAGCAATTCATTATCTTCATACAAATGGATTGCTCAATTAGGAGATTCTTACACCCGGGTTTTTTATATAAAGTACACGTAACTATTGCTGTAAGACTACCATCTTAAACACTGGAAAATCTATGTGAACACAAGTCTAAATGGAAAATAAAGCACCAAAATGCCTAATTTTCACTAGTTGGAAAAATGCTTCATGGCTTATAGGCAGAAAATAATAGTTTTGAACGGAAGACATCATGATTACCCGAGTTTTTCTATAAGTAAGGAACGAAAACGAGTTTCAAACAATTGCCGATCTTCCTCAGAAAAAGCTTTTGGCCCTTTCGTTCGCTTTCCGCTTTTCCTTGCCATCGCATTTAAATAACGTGTCTGTAAAAGCGAATCTATATTTTCATTTGTGTATAGAAATCCTTTATGGTGCATCACATGGCATCCTTTAGCAAGTCCTAATGAAGCGAGTCCATAATCTTGTGTAACAATAATATCTCCACGACTGACTAGTTTGATAATACGATAATCCGCGGCATCAGCCCCTGAGTCTACATAGATGGTTTCCACCCCTTTTGGATTTGTTTTACTAGAATAATGGGAAAAACTTTGCACGAGTGTAACTGGGATGCGATATGCTTGAGCTAACTTCATAATAGACTCTTTAACTGGGCAAGCGTCGGCATCAACAAATATTTTCATGAAAACAACCTCTCATTTATTTATCCCGAATCATATGGCGGTAAATTATTCTTCAAAAAATAATCGTGTAAGAAAATAAAGAAGCAGATAACGGTATGTCAACTACAGTTTGTTTGGGATTTTTAGGTCATGCTCTTAGGTTACGAGCAATTCAAAGGCATATAATCTCCCATGTATGGAATGGAAGATGTGCGATAGGAAAACATAAATTGGTCAGCGGTTTCCCTAGCCGAGTTTTCTTCACATGCATTGCCGTGAGCATAATTCGAACAGAAGAAAAAGTCAAGTAGCGTGAATAAATAGTAAAGTTAGATGGATATAAAAATGAAAATGCAAAACCTTTGAAATACCTCACAAAGTTAGGAATATAACACTGTATCCATAAAAATGAGCAAAGTCAAAAAATGTATATCTTTTTATAGAGATATCGTTTATAATTACGAACTAATATAACTGTTTTATATGAAACCACACTGTTGTATACCAATGAAAGAGTAACAAAAAAATTTAAAGCGATTACTATTTGTTTTTATGTACTGTGGGAACATATAAATTCTAGGATGATCCAGCGCAAATGAAATGTTGATGAGGAGGGAAGTCATGCAATTAGTTACACCGAGTTTAAAATGGGAGTCTGAACATCAGGCTTATTGCAAAGAGTGGGGGCCATCAAAAATGATCCCAAACAGTTTCAGTTTAGATGGGTATACAGATTACAGTGTTTATTTGAAAGCATTAAGGTTAAAGCAAAAAGGAAGTGAGCATTGGGTTCCTAACTCTAATTACTTCTTAGTTAACGGGGAACAAAAAATTGTAGCAATGGTTAGTATCCGACATGAGCTGAATGACTTCCTCTGGAGGGTAGGCGGACATATCGGTTACAGCGTGCGACCATCACAACGTAGAAAAGGGTATGGCGCGAGAATACTAGATGAAGCTTTAGCTAAATGTAAGCAATTGGAATTAGGAGATATTTTAGTTACATGTGCGGCAACGAATGTTGGCTCTGCAAAGGTGATTATGCATAATGGTGGCGTGGAAACTGAATCACATCGAGATGAAAACGGTTTGGAAACAAGACGATTTTGGATAAAGAATCGTTGAATTCCCTTTTTCAAAGCACTATAGCAAAGTTGATTCCGCATTAGCAAAATGATGGCTTACATCACAAAGGTTTGGATATGATGCACTGCGTAGAAAGTTTCGCAGCATGAATAAGCAAAACAATTAGCAATGGCTTTCTGTTAAAGCTAAGAAATAGACAAACCGCATGAAAGCTCTTCCCGTTTTGTTCTTGTGAGAGCTCATGCGGTTTATTTAAAAAAGTTGTACCTTTAGCTTTGGCATCTTCCCCAATCTACAAGACTTCGCGTAGTTAAATCTTTCAGAGTAAGTGAAAAATTAAATGAAAAATCATCAAATTTACAACGATATTTATCCAGTTGATCTTGCCCACAGGAATTACTTCCTAATCCGTTCTGTTGTTTATCCAAGTGAAGGATGAGATAATCGCGTTCCACTAAATCAATCGTATGCTTTGCTATTTCTAAGTCATGATCTTCATACTTGGAAACGCTAAAGTTTAGCGGATTTTCTGTTTGGACGAGTATGCCTTTATTCTGCTTTGCCAAGCCAATCCAATCACAATCCATATGGTTTCCATTTTCTTGAGGTTTTATATAATTGACAAATAAATCATCTACATGTGCATGGAATACGCCATGGTAAGCGGATTGGCAGGAATCAACGTAGTTCTCGTGTGGGCCTAATCCGCGCCAAGATACGGTGTCGTATTGTTGATGAATATGCAACTTTACTCCAATTCTTGGCAACATTGGTGGTGCGTTTTCTTTGCGTCCAGAAGCAATGCCAGCAATAGAGACTTGTAATTTCCCATCTGGCGTGATGGTATAGCAATAGGTTAAGTCATAGTACCAGGAGCTGTTCGTTGTCCCGTAAAAAGCTTGGACCATCCAAATGAAGTGGTTATCTTTGATTTCATATTCTACGTTTCGAACGATGTGATGGTCTAAGTGCATAAAGTATTTGTGTCGATAATCCTCTAATATATACATATCATTATCAATCGGAGCACGCCACCATGTAAAAATGGGACCTTTCTCAAGGACTTTTTCTCCATGGATAGATGCATGAAGCAAGTTTCCCCGTACGCGATCAAAGATGTATGTGAAATGATCACCAGATACTATTACGGTAGTTCCTTCTTTGTGTAATGATAGATCAGCGTTTACTGGAACAGGTATAACTTGATTCGGCTCTTTATGATAGATAAAAACAGATCTTGTAATTTCGAAATGTTGTGGAGCCCAATCTGCCTCTTGGTTTAATTGATAAATAAAGTGGACGGTATACTGGGCGCCAGGTTTATTGTTTGCATTTGGATAAGAAATCGTAATTAGTGCAGAGCTTCGTGCTGCTAGTTCTGGCAATGGAACTATTTTTTCTTCAATGAGCTTGTCATCCTCATAAAATTGACAAACCAATCTGTACGCGTGCAAGCTAGTAAAATCCAGACGATTCGTTAATTGATATAATCCAGCAGCAATATCGATAGGATCTGTTTGAACAGGCTCGATCACTTTTTTATATTCTATTAAACTTGTGGACGGCGTACGGTCTGGCATAAGTAGACCATCAATGCAAAAATTTCCATTTGTCGGTTCATCGCCAAAATCACCACCGTAGCGATAATATACTTTTCCATCTTCTGTAACGGTTTGGATTCCATGATCAAACCATTCCCAAATAAACCCCCCTTGCAGATGATCGTGACGGTAAAAGAGATCTTGATATTCTTTTAAGTTTCCAGGACCATTTCCCATTGCATGGGCATATTCACATAATATATGTGGTTTTTGGGTTATTTGAATAACTTCATCCATCGTTAATTTACGGTCATGCTCTAGCCACGTGTACATCGTCGTGTATACATCACTTACTTCAGCTGCAAAATCACCCTCGTAATGTACTAAACGAGTAGTATCTGCCTTTTTCACATACTCCGCCATTTTTCGGAAGTTATAGCCGAATGCCGATTCATTACCTAAGGACCACATGATGATAGATGGATGGTTTTTATCTCGTAATAACGTCCGTTTCATCCGATTCACATACGCTTCTTCCCACTCTGGATTATCAGAAATCCATTTATAGTCACCAGTCAACTCAAAGCCGTGACATTCTACATCCGCTTCTGCGATAACATACATCCCGTATTGATTGCATAAGTCGTAAAAACAAGGTGAATTTGGGTAATGCGCTGTGCGCACAGCATTTATGTTATGTTGTTTCATAAGCATAATATCTTGCTCCATGCTCTCATACGTCGTTACACGCCCTTTATCTGGACTATAATCATGTCTGTTAACACCTTTTAATTTAATTGCCACACCATTTACAAGAAATTGTTTCCCTTGTAATTCAATTTGCCTAAAACCAACATCTTGCTCCACGATTTCGACTATTTGACCTTCGTGATAGATAGTCATGGTAAGCTTGTATAAATAGGGGTTTTCGGCTGACCACTTTACAGGTTGTTGCACCGTTTGCATAAAGCTCTTATTACCAGCTTGCTCGCTCGTAAAAATAACTTTTCCTTCTGCATTTTTTAATTCGTAGCGTATGCTCTGCTTTTGCATCTTATCAAACAGAGGATGTACAATGAATGTTGCGTCTTTATAATGATCGTCGAATCGTGTTTTTATGGTATAGTCGTAGAGACCTAATGTCGGTCTAGCAAACATTTCTACATCACGGAAAATACCACTTAACCACCACATATCCTGATCTTCTAAATACGTTCCATCAGACCATTGAAACACGCGAACGGTTAACGTATTTGTTCCCTTATTTAAAACTTCACTGACATCGAACTCACTTTGAATTCTCGCTCCTTTACTATAGCCGATAAATGCATCATTGACGTACACTTCAAATGCCGAATCAACGCCTTGAAAGCGTAGAATATATTGATAGCCTGAATGGATGTGATCAACTTCTACCGTTTTTCTATATATACCAGTAGGATTTTCCGTTGGTACAAACGGTGGTATAATTGGGAAATTATACCATAAATCAGAATAATGCATCTTGCCATAGCCTTGCATTTGCCAATTTCCCGGAACTTCAATCGTATCCCATGATGATATGTCGAAATCGGTTTTATAGAAGCCTTCTGGACTGTATTCTGGTGCATCTAGGAATAGAAACGCCCAATCGCCGTTTAAATTTTGCTTAAAATAAGGGTGACCATTTTCTGTTACACTTGTAAAATGCGCTCTTGCCTCTAATCTATGAATCCCATCATTTTTATAATCTTCCCATCTTTTTTTATCGAACGATTTCATTGCTTACCCATCCTCTCTTTTTTTTCATACCGCTTATAGCAGATTAATGCAAAGCCAATGAAGATGACAATTCCTAACAAGTTATAGACAAGGCTGAATAGTGGATTCATAGAACCTTCAGCAACCACCCCGGTTTTAAAGTACTCCATTAATGCAAAAGGGGATGGGAACGTAGAAACAAAGAAAGCGAATAAAAAGAAAACTAATAGCATAACCCCCATCACTATACCAGTAGTTCGCGTTCCAACTTTAAAGGTTCGAGGATGATTATCTTTTTTAACGCGAAACATGATATAGGCAATGAGCAAGAACAGGACTGGAATTAACGACGTTGCAGCTGTCATATTAATTAATGTTTTTAACAAAGAGTTGACAGAGCCGATGCCTAAAGCAGGTATGACTAATAATATGGTTACAACAATCGCTTGTAGTGTTAGTGCATTGGTAGGGTTTCCTTCATGATTTGTTTTGGCAACCCATTTTCCAAAGATGCCTTCTGGAATTTCGGAAAATAGAATTTTAACCGGTGCAGCAGTCCAAATGACGAGTGAACCGACAGCGCTTAATAGCATAATTAAACCGACGAATCTCGTAATACCATCTCCAATTCCAAAATGGCTACCTAAAATAGCAAAGGCTTCAAACAATGCATCCGAGTAGTTATCTTGAAGGGCATCAGCAGGCATGATTAAACCAACTGCTACAGATCCTAAAGCATACATGATCCCAATGGAAAAAGCAGCAATAATAATTGTTCGGATAAAGGTTTTGTTACCGCCTTTAATATCTTTTACATAGACACCAATTGCTTCTGCTCCCCCTACAGCTTGTAATATCCAGGCAAGGGTGGCAAAATAATTCCAATTCATTGAGGGAGCAACTGATTCACGATTAAATTCCTGTGCAGATGGCTCTCCTAAAATAAATACAACCGCTAAAGCAAAAACGATAAAGCCAATACCCATTAAAATACGGGCTACTCCTGATACATCTGTTACTTTTGAAATCCAAGAAACACCTTTAATAGACACAAATGTAGCTAACCAAAACAAGAAAATAGACAGTAAAGAAATGGCAACAGTAGCTCCAGTTCCGAATACGTTTTTTCCAGTAAAGGTATAGGACGCATAAATTAGAATTTGTGGCAGTAATGCGGTAAAGTAAAACAAGTTGACAAAAAAGTAAGACCATGATCCTAAGAATGCCCATTTTTCCCCTAATGATGTTCGAATCCAGCTATATACACCAGATTCGGATTCCGCATTTGCCGATGAAAACTCACCAATCATGAGAGCGAAAGGGATAAAGTAAAAAACAGTAGCAAAAAGAAATGTGAATACAGCAGATAAACCAATACTTGCAGTTGCATTAATGATGTTATTAAATGCAAACACTGCTGTGAACGCCATTAATAAAAACGAGGTAGCAGTTATCTTTTTTCTATTTTCTGTCACAATTTTTGCTCCTTTCTCTTTTGATGTTTGTGTGCAAAATGTACATGTACAAGGTGATTTGGTACGATGAAGATAAATAAATATGATTTGGTTACGCTTTCATCATACTGTTATTTGTCACGAAAGTTAATGATCTAATGTTGTTCGTTCTTGACATTATGTTGTATAGAGGAGGAGTTGTTTTTGTTTCATTCTATTGGTACTTTTGAAACGGATCAGCAGCCAAATAGTCATTTTTATGTATATGAATGTGGTTTTGAAGACGTACAGCCGCGGGAGCCTTATCAGTATCAGCCTATTGATTATTATTTAATCCATTATATTTTAGAAGGGGAAGGGCTATTTTTCATCAATGATGAAGTGTATCACTTGGGTGAAAAAGAGGGATTTGTCATTCCACCTAATACGAAGAATAATTATTATCCACTCGCAGGTAATCCCTGGAGTTATCGGTGGATTGGCTTTAAAGGGGAAGCGTGTGATGATTTATTTTATCAATGTGGCTTCTTAAAGAAAACGAAAAATGGGATGGAGAATTTCACATATCGATATGAGAACAAGCAGAAAATGGGTCAATTATTCGCTAGTGTGTTTAGTTATTCACAAAAAAGAAGGCCGTATGCTGCGATTGGAGAATCCTATCATATTATGAATCTTTTAATGGAGCAGCATGAAGAAGATTTACGGTGCAGTATCACACAAGGAGAGAAGTATGTAAAATGTGCCATTGAAGTGATAGAAAAAAATTATAATCAGCCAACGTTTTCTGTTCAAGAGCTTGCACAATTGCTACAAATTGAGCGATCCTATTTGTATCGGTTGTTCAAAAAGTATCTAAATGTCAATCCCACACACTATATTGGACAATATCGCATAAATAAGTCAACAGAATTACTGAAAAAAAGTAGTTACAACATGGAGGAAATAGCTTTTTTAGTTGGTTTTAATACGCCTTCGCATTTTTCTAGACAATTTTCTAAATGTAAGGGTGTGTCTCCATCAAAATACCGTTCTCAATTTATACTATAGGATTTTAAATAATAGCGTTTTCTCTGTGAAAACTTTTCTACAAGTACGAACGAGATATAGTGGAGCTATTTATCAATTGTTGCTACCTTTATATTTGCTGAGGATGTCATCATGCCTCAGTTTTTTTCTTTATCAAAAACAGGCGAGAAAATACCATTTTCAAGCAATGAGAAACCCAAATGAGTAAGTGGGGGATGAATCGCCTTCGGACAAGGGATGGATTTTGTCATCTCAATTGTCCGACTGCCACTTGCAATAAATGAAAAATAGCTTGTGTACGAGTACCGAAACTCTTCTGTTCCGAGACAAGAAAGCATATTAGATGCTTTGCGATAACGAAAAACAGAACAGCTACGTCCGGCTCCAGCGTCCAGCAATTAGGCGACTTTTTGATAGACTTGAGTAGCAGCTTGTGTTTGTGGAGTGAATAAAAATATAAAAGCAGACATTAAAAAAATTAATGAAAAACCTTTTTCATCAATGGTTTTCCTCTCTTTTGTATTGATTCTTTTCAAATTCATTGTGCAATTCACCTGTTTCTCCGTTGAAAAGTAAATATTTCATTTTTTTCCTTGCTTTATCCCATCCAATAATTTTTATAAGAATGATGTTTTTTCTAGGATCTTTTGTAATTCCAAAATTATAACCTTTTGCAAATACGTCTCCCGGATATAAATTTGTTAGTGATTTCGCTTTTTTAAGTAATTCAGTTGTGTCATATTTGATTTCTGACAAGTTAGTAATGAAATATTCTTTTGGTCTAAGTTCTTCTCCTTCATTTGGAAAAGCTACATGTTCATTGATTTTCCCATCGTGTATGTTTACTAGATAAAAATCATTTGTGTTAGGTAGCCCAAACGTTATATTCCAATATCTACGTTTTCCATCCCCTCCAGTTTGTTTCTCATCGTTATCGATACTAATTGCATCGATTAACTTAGCTTGTTTGTTCCAAAGTACTGCATCTGAATAAGCTAATTCTATTGCCTGTTTAAGAGTTAATTTAAAATTCGATTTAGTATCTTGTAAATCTTTTTGATCTGTACAACCAGTAAGAAATAAATAAAAAATGATAAGTAAAAAAATATACAATTTGTTGTTCATAATACGATCCTCTAGTTTTTATTTGAATACTTTATTCTTTTTAAATGTAAATTTGACCTTTAAACTTTAAAAAAAATCGTTCGACAAAAAATATAAAGAGAAAAACTTGCATGATCATAAGTTTAAGAGCAAAGCAAGATCAAGAGATCACTTCTGAATTATTTAATTCTTTATAGCATTTTTCACAAAATGGACTATGACCTAGCAACATCTTTCCCTTTTGGTACTCCTCTCATGGTCTACATTTCCACCTTGCTAATTATGCCTATATATTATATACTACATTACAAGACTAATGCACTCATGCGCATGACGGAAAGGGGGTTGCAAATTTGCTGTTAGATACGAGTGGAATGAAACCGATTTATATTCAAATTGCCGAGTGGATAGAAGCGGAAATATTAAATGGAAACTTTCTGCCACATGATAAAGTGTATTCGCAATATACGCTTGCTGATATGTTTACCATTAATCCTGCAACGGCGGCAAAAGGATTAACGCTCTTGGCAGAAGAGGATATTTTATACAGTAAACGAGGCCTAGGGAAATTTGTAACCCCAGAAGCAAAAGAAATTATTATGGATAGACGGAAAAACCAAACATTAAAACAATTATTGGAAGATGTAGTGATCGAAGCAGAACAGTTAAAGGTGGATGAACAGGAGCTTATGCAGCTACTTCAAGAAACCATAGCGAAGCGGAAGGGGAGAAAATAATGGAAGCGATTGTCTGTGAAGGGTTGACAAAAAAGCAGAAACAATTGACTACGTTAAAAGAAGTGTCTTTTTCAATTGCTGAAAATACGATCGTAGGCGTTGTCGGTCGAAATGGGGCAGGAAAAACGACCTTGCTTAAAATTTTAGCTGGATTATGGAGGGCATCATCTGGAAATGTCCATGTGTTAGGAGAAAATCCATTTAATAGTTTATATGTATCAGCAAATACGATTTACATTAGCAATGAAATGGTATTGCCGAACTCCCTATCTTTATCCGCGTTACTAACAGAAGCAGGTCGTTTTTATCCGCGATGGGATGATGATTTGGCTAGACGGTTAGTTGAATACTTCGGGTTTCGGGACAATGACTTATATACACAGCTTTCAACAGGTAAAAGAAATACATTTAATGCAATTATTGGACTGTCTTCCCGCTGCCCGATCACAATATTTGATGAGCCAACTACAGGGATGGATCAGGCAGTGCGAAATGATTTTTACCGAGCTTTACTAAAAGATTATTTGCAAGTACCGCGTACGATTTTACTATCTAGTCATCATTTAGAAGAAGTAGAAGAGTTATTAGAATCTGTATTGCTACTGGATAGAGGGAAAAAGCAACTCTATCTCCCTATGGATGATGTAAAACATGAAGCTGTAGGTCTAACGGGGAGAACGGAGATGGTTTATACATATACACAAGCCAAAACGGTCTTTTATCGAGAAAGTATTGGTATGGATACAACGTATACGGTTATAAAAGCGAATCAAGTGGATATGGAAAAAGCAAAACAGCTCGGTATTCAAGTAACTCCTGTATCCGCAAGTGATTTTTGTGTTTACCTAACGCGTGCAGGAAAAGGAGCGATTGATGATGTCTTTCAATAATATTTCGCTGTCATCTATTGTTTGGAAGCAGTACCAATATAAACAAAAAAGCTATGTTGGTATGTATATGTCTTTAATGGTATTGCAGCTTATTGCAATACTAATTTCTATAGAAGGTACACTTTATACGGGGGAAACTACGGATGTTTTTACTTTAAACATGCATCAATATTCTGCAGATGTCGCCTTCTTTTTCACCGTTATATGGGGAGGGATCAGCGCTATATTGCTTACGACAAAGGGATATTGGATAGAAAATTTTATGTTTGTAACGAATCGTCTTAGCAATCATTTGGCAAATATTGCTTTGTTGACTACGGTAAGTATTGTAGGTGGGATAACGGCATTGTTAACCAAGTATGTAAATGTCGTTATTCACTATATGTTGCGTGATGAACCGATTATACAATTAAGTACGTTAGAAAGTTCTGAGCTGATTGTTGGCGTTCTAACGATGATTTTTTACATATTATTAGCTAGTGCTATCGGATATGTATATGGAATTATTCTACAATGGAATCGTTTTATAGCAATTGTCATTCCAATTTTGCTCGTTGGTTTGAGCTTTGGAATCGGCTATATAGACTTATATGCAACAATGTATGATTTTTATCTTCAAGAAACCTCTTTCCTGTTATTTATAATAAAAGTGCTAGTTACAATTTCTGTCTTATTTGGTTTAGCCATTGTTCTATCTAATAGGAAGGAGGAATTGAAGTAATGGGCGTTTTAGCGTATTTGCCTCTGTTCATTTTGCTTCTGTTTGTTGTAATTGTTTTTGGTGTTCTCAAACTCTCTAAACATCGTTTTCGTCATTACCATCAATATGTAAAGTTTATTTTTCTTGGATATGTCATCCTACTATTGATTGCTGCCGGGATCTCATTTTTTGTTCCATATAATGAAGTTGTAAAAAGGCAAGCGAAGAATTCGGATATCGTTTTGTACAATTATTTTGCAGGTGACCGTCATTGGCAAGATGTAGATTCCTCCTATCAACAAAAACAATGGGAGTTTTCTGTATCCTCTAATCAACCATTACATATAGTATCGCCTGATGGTTCCATGGATGTGTATGTGGAAAGAACAGGGGATTTGCAAAATAAAATTGACATCCGTTATTTTCAGTCTCCACACTTTATTAATGGTATCAATGTGATGCAATTTATAGAAGAAGATGTATTTCCAATCGTTACATTTAAAGACCCGCAACTGACGATATGGGAGCCTCAAAGCATAGAAAAAAACGTTTATACCATACAATCGGAGCTGCCATTTAAACAGTTTAGCGAAGAAAGAAACTTGTCAGATGGGGCGTTTCGTAATGGTGAAAGAATCTTGTTCATTCGTGCTGCTGAGGATATAGAATTGAAGTCGGATGGAAACGTCAGATATATTAATCAATGATAACAACCGGATAGTAGATAAGTCTCCAAGGAAATGCTGTAATCGGAGTAAGTGACATTTACAGTATATCTAGATATGGGGGCTTTTTGCTTGTATTTTTAGAAAAGTATAAAATTTTGTAGTATAAGAAAAAAGACGGCGTTTTATCGTCATAAAGGCTTTTGCGATAGCCGTTGTTTATATTATATTAAAATTTACAGCAAACATGAAAGAAGTTAACATTGCAAGAGCATTGTCTTTAAAACATTGCATTTGTCCGTTGCTTTGCTACTTCCTACCTACTCGGGGAGAATATTTTTGTAAACAAATATAGGCAAAAGTTCCTCTTAAAACAAAGTTTTCAATACTATATAATAGAAGTAAGTGGATGAAAGACAACATATAGCTGGAAGACAGAAGTCCGAGGTGAGGAAATGGAATCATTGCATTGGATTAATGGACAAATTACCCGAACACAAAATTCACTATATATGCTTCATCTTCAATTAGATGAAAAAAGAAGGGACTTAGAACGACTTGTATTAGCACAAGCAAATTTACAGGAGAACCAGGAAGAACTCAAACAGTATAAGACATGGTGTACAAAGCCTGAGTTAACTGGAAATACATGGGCAGGTCATTTAGCAGATCAGTATGAGCAGTGGAAAGAACATACGCTGTTTAGAAGTTATATTAATTTATATGATTATCAATTAACCCAAACGTTGGAGCAATTAAATGATAAAATTAAAGAAACGAAACAATCCATCATTGATATCCGTATGGATTTGTCAACCCAAAGTGATATTTTAGATGATTTATATGGGAAACAACGAAGGGAGTTATTGAATTAATGAGTGACGAAATTAAGGTAGCCCATGCTCCAATTCAAAAAGCGATTACAAATGTAGAAACAACGAGCAATCAATTGCATGCGAATATGATAAGTACGCAATTAGTCAACAATACACTGGGGATGGCAAGAAAATTAGAAGCAATGAATGACTTGCTAGAGGGGCTTATTTCGAAATACCAATCATTGTTATTAGAACACGGAGAAACAACAATGAAAGCGGTTAATTTATTTATGGAGTCGGAACAGGCTACTGCTTCATCCATGAATTTGATGAAATAAGTAGAAACAATTGTCACATAATTATTAGGGTGTTCATAAAAGTTTTACATAATAAAGAAATCATTGATTACATGGAATAATTGATTGTGAAAGCAAGTACATTATAAAGGCTCTCGCCACAAGCCAAGTTTTTCTAAAAAACTCGACACATACAATCGGGTAAAAGAGCTTTTCATTTCTTTATTGGCATGCCATAATAAAGAAAAACGTAGGTTAGGAATGAAAAAATGGCTAAAGAAGTAACATTACATATAAACGATGATTATAGCAAACAAATGCGAGAAGGGTATCCGCTTATCCATAAAGAAGCTGTAAAGGAGCAGGAGTTGCCAGAAGAGGGCTCCGTGGTTCGGCTATTGGATATGAAAAATCGATTTATCGCTAATGGATATATTGGTGTTCAAAATAAAGGAGTAGGCTGGGTATTGACGCACCGTCAGGGTCCATTGGATCTTGCAGCGTTATTTCAGTCTAAGATGTTAGCGGCGATGAATAAACGCCAAGGCTTTTTTCAATCCCCGGACACAAATGCGTTTCGCGTATTTAATGGCGAAGGAGACGGTATAGGTGGTTTAACGATTGATTATTATGCGGGTTATTACTTAATTAACTGGTATAGTGAGGGGATATATGCATATAAACAGTTTGTCATCGACGTTTTAGATACATTAGGCGATTATGATGCCATTTATGAGAAAAAGCGATTTCGTAAACATGGTGAGTACGTGGAAGACGATGATTTTATAAAAGGAGAGCGCGGGGAATTTCCAATTATTGTGAAAGAAAATGGCATGCAATATGCTGTTTATTTAAACGATGGTGCTATGACAGGTATTTTCCTAGACCAACGTGATGTTCGTAAGGCAATACGTGATACATATGCTGAAGGCAAGCGTGTTTTAAATACATTTTCTTATACGGGTGCGTTTTCCATCGCTGCTGCGTTAGGTGGAGCTGAGAAAACGACAAGCGTGGACCTCGCAAAACGGAGTAAGCCAAAGACCGTAGAACAGTTTAGTGTAAATGAGATTGATTTTGAGCAACATGAAATTGTGGTCATGGACGTGTTTGATTATTTTAAGTATGCGCGCAGAAAGCAATTGCAATATGATTTAGTCATCCTTGATCCTCCTAGTTTTGCACGATCTAAAAAACGAACATTCCGTACAGCAAAGGATTATCCTACCTTGCTTCAAGATGCCATTTCCATTACAAGTAATCGTGGTGTCATTGTTGCATCTACCAATAATGCTAGTTTTGGTATGAAGAAGTTTAAAGGTTTCATCAAGCAAGCGTGTCATAAAATGCAAGTGAATTATAATATTCTGGAACAGTATCAACTGCCAGCTGATTTTCAAACGAATAAACAGTTTATCCAAAGTAATTACTTGAAAGTGTGTATCGTGCAAATACAGAAAAAATAAGTGTAAGCTTGATGAAGACAATTGCTTGCTATTCATCTTTTATAAGCAATAGCTGTCCTATTTCCTGAAAATTTATATCACTTTTATAGTGAAAAGCTCCGTTCACCTTTTGCGTGTATGGAGCTTACTTATATCCTATATGACCATTTTCTTTCACATCATCCCTCCATAAAAAGATGTTTTATTTATAAATTACAAACAATTTCGCATGCTCCTATTGTATATTTATTATTAATAGTGCATAATAATTCATAAACAATTAAAAAAGGCGGCGATAGGATGGTAATTGGAGTGAAAGAAACGTTAAAAGGTTTAAAAGGGAGAGACTTTTTAACTTTGGCTGATTATACCCGTGAGGAAATAGAAGAGTTAATTGATTTTGCGCAAAAATTGAAAGCAAACCATAAAATTGGTAAGCCAGATCCATTGCTACAAGGTAAGACGTTAGGGATGATTTTTGAAAAATCTTCAACGAGAACGAGAGTGTCCTTCGAGGTCGGAATGTATCAACTAGGTGGGAACGGAATTTTTTTAAGTTCCAATGATTTACAAATTGGGCGTGGGGAAACAATTGCAGACACAGCGCAAGTATTGTCAGGATATTTAGACGGAATTATGATTCGCACTTTTTCGCAAACAGATGTAGAAGAATTAGCGAATAAAGCTAGTATACCTGTAATTAATGGACTAACAGATGTATATCATCCTTGTCAGGTTTTAGCCGATTTGTTAACGATAAAAGAAATAAAAGGTCAGCTTCAAGGCGTGAAAATAGCCTATATAGGTGACGGCAATAATATGGCACATTCGTTAATGCTTGGCGGGAGCATGTTAGGAATGGATGTTGCGATAGCATCTCCGAAAGGCTATCAACCAGATGAGGAGATTGTAACCGAAGCTAGTAAACGAGCTGATCAGTCTGATGCGAGCCTCCTTATTACGGATGACGCTCGAGAAGCTGTACAGCAAGCGGATATTATCTATACAGATGTTTGGGCGAGTATGGGGCAAGAAGCAGAGCAAGCTAAGAGAGAAGTAGCGTTTGCTGATTTCCAGGTAAATAGAGAATTAATGCAACTAGCAAAAAATGAGGGCAACTTTATGCATTGTTTACCAGCCCATCGAGGGGAAGAAGTGACTGCTGAAGTGATGGATGGTTTACAATCCGTTGTTTTTCAGCAAGCAGAAAATCGATTACATGCTCAAAAAGCTTTATTAGCTGCTTTAATGAGCGATTAAGTAGAAGTTCACAGGAAATGTGCTCGAATTTGTAGAAAAGTCGCTGAAGTTTACAGGAAAGCTGTTTGAAGTTCATCATTTATTCGCTGAAGTTTATAATATTTACCGAATATGCAAAACGCCTTTACGATAACATACATCGTTTTCTGCGTTCAAGGCGTTCAAATCTTCGAAAAGCAAAAATTACTTTCGTGTGAGTGCTTCCGTTTGTACTGTTTCTTACAGGAATTTAGTCTATTTTTATTCGGGGTGTTTTCCATTTTATAAAAAATGAGATTTAAAACGTAGCATATCACCTTATCGTTTTGGAGATATGCTACGTTTTTTAATAGCTGTTTGCATGATGTCCCTATTTCATCCACGTACACGATAGAAAAGGAGTAAGGTTCATATGGTATGAGCCTCTATTTATCTTGAAGGAGTTGGAAAAACCCATCGATGTAGATGGGAGCTCTAAGCCTACTTCTTTTCTACTCGTAAACCTGTAGAATCCATTTTTCTTTGCTGGATGTTGTAGCTAGGAAATGCTGCTTGTAACTTTTGCTTGTTCTGGGTGCCAGTTCCTTTAGGGAAAAAGGAGATCATCGTTGGCCCAGCACCACTAATCACCGTACCATATGCACCAAGCTCGTTCGCTTTCTGTTTGATAGGCGCATAGTTTGGAATTAATTCAGCGCGATAAGGTTCATGAAAGATATCTTTTTCCATCATCTTTCCTGCCATTGGATAGTCTTCGTTCATTAATGCTGCAATAAAGACATTCCCAATACTGCTTGCTTGTGCAGCATGAGCTCGTGAGTACGTATCCGGTAACACATTTCTTGCAGCTTCGGTTTTTAATTCATCTTGTGGAATAAAAATGATCATATCTATGTTTAATTGATCTATTCTACATATATCAACAGAAGTATCACCATTATAATTCGTTATGACAAGTCCACCAAAAAGAGCCGCACCTACGTTATCGGGATGGCCTTCTTGCTCTGTAGCTAACTGTAGTTTTTCCTCTTTTGAAAGGTGAAGCTGACAACATTGGTTGGCTAATTCAATGCCAGCAATAATTGCTGATGCGCTACTTCCCAAGCCACGAGCTAATGGAATGGAACTATCGATGGTTAAACAACAAGTAGGTAGTTCTTTTCCGTATTGTGTAGCCGTATGTTGCGCTATTTGATAAATAAAATGATCTGTATAATTGTTGCAAGCTGGGAGTAACAGAGACTGTTGGTAGATTTTCCATGCATCATTTTCAGAAACAGTTAATGTAAGATATAGATCCAGTGCTAGTCCTAATGAGTCAAAGCCAGGTCCGATATTTGCGGAACTGGCTGGTACAGAAATGGTAAAGTTGTTCATACGTTAACCTGTTTCGTTATATAGTCTATTACTGCCTGTTCATCATTTGGCAATGATACAGGATCGATGTTTAATTGATCGATTGCTGTTTGTGGATCTTTTAACCCGTTTCCTGTTAACACCGCTACCACTTTACTTCCTTGTTTAATTGTTCCGTTGTTTGTTTCGCGAATAACGCCAGCAATGGACGCATTAGAGCCTGATTCAGCAAAAATTCCTTCCGTTTGCGCTAATGTTTTAAATGCATGGATAATTTCGTCGTCACTAACAGCTTTTATCATTCCTCCCGACTCATCTCTAGCAGCTTCAGCTAATTTCCAACTAGCAGGGTTTCCAATCCGAATTGCTGTTGCGATCGTCTCTGGTTGTTCAATGACTTGATTTTGAACGATGGCTGCAGCTCCTTCCGCTTCGAATCCGAACATTTTTGGAAGACCTGTTTGCTTAAAAGCGTCGTATTCTTTAAAGCCTTTCCAATAAGCGCTAATATTTCCTGCATTACCTACAGGGATAGCAAGCACATCAGGAGCACTTCCTAAGGCATCACAAACTTCAAAAGCAGCTGTTTTCTGTCCTTCTATCCGGTAAGGATTCACCGAATTAACTAAGGTAATGGGCTGGGTTTCACTTAAATGACGTACCATCGTTAATGCCTCATCAAAATTACCATCTATTTCGACAATCTCTGCTCCGTACATGATCGCTTGTGCTAGTTTACCGAGTGCGACTTTTCCTTTAGGTATAACAATAATTGCTTTGATGCCAGCTTTTGCAGCATAGGCTGCAGCAGAAGCCGAAGTGTTTCCAGTTGAGGCGCAAATAATAGATTTACTACCTTTTTCGATTGCTTTTGCGACAGCCATTACCATTCCTCGATCTTTGAAAGATCCAGTTGGGTTAGCACCTTCTATTTTTCCATACAATTCTATGCCTAATTTTTGTGATAAGTTTGTTAATGGAATAAGCGGGGTGTTCCCTTCATGTAACGTTAGTGCAGGTGTATGATGTGTTGTTGGTAAATACTCATGATAATGCTTTAGTAGTCCCGGCCACTTCATCTGGTGCATCTCCTTCCACTTTATAGTAGCTTTTAATTTGCTGGACGACATCTAGCTCATAAAGTTGTTCTAATGCATTTTCAAAAGTTGCTAAAGATGTTTGATGTGTAATCAAAATGATTTCTGCTAAATCTTGTTGCTTCATTGGTGTTTGTAGTATACGTTTGAAGCTTACATGTAAGTCATTAAATAATGTGGAGATTTCTGAGAATGCTCCAATTTGATCTTTGACATGAATACGTAAATAAAATTGCCCAGAACGTTGTTCACTGCTGCGCAATGTCGCAGAAATTCTTGGTTTTAAAGAAGAATTACCATTTACGCCTAATCGCATATTCTTTATTACGGTAATAAGATCCGAGACGATAGCGGTCGCTGTCGGCAAGCTTCCCGCACCAGGGCCGTAAAACATTGTTTCACCAACCGCTTTACCATATACATAAACAGCGTTGTATTCATTTTTTACAGCTGCTAAGGGATGATCATTGGATAGTAAGGTAGGTTGCACACTCACTTCCATTTGTCCGTCTTCACATTCGGCAGAACCAATTAATTTCATGGTATAGCCGAATTTTCTTCCATATTCTAAATCTGCTAATTCTAAATTTTTAATACCGTTTACTTCTACTTCGGATAAAGCAACATCTGTAGAAAAAGCGAGTCTCCCCAAAATCGCCATTTTTCTAGCCGCATCTAATCCCTCAACATCTGCTGTTGGGTCAGATTCTGCAAAGCCTAAATCTTGCGCTTCTTTTAAGGCTGCTTCGTACGTCATTCCTTCGTTTGTCATTTTTGTTAAAATGTAATTTGTAGTTCCATTCACAATCCCCATCACTTTTTCAATTTTATCTGCAGCTAAACCGTCCGTTATCCCTCGTAAAATAGGTATACCACCTGCTACGCTAGCTTCGTAATAATAATCGCATTTATGTTCGCGAGCCGTTTCTTCCAATTCTGTTCCATGTAAAGCAATTAAATCTTTATTGGCAGTAACGACATGTTTTTTAGCTTTAAATGCTTTCAGTGTATATGGATATGCTTCTTCAATACCCCCCATAACTTCGACGATCACGTCTATTTCTGGATCTTCGAGAACGTCTGCTGGGTCGGTAGTGAGAAACGTTTGTTGCACATTAACGTTACGAGCTTTATCGAGATCGCGCACTAATACACTCTTAACTTCAACAGAACAGCCTAATTGGTGAACGAGCTCTTCTTGCTGATTTTCAATAAGCTTCATAATTCCTGAACCAACGACACCTAACCCTAATAGACCGATAGAAACCTTGTTTGCCACATCATCACCTCATTTTATGTTTAATAGTAATTTAAACACGAAACAAGGAGTATAGCAATAGTGAAAGTTCCCAATAATTAATTTTACTTCGAACTTTTGGAAGTCTTTCGTGTGTTTTCATAGTAAAAGATGTAAGGGGACTTTAAGATTGAAGTTTTCAATAGTTAAATATGTTTTGGGGTATAAGAATCCCTTGAGTTCTTTCCGCTTTTTTGCTTATTTTAGAAATATGCGTAAATGAGGGATATATTTGTGATGAAATTGCGTTCCAGTATTAAATTTACGTTAAGAACAGGAACTCATGTTCATTTAGTTGGCATGATACTAGCACATAAATGCATATCATTTAGTTGGGGGTGAAAGTGTATGAAATTAAATCCAACAGAATTAGAAAAATTTGTAGATGCTTTACCTAAGATGCCTGTTTTAAAACCAAAAGGGAAGAAAGACTATGTGAATTACTATGAAGTGCGAATGGTTGAATTTACAACATCTTTACATAGAGATTTACCAAATACATTAGTATGGGGATATGAGTATAGTTCCCCAGGACCAACAATTGAAGTGTGTTCTGGAGAGAGCATAAAGGTTAAATGGATGAATGCATTACCGCAACGACATCTTTTGCCCATCGACCATACAGTACATGGTGCGGGGAAAGATGTACCAGATGTTCGGACTGTTGTGCATGTCCATGGTGGAGTAACGGAGCCGGAAAGCGATGGCTATCCAGAAGCATGGTTTACAAAAGACTTTGGGGAGGTAGGCCCTTTTTTCACAAAACAAATTTATGATTACAGCAATAATATGAAAAGTACTGCGCTTTGGTATCATGACCATACATTAGGAATAACGAGATTGAATGTGTATGCTGGTTTAGCGGGCTTTTATATTATTCGTAGTCAACAAGAAAAAGAGTTGAATTTACCTGCTGGGGAATATGAAATTCCATTGTTGGTGGAAGATAAGACAGTAAATGCAAATGGCTCACTGTATTATCCATCACAGCCGCAACCCCCTATCCCATCTTTGCCTGTATCTATCGTTCCTGAGTTTGTGGGAGAACTCAATATGGTGAATGGGAAAATATGGCCTTATTTAGCTGTGGAACCGCGTAAATATCGTTTTCGTTTATTAAATGCTTCAAACTCTCGTTTTTACCAATTTTACTTAGATTCTGGTCAGTTCTTTTATCAAATTGGTACAGATGGTGGGTTCATGAATCAAACCATTGCTGTGAGAAAAATTCTGCTTGCACCTGCTGAACGTGTAGATGTTATTATTGATTTTACGAATATGTATGGAAAAACAGTGGTAGTCCGTAACAATGCGCCCATACCTTACCCTAATGGAGAAGCTCCTAATCCAGAGACGGTTGGCATTGTGATGCAATTTAAAGTAATAGAACAAGCAACTTCCATTGATACAAGTTGTATTCCAAAGTTTCCTGGTTGTGTTAATAAAATAGAGCCTGAATTAGCAACGAAAGAAAGGATGTTAACGTTAGATGTAACGCGAGATGCATATAATCGGCCAGTTTTGTTATTGGACAATAAAACATGGTCTGAACCCATTACGATCTTTCCAAGATGGGGAACAACGGAAGAATGGTATTTCATAAATACAACGGGGGACACCCACCCGATTCATATTCATTTGGGTTTTTTTCAAATTATAAGTAGGCAAACTTTTGATGTGGAACATTTTAATGAAACAGGAGAGATTATTTACACAGGTGATCCTATGCCTCCAGAACCAATTGAAAACGGCTGGAAAGATACTGTGCGTGCCAATCCAGGGCAAGTAACAAAAATAATAAAACAATTTTTTACGTATACTGGAAAGTATGTATGGCATTGTCATATATTAGAACATGAAGATTATGAAATGATGCGCCCATTTATTATTATAAAGTAGTGTTATAGAAAATGAAGCTTATCGTCATACTTTATGGCAAAAAACTTTTTGTTTACACTGTAAACCCTTTGGAGTCTGTTAGCTATTTTGACAGGCTATCGAATGGAATAAATACAGCATGAAGTTTTCATTCTTTTTTGATATACTTAATGTTATACCTCATATTGATATAGGGAGGAAACATTGTTGGTTAAAGATGTGAAGTTACAAAAGGATGCAATGCGTGTTTTAAAAGAAACGAGCAGAACCTTTTATATTCCGATTAAGTTGTTAAAGTCAGTATTAAAAGATACGGTCGGCTCTGCGTACTTATGCATGCGTGCCATTGATGAAATAGAAGATCATGAACAGCTTTCTGCCGATACAAAGCAGCATTTACTGCGGGCTACTTCTAAGCTATTGCAAACGTCTGTATTTGATAAAGAAGCTTATCTACAATTAATGAAGCCATATCAAGCAATACTTCCAGAAGTTACTATGCGGCTTGCTGATTGGTTGCACGTATGTCCAGAAGATATCGTAGCGAAAATTAAACAGTCTACAAGTATTATGGCTGATGGTATGGCAAAATGGACCGAAAAGAATTGGAATTTACGTACAAAAGAAGATTTAGATGAATATACATATTATGTTGCTGGCCTTGTCGGGGTGATGCTTTCAGATATTTGGAATTGGTATGATGGGACGAAGACAGACTATGATTTAGCCATTGGATATGGCAGAGGTCTCCAAGCAGTAAATATGTTAAGAAATCAACAAGAAGATGCAGAACGAGGCGTTCATTTTATGCCTGATGATTGGACAAGAGCGGATTTATTTATGTATGCAAAAGAAAACTTACAACAAGCGGATCGCTACTTAAAAGATATTCAAACAAGAAACATTTTATTGTTTTGTAAAATTCCGCTAGCGTTAGCGAAAAAGACATTATCGGCTTTAGAAAACGGTGAAGAAAAAATGTCGCGAGCCGAAGTTGAAGCTACAGTCGATGATATTTTAAAAAAATAGATTGATGCGGTAGAAAACATGGAAAAGTTAATAGAAAATAACATGTGACAGTAAACTTGCGAATAAAATAAAGTATTCTTTCATCCGTAGTGGGCTTCTTTTATCCCTCACGGCTTGTTGGTGTTTTTTTAAAGGAATAAGAAAGCATAAGAATTTGATACTATGGCGTAACTGAATGATCCACCCTGTTCTATCGCCCAGCAACTAGGCGACTTCACGAATCGCCTTAAGCTAAGTCATCATTGGCTCGTGCTAAATAGGAAGGCCAACTAAAGACGGGCTTGCCAGAGGGCGTCGGCATACTCCTGTTGCAGGCGCATGATTTCTAAAACTTTCGTTGATTCGTTCCAGTCGCTACGTTGCTAAACGGGCGCCCCGAGCCTTTGTTCCAAGGGGCTATAGCCTAAAGCGCATACTGAAAATGTTGTTTTTGCTTTGATCCACTCAGCATACCTCTTCTCATGCGGCAAATTAGTGGGATAAGTCCTTGCCAACAGCTATTTATAAGATAGGAAAGTATGCGTGTTAAACCTAAGAAAAACTACAGCTTTTTCTATAAGGCTTGATGACGAGTCTTCGTTTTTCTAGTATAGAAGTCTTGATTGGTTGACAAAATAATAACATCAACCTATAATCATGAATTGTGTTTAAAAACGAGCAAGTCGATGGATTTTTGTCAAGATTATTTCATACTGCACTTGCAGTATAGGTGCGACGAAGGCTTTTGCTTTAGTAACTTAAAGGAGACTACCTAGTGAAATGGCGAGGAATAATCTTTATCCGTCCAATGGTCTTTAATGACGAGTGAAAAGATGTTTGAAAAGGAGGATAAATAGGCGACTTGAATTTCGATTGTGTTTTGTTTCGAATAACACGTAATGGAATGGCATAATACTTCTGTATAGGTAGAAACAAACCGTCAAAGAAATTCGCTATGCTATTTTACTGACTTTTTAAACTAGCTTGTGTAAGCAAATTATAGGCACTTGCTCCTAAAATTAGGAGGAAAAACGTGGACTTAAAAAAAGACACGAAGTTAGATTGGCCAGTATTCATGATTAGTGGAGGAATACTGATACTGTTTATTCTGTTGTCAGTTTGGAGTAGCGATGCAGTCGGGAATGCAGTGGATACGTTGTTTGCATATGCTTCAGATATTTTTGGTGCTTATTGGCAAATATTATTGTTAGGAAACTTTTTTATCGGTTTATTTCTAGCTTTTTCAAAATATGGAAGAGTTAAGCTAGGAAATCAAGACCAACCAAAATATAGTTATTTCAAATGGGTTTCCATGATATTAGTAACACTCCTAGCAAGTGGTGGCGTGTTTTGGGCTGCTTCTGAACCAATGTACCATTATATGACAAACCCACCATTATTTGGAGGTGGTGATTTTCAGAATATCAACGCTGCCTTTGCACAATCGTTTATGCATTGGGGATTTTTAGCGTGGGCCATTCTAGGAACACTTGCTGTTATAGTGATGATGTATGTGCACTATAGCAAAGGTTTTCCGCTTAAACCAAGAGGGCTATTATACCCTTTATTTGGTGAAAAAGTATATCATAAAAGTGCAATCGGTACTGCCGCGGACGTATTTGCTATCTTTGCAACAGTAGCAGGAACTCTTGGACCTTTAGGGTTTTTAGGTTTGCAAATTGCCTATGGAATGAGTCATTTGTTAGGCACACCTAATACGTTAGCAGTGAGTATAATTGTAATTATTGGTTTGGTGCTTGTTGCAGCTATTTCAGCTGCTACTGGTGTAGATCGAGGAATCGTAACATTAAGCCGCTATAATGTAGGCTTTACCATATTTTTAGCTGTACTTGTACTTATTGTCGGCCCGACTGCATTTATCATTGATGCTTTTGTAGGCGGTACGGGGGTACATTTGCAGAATTTTTTTACGATGACATTATTCCGTGGTGATGAAGGCTGGCTATCGTCTTGGACAATCTTTTTCTGGGGTTGGTTCCTTGGCTATGCCCCGATGTTGATTGTATTTATTAGTAGAATATCGAGAGGAAGGACGATTAGGGAATTAATTATTGCTGTTTCTATCGTAGCCCCGATCGTTAATAATTTCTGGTTTTCCATTGTTGGTGGGACGGGTGTGTTTTTTGAGAATAAACATCCCGGATCCATTTCTGAGTCGTTAAATGAAGGCGGTATGCCTGCAGCAGTAATGGCAATTACGGATCAATTACCATTAGGTACATTATTCGGTATTGGTTTTCTCATTGTTTCCATCATCTTTGTTGCTACGACAGCGGATACGATGTCGTATACGGTAGCAGCGACTATTACTGGAAACGACCATCCGAAACGTTGGTTACGTGTATTTTGGGCTTTAATATTCGGTGGAACAGCGGCAGCAATTTTAACTATTGGTGAAGATAGTGTTGCTTCCATTCAAAATTCCATCGTAATAACAGCTGTACCTGTATCGATTTTACTGCTCCCAGCTCTTTGGAATGCTCCTAAAATTGCCCGGACAATGGCGTTGGAACAAGGTTTAATTTGGCAAAGGGAATTACTGAAAAAAGTAGATAAATAAACTAGAATCTCTATCTAATAGGCGTAAATTTCCTGTTGGATGGAGATTTTTTTATACGCAGGAAAGTTTAAAAGGTTTATCGTATAAGAAAAACTATAACTCCTCCATAAGACTTGGCGATAAGCCAAGTTTTTTCTAAAAGATACGAAAGCATAAAATTAAATGCTTAGAAATTGTGAAAATTTGTAAAGTAGTTGAAGTTTATTATAATTTTGTTTGAGTTTTATAAAAAGTCGCTGAAGTTTACAAGATAGTTACTCGAAGTTCTTAATGAAGTCGCTGAAGTTCACAATTATTTACGAGGTGCTACTGTTTTTATTGGCTTAGGTTGAGAAATCTTTAGGTGGTTTCCCGGTATGAAACGACCCTTAGGGAAGGAAAGACTTCTCAACTGATGGAACATTCACTTTATAAAACGTTGAGTATACGCATTTTTATGTTCAGTTGTGAACAAATTCAAAACCTTGAATTAAATAAGAAAAGTAATTAAACTATACATAAGGTCATCAGATGACCTTATTATGGGATGGGTAAAAACGTTTTACTTAAAGAGAGAGAAATGAGGGGTTTCTATGTATCTATTGGTGGCACTTAGTGCAATCATTGCACCGTTTGTTTTTTTAGTAGTTTTTCGTTTGCCTGCAATAAAGGGAATGACATGGAGTGCTTTCATTGTGATTGCGCTTGCTATGACAATCTGGGGAGTAGAAGGAAAATTAATTGCTTCCTCCGTTTTACAGGGAATACACAAAACGCTAACGATACTTTGGATTTTATTTGGGGCACTTGTACTTTTAAATACACTTCGGAAAACAGGAGCAGTAAATAGAATAAATCAAGGTTTTCAAAACATTTCAACAGATATGCGTGTACAAGTAATTATTGTTGCATTTTTATTTGGATCGTTAATAGAGGCAGCTGCTGGTTTTGGGACACCAGCAATGGTAACTGGTCCATTAATGATTGCACTTGGTTTTCGTCCATTAGCGGCTGCAACACTTGCTTTAATTGCAGATAGTACAGCAGTTGCTTTTGGTGCAGTCGGAACTCCAGTTGCTGTTGGTTTAAGTACACTTCCAGAAGCCAGTCCTACGTTTTATCAAGAAATAGGTATCGCTATTACGACACTGGATTTATTTGCAGGAACATTTATTCCATTTACGTTAATTGTAATTATGACAGTGTTTTTTGGAAAAGGGAAAGGGCTGAGAGATGCATTACCAATGTTACCGTGGACGTTATTAATTGGTACCGTTTACACACTATCTGCTTTGCTATATGCCGTTGTATTTGGGCAAGAATTTATTGCAATTTTAGCTTCCTTAACGGCTTTAATTGTTGCTACTTTCACTGCAAAAAAGGGGTGGTTACTACCAAGAAAATCTTGGCAAGACGCATTACAGGAAGATTTTCAGTTAGAAACGCAGCCATCAAGTATGGGATTGATGGCTGCGTGGTCACCGTATGTCATTGTCGTTGTTCTATTGTTAACGACGCGAATTATTACACCACTTGCTCAGTTTACAAAAAGCGCCATCGATTTTTCTTGGACGAATATTTTTGGGGTGGAAGGCATCACTTCCAATTGGGAGTTTTTGTATTCTCCTGGAACTGTTCTAGCGATAGCAGCATTGGTATCAGTTTTTCTACATAGAAAACGTTTTTCCGTTTTTGTTGCTGCAGCAAATCAGTCTTTTTCTACCATGAAAACGACAGCGATATCTTTAATAGCTACATTAGCTATGGTGCATGTGTTTACCAATTCAGGTATGAACGCTCATGAATTAGTAAGTATGCCGCAGTATATAGCGGCGTCTTTAGCGAATTCTTTAGGATCTATTTGGTTTTTAGTAGCTCCCTTTGTTGGTGAACTGGGATCGTTTATTACGGGGAGTGCTACCGTGTCAACGTTAACTTTTGCGCCAATTCAACATAGTGTTGCAAATCAGATAGGTATGGACGTAAATGCTGTGTTAGCAGCACAAGTCGTGGGCGCAGGAGCTGGTAATATGATTTGCGTGCATAATGTCGTAGCAGCCAGTGCAGTCGTAGGCTTATCAGGGAAAGAAGGCGATATTATAAGGAAAACATTGCTACCAGCCATTTTATATGGCTTGGTTATTGGACTAGCTAGTTATGTTCTCTTCTATGTATGATGTTAAAGCGTACTATCATTAATAGTGCGGGTTGAGATTATACGTTAGGCAAGTATTACATTTAAAGGTTTTTCTAAAACATGCATTTATATTCTTATTTGTAAAGCGATTGCTAGCTTATACAATGTGCATGCCCCTTCCTTGGTAAACTTTGCAAATAGCAGGGCATCAAGTAAAATGGGTTCAAACGAAGGGAAGTGGGAACGATGAAATACAAGCGTATCCAACCGAAAAAAATTTATGAACAAGTAGCTGATTCAATTATAGATATGATTAAATCTGGATCGTTACAACCTGGCGACAAATTGGATTCTGTGGAGAAATTAGCAGCGAATTTTGAAGTAGGCCGATCGGCTATTCGTGAAGCACTTAGTGGTCTCCGTTCAATGGGGTTAATAGAAATGCGTCAAGGGGAAGGTACATACGTGAAGACATTTGACGCAAAAAGATTCACGCTTCCGGTTAGTACCGCGTTCTTAATGAAACGTCAAGATGTACAAGAACTTTACAAAGTCCGTAAAATATTGGAAGCAGGCGCGGCTAGATTAGCTGCGGAAAATTATGAGGAAGCGGATTTATTAGAAATGGAGCGAGCATTAGTCGTTATGGAGCATGCCAAAGGAAAAGAAGCTTTAGCTGAGCAGGCGGATACCGAATTTCATCTCGCCATTGCCAAAGCGACGCATATTAATCTATTAAATCATTTAATGGGTAGTGTTGCCGAACTCATGTCAGAAACAATACGAGAAACGAGACAAATATTATTATATACCGAAGATCGAGCAGATATTTTGTTTCAAGAGCATCAACGAATTTTTGCAGCAATAAAAGATAGACGGGCAGATCAAGCGGAAGAAGCAATGTACGATCATTTAGAAAAGGTAGAAGCAATCGTGTTTAAACACCTGTAAGTATGATTATCTGCCCGCTACAGATAGAAAAATGGGGTGAACGTAATGAAGGTTTCATTATTTATTACATGTGTCAGTGACATCATTTTTTCCGATGTCGGCAAAAATACAGTGGGAATTCTTGAACGTGTCGGCTGTGAGGTGGATTTTCCCGCAGCGCAAACTTGCTGTGGCCAGCCAGCATATAATAGCGGGTATGTAAAAGAAGCGAAGCAAGCGATGAAACAAATGATGCAAGCTTTTCAAGATTCTGAGTATGTGGTAGGTCCATCAGGCTCATGTGTCGGTATGTTAAAAGAGTACCCTGCTATTTTCAAAGATGATCCAGAGTGGCAAGAAGCTGCTGTTGATTTGGCAAATAAAAGCTATGAAATCACACAGTTTTTAGTGGAGGTTTTAGGCGTAACAGATCTTGGAGCGACATTTAAAGGTCGGGTTACTTATCATCCATCGTGTCATATGACACGTATTCTTGGTGTGAAGGATGCACCGCAAACTCTTTTACGGCATGTGAAGGGAATGGAGTTTATCGAATTACCTGTAAAGGAAGATTGCTGCGGGTTTGGGGGAACGTTTGCGGTGAAAAATCCAGAAATCTCACAGGAAATGGTAAAAGAAAAATCACAGCATGTTTCTGAGACGAAAGCAGAATATCTAGTTGGCGCTGATATGGGCTGTTTAATGAACATTGGTGGTAGGATGAGACGAGAAGGAAAGAACGTAAAAGTTGTTCACATTACGGAAATTTTGAATTCTCACGAACAAGGCGGGGGGATTGCATGAGTATTAAACTCGGAGATAGGTCATATCAAGAGCGTATTGAAACAGGCATAGAGAATGATTTCATGAGAGAGGCTGTATCTTCTGCGCAAGGTCGATTTAGAAACGGACGTATCACGCAAGCGGCAGAACTTGGTGATTGGGAAGATTGGCGACAGCTAGGATCGGAAATTCGTACACATACATTAGAAAATCTCGATTACTATTTACAGCAGTTAAGTGAGCAAGTAGCTAAACGTGGTGGAAGTGTCTACTTTGCTTCTACAGCAGAGGAAGCAAATGCCTATATTGAAAAAGTGATTACCGAAAAAAACGCTAAAAAGATTGTTAAATCCAAATCGATGGTAACAGAAGAAATCGGTTTAAATCAGCAACTAGAAAAAATGGGAGCGGAAGTTGTGGAATCGGATTTAGGGGAATGGATTTTACAACTTGATGAAGATCCACCTTCCCATATTGTTACACCAGCTTTGCATAAGAATAAAGCGCAAATCCGGAAGACGTTTGCGGAAAAAAGAGGGTATAAGGGATCTGATTCTCCTGAAGAACTAGCAGCTTTTGCCCGGGAACAACTACGAAAAGATTTCCTTTCCGCAGATGTTGGTATTACAGGGTGTAATTTTGCCGTAGCCGAATCTGGTGCGATTACGCTAGTTACGAATGAAGGAAATGCACGTATGGTTACTGCTTTGCCTGATACGCAAATAACCGTCATGGGAATGGAACGCATTGTCCCTACATGGGAAGACATGGAAGTGTTAGTAAGTTTATTGACGAGAGCAGCTGTTGGACAGAAATTAACCAGCTATGTGACATCTTATACTGGCGCTAGGCTAGAAGGGGAAATTGACGGACCGGAAGATTATCATTTGGTCATTGTTGATAATGGGCGTTCTAAAATACTAGGCACAGAATTTCAATCTGCTTTACATTGTATTCGCTGCGCCGCATGTATCAATGTATGTCCTGTCTATAGACATGTTGGTGGGCATGCTTATAACTCTATCTATCCAGGGCCGATTGGTGCTGTGTTAACCCCATTATTGGATGGATATGAGGATCATAAAGAATTACCCTATGCCTCATCTCTTTGTGCTGCCTGTACAGAGGCTTGCCCGGTGAAAATTCCATTACATGAACAGTTGATTCGCCATCGACAAATTATTGTAGAAAAGGAGAAAAAATCACCCGTAACGGAAAAAATAATGATGAAAGGATTTGCTCAATGGGCTTCGACTCCTGCAGCGTATAAATTAAGTACGAAATTGGCAAGAACAGCTTTAAAGCCGTGGACAAAAGAAGACACAATTAAAAATGGCCCAGGTCCTCTAAAAGGGTGGACGAATGTGAGAGATTTTCCGGCACCAGCGAAACAATCCTTCCGTGCTTGGTGGAAAGAACGGAAGAAGGGGGAAATAAATCATGACCATTCATAATCAAGATGCATTTTTAAGTAATGTAGCTGCCCATTTAGGTCGGCCACGTCGCATATCAGGAGTAGAGGGCCCAACATGGAGTGTCCGTCCGCAAGATCGTGTGTTGGCAGGCTACTCCAAAGAAGAACTTATAGCGGTATTAAAAAAGCAATGTAAAGCAATCCATACAGATGTTGTAGAAGTAAATACAGCGCAGTTGCCGAAAGCTTTATTAGAGGCGATCGAGCGGTATGAAGGCAAAACGATTATTGCAGCTCATGATGAGCGAAATACTACTTATGGGTTAGAACCATTGTATGAACAGCTCGGTGAAGAAATAGAAGTGCATATTTGGGATGCGCAGCTCGGTGAAGAAAATCAGCAGATTGCGGAACGAGCTGATATTGGTATCTCATTTAGTGATATCACTTTAGCTGAATCAGCGACAGTGACCTTATTTAATCATAAAGATAATGGGCGCTCAATTAGTTTATTACCAAAAAGCTTTATTGCAATTATCCCAAAAAGTACCATTGTACCTAGAATGACCCAAGCTGCTCAGCAACTACACACATCTGTGGAAAAAGGGGAGGTTACGCCATCTTGTGTTAGCTTCGTATCTGGGCCAAGTAATAGTGCAGATATTGAAATGAATTTAATTGTTGGTGTACACGGTCCCGTACAAGCTACTTATATTGTCGTTGATGATTAAAAGATAAAGAGAATTTTCAACCCGCGGAGGATGAAAGCCCCCACGGGTTGTTTAGTTAGAAGGTAAGGGGGAGAGAAATGACAGCTTTTATCATAGAACTTGATGGCAAGTTGATCTCACTAATAAGGTAATGTTGAGTGAGAAGGGTAATAGCCACGTGTGGCTCCATCTCCCAACGACTAGGCGAAATCATGAATCGCCTTAAAGATCATCCGTTCGTGTCTAAGAGGAACGACGAAAGACGGACTTGCCGGAGGGCGCTGGCATACTCCTGTTGCAGGAGCATGATTCCTAAAACTTTAGTTAATTCGCTCTAGTCTACGTTGCTAAATGAGCGCACTAATCCTTTGTTCTAGCTCAAGGCTATGACCTCTGGAATGAAGGTATTGTTTTTCAATCTATACGCTAATTTGCTTTTGGATTATAAATAGTAATTCATTATTATTAGTTCCCCTTTTGGCCCCATTTCTCGAACTCCTTCATCAACAAATCCGCATTTTTTGTATAATCTTAATGCTACCTTATTGGTACTATTAACAGCTAAGACAATCGCATTCGTTTGTGTGAAATTCTCTTTAACAAACTTAGGTAAAATAATTAATGCATTTTTAGCATAGCCTCTGCCTTGGAAACGGAAATCAGTTGAAAATGATCTTAATAAGATGGATTTATTATTATTTGAATATGGTTTTACCCCGTCATTTTTATGTAAGACAAAAAAAATTACAAGTTTATTTCCTTCCATTGCTACTATTGAATAACGATTGAGATCCTCGTTTACTAATTGTATACAATCTTTTGGGTGTTTAGTATAGCGAAGTTGTTCTTCGGTTAATTCATAATTATCAATCGCATTTTTGAATTTGTTATCGTAAAAATGAATTTTCATCTAAACCCTCCTTAGAGAATAGTATTTTTAACATTTTACCAGTTTTAATTGTGCAGTCAATATAAGAGTAGATAGTAATCTTCAATAACAAATGAAGTAGATAACATTAGGCCTATTCAACTTATATTTCTATTTGGAAGTCTCACAGCACTTTATATGATAAATAACTAAACAGGAGACGATTAGAGGTTAAATCTAAATCGGCTCCTGTTTTTTGTTTTCTCTACTATGGGAAAGTAAAAATGTTAGGTAGGGTTTATTGTGCAGCAAAACGGTATTATATCGCTATAAAGAATGGATGAGAATTCGAGTTTTGCTAAACGGTGTAAGATGATGAATCTAAAAGCATTGGAATGATTGGATTCGATTAAGGTCGATGCCAAAGTAAACCCAATTGAAACCGGTCCAGCGGTATCCGGCAATAGAATTTCGTCCGACGAATGTAGGGTAGAACCAGAAAGCGTCTCTTCTTAACCAAATATACGTGTAGCGAAATAAACAATTACGAATGCCTCCTGGGTCAACCGCGAAAGTTTGTACTTGTGATTTTTGCGGTGTGAAGGCCGGGGGTGGAGAGCTTGGTGGTTGATTTCCGGGCCCTGAAGGTCCACCACCTTGGTTTCCCGGAAAAGGTGGAAATCCGCTGGTCGGTGCACCTGGAAAACCTGGCATTCCACCTCCACCGCTTGGCCCTGTAGGAAATCCAGGTGGAGGACCGGGCGGAAACCCTGGAGGGCCAAAAGTGCCGCTTGACTGCCCTGGCCCAAAAAACATATTTCCTAACGTGGAAAAAGGAAAAACGCGTTCCTGATCCAAGCTCGGATCATAATGATAGTCATATGGGTACATACATTTTCCTCCTATAAATGAGTCGTCTAGTTTACTATATGGGTCAACTGCCTTACCTGTTATTCATTTCCGACAAATGGGCGCACTGTCCTAAATAGCTCGCTGTTTTAAAAAAAATTTACATGAAAAACTTATGCTTGCTAATAAAAATAAGTGGTGATAGGATTATCTTACTTTGTAAGCAAATAAAATGGATTTGTTCATGTGACAATCAGTGGAGGAATGAAAGAAAACTCTACTGATTGTTAGATTTACTCATGTACATTAGAAAGTATAAATTTTGGAGTTTAATGATAGCTTTCACCATAAGCCTTTCGCAATTAACCAAGTTTTTCTTATACTCTAAGCCTTAAAACTTTATACTTTCCTATAGTATAAAAAAGAATAATTTACAACGAGGAAGGAATTTTATAATGCGTTCAACAAACACAGAGTACGAATATTTAGCGGATGATCCGAATTTTAAAGTAATGCCAATTATGCTGTCATTAATTATTGGTGCATTCTTTGCTATTCTTAATGAAACATTACTTAATATTGCCCTTACGACATTAATGAAAGAGTTCCAAGTGTCTTTGACAACGGTGCAATGGATGGCGACAGGATTTCTTCTTGTGATGGGCATTGTTATACCTGCTTCTGCTGTTTTACTACAATGGTTTACAACAAGGCAATTATTTTTAGGGACAATGATTGTATTTACAGCGGGTACAACTATTGCCGCTTTCGCACCGTCATTTCCCATATTACTTACAGGTAGATTAATTCAAGCTGTGGGTACTGGTTTATTGATGCCAATTATTTTTAATGTGTTTCTGCTCATTTTTCCCCCACATCGAAGAGGGAAAGTGATGGGGACGGTAGGTCTTGTCATTATGTTCGCACCTGCAATTGGCCCTACCTTATCCGGCGTGATTGTGGAATATTTAGGATGGCGTTTTCTATTTATTACGGTTATACCGTTTACCTTGTTTTCTATAGCATTTGCTTATAAATATTTGGTAAATGTTTCAGAAACTACAAAACCAAAAGTGGATATTCTTTCGCTCGTTTTTTCTACGATAGGCTTTGGAACACTTATATATGGATTTAGTGCAGGTGGAGAAAAAGGATTCCTTAACCCAAGTGTGTACAGTTTCATCGTTATCGGTGTGTTGGGAATTACCATCTTTTCTTTTAGACAATTTAAGTTAAAGGAACCTGTTTTGGATCTTCGAGTATTTAAATATCCGATGTTTACGCACGGGATGCTGATGTTTTTAATTATTATTATGATGATGTTTTCTTCAGAAATAATCTTACCTATTTTTATGCAGGGAGCTTTAGCGTTTACTGCAGCTAAGGCAGGAATGCTATTATTGCCTGGTAGTCTCATTAATGGCGTCATGTCTCCTGTGATGGGACATTTATTTGATAAATTTGGACCACGTGTCATGATGATTCCTGCGACGATTATTTTAAGTAGTACGATGTTCTTGTTAAGTAGATTAAACGAAAATACAGAAGCATGGATGATTATTGTTGCTTATATTATTTTAATGCTCACTGTTTCTGCCATTATGATGCCAGCAGAAACAAATGGATTAAACCAGTTACCGAAACGGTTGTATCCACATGGGACGTCTGTGATGGCAACACTTCAGCCCGTAGCGGGGGCTGTCGGTGTTTCTGTTTTTATTAGTATGTTAAATGCTAGGCAAAGCCTTTATCTAAGTCAATCGGCAGCTCCAAATGATCCCGAAACAATAAATGAGGCAATGATTATAGGAGTAGAGTTTGTTTATTTTATTGCATTTGCTATTTCGATCATTGCGGTTATCTTAGCATTTTTGGTTTATCGAGCAGTTCCAAGTGAACAGTTTAGTGACGTAAAGCAACAAGGAAATCCTGAGAAACAGAGTAATGAGAATTAAATTAGAAAAGCGTTGCTAGAAGGTATTGACTCTAACGTAACGTTATCGTTTATGCTTTTTCTATAGGGTTTAGGGATTATAATACAAGGAAAATGACAGCTTTTACTATTAAAAAAATTAGGGAGGGATATAGGTTGCAAGTAAAGGAAGTTGCTGGTTTAGTTGGTGTTAGCATCCGTACGCTTCATCATTATGATGCCATTGGTTTGCTAAAGCCGGAACATACAACCGAAGCAGGTTATCGCATTTATACAGATGATGAATTGGAACGGCTACAGCAAATTTTATTTTATAAAGAAGTTGGCTTTCCTTTGAAAAAAATAAAAGCCATTTTAGATAATCCTATCTTTGATCAAGTTGAAGCGTTAGAAAAGCATCGCGAACGATTGCTTGCTAAACGAAGCCAAATTGATACGATGCTAGAAACGATTCAAAAAACGATTCAACATACGAAAGGGGAAATGAACATGAGCAACAAGGAACGCTTTGCAGGCTTTGATTTTAGTAACAACCCTTACGAGCAAGAAGCGCGTGAGCGTTGGGGGAATGAAGCTGTTGACAAAGCAAATGCCAAGATTAAACAATTAAAGGACGAAGAAAACTTGCAACAAATCATGAACGATTTGTATCGCAGGCTGGCAGAGATTCGTAATGAAGATCCTGCTTCAGACATTGCACAACAGCGAATTGGAGAATGGTATCAACTGTTAAATCATATAGGAACCTATTCTTACGACGCTTTTAAAGGCTTAGGAAAAATGTATGTAGAAGACGAACGTTTTCAGAGAAATATGGATCAATTTGGGGAAGGATTAGCCATTTTTATGCGTGATGCCATGGCAATTTACGCAGATCATCGTTAAAGCTTCCTAATGACAGATAAAGCCTCAGTGTGGGAGCGCATGGCCCGCTGAGACTGTAGAAATATGTAAAGTCGCTGAAGTTCATCTAATTTCGCTTGAGTTTCATGAAAAGTCGCTGAAGTTCACAAGCTAGTTATTCGAAGTTCCCAATGAGACGCTGAAGTTCACAATGATGGACGAGTTGCTACACCTTAAACCAATAAAAAAACAGTAGAATCAAAACGCTGCTGTTTTTTTATTGTCAAGGAGATTAGAAAATCTTGCAGCTGTGGATAAACTTACTAAGTTATTTAGCCACGTCTGGCGCAAGCGCCCAGCAACTAGGCGACTTCACTCCATTGCCCGAAGCTAAGTCGTCATCGGTTCGTACTAAATAGGAAGTCCGACTAATGATGGGCTTGCCGGAGGGCGCCGGCATACTCCTGTTGCAGCAGCATGATTCTTAGAACTTTCGTTTGCTTCGTTCCAGTCGCTACGTTGCTAACCGGGCGCCCCGATCCTTTGTTCCACTATAGGAAAGTATAAAAGTTTAAATGTTTATAGTATAAGAAAAACTATGCCATTCGCCATAAGACTTGGCGACAAGCCAAGTTTATCTAATTGGTTTGGCTTCCTTTATAGATTTGCGACTGCTGTTTGTATATCGGGAGCTTTAGTAACTGCCGATATAACAGAAACGCCATCAGCGCCTGCTTCCATAACAGCTGCTGCATTTTCAGTGTTAATTCCGCCTATACCAACAATTGGCATGTTGGGGTATAGCCGTTTTACTTCTGTTATAAAGCCTGTACCTACTGCCATCTTTGCATCTTCTTTTGTAGAAGTTGCGAAAATGGGGCCCACGCCAAGATAGTCGACGTAATCCAGCGGGCTGGCATGCAGTTCTTCCAGGTTGGAAACAGAAAGACCAATCCATTTATTTGGAAACTGTTGGCGCAATTCTTTTGCGTGCTTATCATCTTGACCGACATGTATGCCATCTGTATCTAAAACTGCTGTTAACTCTACATCATCATTAATAAAAAACGGAATGTTATGTTGGCGACAGATATTGCGCAATTCTTTTCCTAATAACGTTTTTTGTATGCCAGATAAAGCACCAGATCCTTTTTCCCGATATTGAAAAGCTGTAATACCTGCCTGAATCGCTTCTTTTAAAACTTGCTTCGGGTCTCGATCACAATTTTGGCTTCCCATGATGAAATATTTACGTAAAGCTTTTTGTAAATGCAAGCTTCTAGCCTCCTTATTTACTTAACGTTTAGCTCTTGCGAAAGACATATTACTTGATGTTAAGCTGATCTATTCCATTGGACAATGCGTCAATAAAGGCTGGAAGAAAGCTGCCAGAACCTTGAACATGCTCTTGATTAGCAGCATACTCGGCTGCTAATCCATAAAAATGTACGGCTGCAAATGCCTGTTCTTCTACTTTCGCATTTGTAGCTAGACAAGCTGCTATAATAGAGCCTAGCAAACAACCAGCACCTGTGATTTTTTCCAAATAGACATGCCCGCTTCTGTTTTCTATTACCGTTTCATTGTTACTACAAATATAGTCCGTCTCTCCTGTTACTACAGCAGTCGTATGATACATGTTGGCTACTTTTTTAGCAATCTCTTTTCCATCACCATCTCCGACAGATTCTACCCCCTTTACTTCCCATGGCATATCAACTAGCTTAGCCATTTCGCCTGCATTTCCTTTAATAACAGTAAATTGTACTTCTTGTAATAATTGTTTAACGACATCTTTACGAAATGATGTGGCGCCAATGCCAACAGGGTCTAGTACTACTGGGATGTCTTTTTTGTTGGCGGCTTTACCAGCAAGCTTCATTGCTGGTATCTCTGTCAATGTTGATGTACCAATATTTATAAGCACACCATTAGAAATGGACGCCATTTCTTCTGCTTCTTCTGTTGCTTTTGCCATAATCGGTGAAGCCCCAAAAGCTAGTAAACCATTAGCAGTAAAATTCATCACGACTTCATTTGTCAAATTGTGAATTAACGGATTGGCCTCCCTAACTTGCTCTATAATTGATGTATTCATTGTTTCACCCTTTCTTCACGAATTCCCCAATGGTTGGTAGGGCCGTTCCCAGCGCCTAATGGGAAAGAATGCTTAATAGCTGCTGTAACAAATTGTTTAGCCTCTTTTACCGCTTCATATAACGGCAGGCCTTTAGCTAAATGAGCGGTAATGGCTGCCGAGTACGTACAACCAGTGCCATGCGTACTTGTTGTGTCAAAGCGTTTGGAGTGAAAGGTATGCATCTTATGTCCATCATATAAATAGTCAATGGCATCTCCATGCATATGTCCACCTTTTACTAGGGCAGCCCGAGCACCATGTTTATCCACCATTTCTTTGGCTGCTTCTTGTAAATCGTTAACATCATGGATTTTGTTGCCAGTAATAAATTCTGCTTCTGGAATATTTGGCGTAACAACAGTTGCTAAAGGTAGAAGCTGTTCTTTTAAATAATCTCTTGCTTCTTCGGCAATTAAAGGATCGCCGCTAGTAGCAACCATAACAGGGTCCATGACGTAGTATGCGTCTGTACTAGTAAGTTGTTTTTGGATGACGCGCATCATCGATTCATTGGCAATCATGCCTGTTTTTAGACTGTGTACAGGCATGTCAGAAAAAACAGATTGCAATTGCTCATCTATCATATCAATAGGGATATGGTGGACATTTTGTACACCAGTTGTATTTTGTGCAACAATCGATGTGATGACGGACATACCATAAACAGTTAACTCTTGAAATGTTTTCAGATCTGCCTGAATACCTGCACCTCCACTTGGGTCAGTTCCTGCAATCGTTAATGCACATGGAATTGGTTTCAAATTATTCGCTTCCTTTCTTTATATAATTGCCAGTATATTTCGTGAACCATGATGGCTCATTTTCGAGCGAACTACTATCTAGAATGATTCCCAAACATATAAATAGTTATCATATAGTCTTGGACTTAAAGCCAGTTTAATACTGCCTTTGTATACGAATCAGCTTATCTGTATTCACGCGTGAAACAATAAACCACCCTAAAAAAGCTCCAGAAATGCTACTTGCTAAAAATGACGGGACAAAGAATAGAGCTCCGGCACTACTGTCCATGAATAAGCGAGCAATGGGTACGGCAAGCAAGGATCCTACAATTCCAGTCCCTATACTTTCTCCAATGACAGCCCATCGTTTCTTCTCAAATCTACGATACAGTAAAGCTGCAAACCATGCTCCTACCATGGCTCCTGGAAATGCTAATAAAGTTCCAAGTCCTAGCATATTTCGTAACAGACCAATCATAAAAGCTATTATTACAGCAGGTCCAGGTCCTAACGTAATAGCTGCCATCACATTAACAGCATGTTGCACGGGGTACGCTTTGGCAAATCCAGCAGGAAACCAAAGAAATTGTGCTGCTAGTGTGCCAATAGCAACAAAGACAGCCATTAATGTTAATGTGTATGTTTTTTTCATAGCATCACCTTGCTTTTGTCTATTTTACTAAGAGGAAAGTAGTGAAGAACAGCATTTTTAATAGAAGTTGCTGTAAGGTTTCTTTCATTCTAAACGGGAAGTCGTTGTCGACGAATAGAATAGAACAAAAGGAACAAGCATAACGCCATGTTACTTATCCTATAAACCTTATCTTTTCCTAACATGCAAAAAAAGTCAGACCC